>JBGPLZ010000024.1:0-35059 GCA_041486695.1 Acidobacteriota bacterium | reverse complement strand
TCGGCGATCCTGGCGTCGTTCGTCTACAACGCCGCGACCCGGCCCGGGATGCTGCCGCGCAAACCGTTGCCCGCGCCGCTGCCACAGGCGATCCCGGCGCGGTAAAATTCGCAGGCGGATCCATTTCTGGGCGGTTCCGTCAGACGGTGTCCGGGTTCCGCGCACGACCCTTGCCGCGCGCGGTATCGTCGTGACAGATCATTTTCGAGATCGGCTCTCCTCCGCTTGACCCGCGCCGCCCCCGCCATCACCTTCGAGGGCAGAGGCACGATTCGGGATCGAGGCTGACGGGGGGTGCGGGATGGAACGAACCAAGAGGATCCGAGGTCTTGCCGTCGTCTCATGGATGGGGTTCGCGCTGGTGCTGCTGGTCGGCGGCTGCGCCCGACCGGCGAAGCCGGGTGACCCGCTTCCTGGTCTCACCAAGGCGGAGCGGGATCGCTTCGATCGAGGCAAGCTCGTCTTTCAGAGGACCTTCGCGCCCGAGGCCGGCCTCGGTCCGCTGTTCAACGCCAACGCTTGCGCCGAGTGCCATGAAGATCCGGCGCCGGGGGGCAGGGGCGACGAGCGAGAGACGCACGCCACCGCGCTGCGTCATGACGGAACCTGCGATGCGCTCGCCGATCTCGGCGGGCCGGTCTTTCAGCTGCACGCCACGCCGGCGCTCACCCAGGCGCTCGGCATCGACGCCGAGCCGATCCCGGCGCAGGCGACCGATCGCGCCACGCGAACGACCCCCGACATCCTGGGCTTCGGCCTGCTCGACGCCGTGCCGACCGCGGAGATTCTCGCCCTCGCCGACCCCGACGACCGGGATGGCGACGGCATCTCCGGCCGGCCGAACCGATTCACCGACGGCCGCGTCGGCCGCTTCGGGCGGAAGGCCTTCGTCCCGACGCTGCGTGAATTCAACGCCGGCGCGTTCCTGAACGAGCAGGGGATCACGAGCGCGGCTTTTCCGGACGAAGGGACGATCGCGGGTCAGCCGATCCCGGCCGGAGTCGACCCGGTCCCGGAGCCCGAGATCGATGCGCGCGACCTCGGCCTCGCCGACGACTTCGTCCGGCTCCTCGCCCCGCCTTCACCGCTCCGGATGTCGCTGGGCGCCTGGCGTGGCCGGCGGCTGTTCACCCGCATCGGCTGCGCGGCCTGCCATCGGCCCGCGTTCCGGACGGGCGACAGCCCGGTGCGGGCGCTGCGCGACCGGTGGGTCGCCGCCTACACCGATCTCCTGTTGCACGACATGGGCCCCGACCTGGCCGACGTCTGCCTCGGCCTCGCGCGGCCGACCGAATTCCGCACCGAGCCGCTGATGGGGCTCCATCTCTCCAAGGTCTTTCTGCACGACGGACGGGCGCAGTCGGTCGAAGAGGCGATCCGGCTGCATGGCGGAGAGGGAACGCGCTCGCGCGATCTGTTCGGCGCCCTCCCCGAGCGCGAACGGCGTAACCTGATCGAGTTCCTGAACCGGCTCTGATGCCGGGGGTGCCCCGCGCCGCGGGGTGCCGACCAGCGGCTGGAGGAAGGCCCGGTTCATCGTGTCGACCAGGAGCCAGGCGCGCCTGCACGACATACAATAAGCCTCCGGCGGGCGCGCATCGGAAAGTGTACTGCGTCGACGGAAGGATCGGCCATGCGGCGGGTCAGGCTTCTGGGCCTATGGCTGGTGATTCTGCTGATTGGCCGGAACGGGCCGATCGCCTCGTCGCCGGCGAAGGCCGTGCTTCCGGAGCTGACTCTGTACGCGGCGGCGAGCCTGCGCGACGTCTTGCAAGAGATCGCGCCGGCGTGCGGCGAAGCGGTCGGGGCGCATCTCGTCTTCAACTTCGGCGCCTCGAGCGATCTGGCGCGGCAGATCGAGGCCGGGAACAAAGCCGACCTGTTCTTCTCGGCGGACGAATCGTGGATGGACCACGTCGCCAAGGCCGGCCTCGTCGATAGCGCATCGCGCCGCTCGCTTCTGTCCAACCGGCTGGTCATCGTCAGGCGCGCGGACGCCCCGCTGGGGGTGGCGCTCCCACGGGGCCTCGCCGATCCCGGCGTCAGGAGGATCGCGCTGGCCAACCCCGAAGCGGTTCCGGCGGGGAAGTATGCGAAGATCTGGCTCGAGAAGATCGGGTTGTGGGATGAGGTCAAGGATCGGATCGTTCCGCTGCTCGACGTGCGCGCCGCGCTGGCTGCGGTCGAGTCGGGCGGAGTCGAGGTGGGGATCGTCTACAAGACCGACGCGGCGATCTCGCACAAGGTGAGCGTGGTCTACGAAGTCAGCGACGAAGAGGGACCACACATTTCGTATCCGCTCGCCGCCTTGAAGGAACGACCCCGCCTCGACCTGGCCCGGCGCGCCGCGGCCTGGCTCGCCGGACCCGCAGCGGCCGCGGCCTTCGAGCGGCACGGCTTCATCGTCATCGGCCGGTCGCGGTGAGCTCCCCCCCGATCGTCACCTTGCTCCTCAGTCTGAAAGTCGCTCTCTGGGCGACCGCGATCATCTTTCCACCCGGGGTCCTGCTGGGCCTGCTCCTGGCGCGCCGCGATTTCCGCGGCAAGAGCATGATCGAAACGATCACCGCGCTGCCGCTCGTCCTGCCCCCGACGGCGGTCGGTTATCTGCTGCTGACTCTTCTGGCCCGGGATGGGCCGCTCGGAGAGCGGACTCTGGGGTTCGACCTCGATCTCCTGTTCACCTGGAAGGGGGCGGCGCTGGCGTCGTCGTTGATGGCGCTCCCTCTCGTCGCCCGGACCGCGCGCGTCGCTTTCGAAGAGGTCGATCGACGCCTCGAGGGGGTCGCCCGGACGCTCGGCCTCGGCCCCGTCCGCACCTTTGTCGAGATCACCCTGCCGCTCGCCCGGCGCGGCCTGCTGGCCGCCGCCCTCCTCGGCTTCAGCCGCGCGCTCGGAGAATTCGGCGCGACGGTGATCGTGGCGGGGAACATCCCCGGCAGGACGCAGACTCTGGCGCTCGGCATCTTCAGCGAAATGCAGATCGGGCACGATCGGCAGGCGCTGCTTCTGGTCGGCATCGCCGTCGCGCTGGCCTTCGCGACCATCTTCACGGTCGAGACCCTGCTGCGCCGGCGTACGCGCCCCGCATGAGCCGCGGCCTCGAGATCGACATCTCCCTGCTCCTCGACCGCTTCACGCTGTCGGTCCGGTGGCAGACGGCCGAGAGCTCGCTCGGGATCTTCGGCCCCTCGGGCGCCGGCAAGACGACCATCCTGGAAACGCTGGCCGGTCTTCGCGCGGCGGCGCGCGGGGTGATCAGAGTTGATGGCCGGACCTGGCTCGACTCGGCGCGCGGCATTCGCCTGCCTCCCGAACGGCGCGGCATCGGGTATGTCCCGCAGGATCTCCTGCTCTTTCCGCATCGCGACGTCATGGGAAATCTTCGGTCGGGACGCAGACGCGCCGAAAGGGCGGGCCGGGCGCGCATCGAGCCTCGCAAGGTCCTCGAGGTCCTCGAGCTGGCCGATCTGGCCGGGCGCGATGTTCGGACGCTCTCGGGGGGTGAGCGCCGGCGGGTGGCCCTCGGACGCGCCCTCTGCTCGGGCCCGGAGCTGCTGCTGCTCGATGAGCCGCTCGCCAACCTCGATCTCGCACTGCGCCGGAGGATCCTCCCTTATCTCTTCAGGGTCCGGGAGGAGTTCGCCATGCCGACGCTGCACGTCTCCCACGATGCCACCGAGATCAAGGCGCTCTGCCGTGAAGTGATGGTGCTCGCCGGAGGAAGGACGATGGCGCACGGTCCTCCCGACGAGATCTTCGCGACCCCGTCGATCGTCCCGATGACATGGGCGGAGGGGTTCGAGAACGTCGTGCGCGGCATGGTCACCGCGGTATCCGATTCGGTCGTGACGGTCGATCTCGAGCCCGGAGTTTCGATCACCGTCGCCGCTGGCGGTGCCGGGATCGACCGCGCGGCGGCGGGGCGCGAAGCGGCGCCGGCCGTGGGGAGCGAGGCGATCCTGGCGGTGCGGGCCGAAGAGCTGATCCTCGCCACGCAGACTCCCACGGCGCTATCGGCTCAGAACATTCTTGCAGGGACGATCCGCGACATCCGCGAAGCGAGACCGGAAGACGGGCACGCGGGCCAGCTTCTGGTCGGCGTCGCCGTGGGACGGCTGCCGGCGCCACTGTTCGCTTCCATTACCACGGAGGCCCGGCGGCGGCTCGGCCTGCGAGAGGGGATGCCGGTCACCATCGTCTGCAAGGCGCACTCGTTCCGCATCCTGGCGACCCGTTGAGCGGCGGGGGATGGGCGCGGGGACGATGGCCCCGCCCCGTCAGTGGAAGATGGCTCCCAGAAGGTCGATGATGAGCCGGGCCGCGGTCTGGCCGGTGCGCCCGCTCGGATCGCGCAGGGGATTCACCTCCACGACGTCGAAGCCGACGATCCTGCCTTTCGACGGCAGCGACATGAGGATCTCGTCGAGCTCTTCGAAGCGCAGGCCGCCCGGCTCGTACGTTCCGGTTCCCGGCGCCACGCTCGGGTCCATCACGTCCACATCCACGGTGACGTAGATCGCCTCCGCCTTGGGAATCTGCGCGATGGCCCACTCCAGCCCCTTGCGGCGGATCGCTTCGGTCGTGATGATCTGCGTGCCGAGCTGGCGCGCATTCTGGCTGGCCTCGGTGTCGTTCGCCAGGCCGCGCATGCCGATCTGGACGATCTTGCGCACGTTCGGAAGCGCCGCCGCGCGGCGAATCGGCGAAGAGTGATCGATGTTGCCCGGCGTACTCGTCCAGGTGTCGAGATGCGAATCGAAATGGACGATCATCAACGACGGCGTCTCGATCGCGCGCACGATGGGGAAGGTGATGCTGTGATCGCCGCCGATCACCACGGGGAACGCCTTCTGCGCGATGATCCGCTTGACGGCGTCGGTGACCCGGTCGTTGGTGGCCGAGGGCACCGTGGGAGAGACCTCGACATCGCCGCAATCGGCCCAGCGCTTCCCCTTCAGGACGTACTGATCCCGATCGAGATAGTAGAAGCCGTTCTTCAGATTGATTTGCTTGTAGTCCTGGGATCCCTCGCGGATGTCGCGTGGCCCGTAGCGCTCTCCAGGCCAGCCCCAGGTCCCTTCATCGAAGGGAACCCCGAGAATGGCAATGTCCGCCCGGAGGTTCTCGCAGCGCGGGACGTACGGCGCGCCGACGAAGGTGCGTACGCCCGCGAAGGGCGTCACGCCCGAGTCCGGCTCCTGGGCGCGCGCCGCGGTCGCGAGGAGCGCGAACCCTCCGGCCGCCATCAGGCCCGCGAGCAGCGGCGCAACGATCCGCCGGGATCCCCGTTCTTCACCGAACCGTGATTTCCACGTGAGCACCGAAGACTCCTTCCAAGACGACAGAGGCAAGGCGAGGTTGCCGGTCACTTGACCGGCAGGCAAGGCAGTGTAGCCTCCCGCGGTGAAACGATGCAAGACGCCAGCCGGCACGCTACGGACACCGCTGCGGGCTGCCGGGACACCTGTGTGAACAGTCGCCATTGGTGTAGAAGAATGGGTTGCAGGTGGTCACCGTATCGAGGCACGTTTGATAATCGGCGGTGACGACGCAGGATCGGAAATTGAAGCCGCCATCGTAGCAAATGCACCCACCCGGTCTTTGTAGAGGGTCGGAATTCTGCGCGCCCGAGGAACCGCCGCCCGAGCCGCAGTTGACGCACCAGATGGCCAGAGCGCAGGACGACGTCACGACGGGGTGTCGATCCACACGGGCGGCGTGAGTCTCATCGTCGGCGCTCCGCCAGATACTGCTGCCAGATCATGCGCGCCGCCACGGAGCGGAACGGGCGCCAGGTTTCGGCGATCCGGGCGATCTGTTCCGCCGGCCGCGGTCGTCGCAGCCGCTTCACGCGGTGCACCGCCCGCTGCAAGGCGATGTCTCCGGCCGGCCATATGTCGGGGCGGCGCAGCGCCATCAACAAGTAGATCGAGGCGCTCCAAGGGCCGACCCCCCGCTGCGCGGTCAGCACGGAGATGACGGTGACGTCGTCCAATCCTCCCAGCGCGTTGAGGTCGAGGCGCCCGTCGCGCACCGCTTGCGCGAGCTGCACGCAGTAGGCCGCCTTCTGCCGGGTCACGCCAAGAGATCGCAACCGGACGATCCCAAGTTTCGCCAACTGGCCGGCGGTCAGCGGGACGACCTCGCGCCGGAGCCGCTGGAAAATGGCCTGGGCGGAAGCGAGCGAGACCTGCTGCTCGAGGATGATACGGATCAACGTCTCGAAGCCCGGCGTGCGAGCCCAGAGCGGCGGCGGGCCGTGAGTGTGAAGGATTCGTTGCAGGTCGGGATCGCGCTCTGCCAGACGTTCCGCGGCCTCGAGAAGAGCGCGCCGCGTCAGGCGGGGGGGCCTTCGGGCCGGCGGAGCGATGGTGCTGGAGGCGCTCATCAAGGGGTAGACCCGTGCCGAATCGAGGTGGCTGGATCGAGGATCGGCGCCGCCGCGCCTGCGCCAAAGTGACGCGAGAGATCATTCACATAACTCCTGCCAAACGCCGCGCCGTTCGCGCGCAGCCAGTCGGCGACGGACTCCTGGCCCAGGGGTGGCGCGTGCGATAGGAGCAGCTCCTGCTCCAAACCCAGCAACTCCTCGCGCGTCAGCACCACGTCCCGCACCAGGGGCCGGACCATCCGCAGCGCGGCCAGCGCGAGCCAGTTCGGGGCGTTCACGATGAGCGGCCGAAGGCCACAGGCCGCGGCGACCAGTCGAATGTACTGCCCGAAGCTGAAGATCTCCGGGCCCGCCGCGTCGACCTCGACGTTATCCCGGGTCTCGACAGCATCGGCGATGATTCGCGCCGTATCGGCCAAGGTCACCGGTTGAAGCCGATAGCGTCCACCTCCTGGCATGAGAAAGAGAGGGAACGTGCGCAGCAACCAGGCGATGTTGTTGGTCAGCACATCACCGGCGCCCACGACGAGCGTCGGTCTGACGATGGCGTAACTGAGCGTGCTCGCGCGCAGGTAAGCCTCGATGGTCGCCTTGCCACGGTAATATCCGAGCGACGCGCCCAACACGGCATTGCTGACGCTCACATGCACGACACGGCCGGCGCCGCGGGCCGCATCGAGCAGCAGTCGCGATGAGTCCACCGCGGTGTCGAAGTTCTGTCCTCGCCACGGGAAGCGGATCCAGAATGTGTTGACAAACGCGTCCGCACCTGAGAGCTCGCGCCGCAGGTGGTCGAGCTCAAACCTCAGAGGAGAGACGGTGATCGGGCCGTTGCCGGCCGGGGCGGCGCGGTTCGTCAGGGTGTGAACGCGCCACCCGCGACGATGGAACTCACGCGCGACCGCGGCTCCGGTGTAGCTGAAAGCCCCGGTGACCACGACCCGCTTCATCATCGTGAGATCCTCGTGTCGCCTGAGCGACGCGCCATTCTAGGTTCGACCCGGGTCCGTCCGTCAAATCAGGGTTCGTGCCGCCCCTCTCCACTTGACGTCGCCGCCCTCACTGTCTAGTCTGTGCCCCTCAGGGGGGGCGGATCGATGCCGTGGTGGCTGTGGGTCGTGGGTGGATTCATCCTGCTCGGGCTCGAGCTGGGGACGCCGGGAGGGTTCTTCATCGCCTTCTTCGGCGTGGCGGCTGTCTTGGTCGGGCTGCTCACCGGGATGCACGCCGTCGGCCCGGTCTGGGCGCAGTGGCTGCTGTTCTCGATCATCAGCGTGGTCTCGCTGCTGCTGTTCCGGAAGCCCCTCCTCGTCTGGATGAAGAGTCGCGAGCCGCAGCGCCCGGCGGTCGACTCGCTCGTCGGCGAGACCGCCATCGTGTCGGAAGACATCGCGGCGGGCGGGGTCGGCAAGGCGGAGCTGCGCGGCACGTCGTGGAGCGTGCGCAGCCGCGCCGCGGAGGCGCTGCGGCGCGGACAGCGCTGCCGCGTCGAGCAGGTGGACGGACTGATGTTGTGGGTGAAGGCGGAGCAGGAACGCTGATGGGCGGGAGCCTCCGCGGGAGAGAGTCATGACGCCGATGCTGATCGTGGTGGTGTTCCTGGCCGTCTTCATCCTGGTCGTCATCGCCAAGACGGCGGTGGTCGTCCCGCAGCAGAGCGCCTACATCGTGGAGCGCCTCGGCAAATATGCCGGCACGCTGCAGGCCGGCTTTCATCTCCTCGTGCCGTTCTTCGACATCCTCCGCTACCGGCACTCGCTCAAGGAGAACGCGGTCGACATCCCGGAGCAGGTCTGCATCACGCGCGACAACGTGCAGGTGCACGTGGACGGCGTGCTCTATCTCAAGGTGATGAATCCCGAGCGGGCGTCGTACGGCATCGCCGACTTCATGTTCGCCATCTCGCAGCTGGCGCAGACCGCTCTGCGCAGCGAAATCGGCAAGATCGATCTCGACCGCACCTTCGAGGAGCGCACGCACATCAACGTACAGGTGGTCAACGAGCTCGACAAGGCGTCGGAGCCGTGGGGCATCAAGGTGCTGCGCTACGAGATCAAGAACATCACCCCGCCCAAGGACGTTCTCGCGGCCATGGAGAAGCAGATGCGCGCGGAGCGCGAGAAGCGCGCCGTCATCCTGACTTCCGAAGGACAGCGCGACGCCGCAATCAACAACGCCGAAGGCGAGAAACAACAAGTTATCAAGGCCTCCGAGGCGAGGAAGCAGCAGCAGATCAACGAGGCCGAAGGCGCCGCGTCGGCCATCCTGGCCATCGCCAGCGCCACCTCCGAAGGGGTGCGCAAGGTGGCCGAGTCGATTCAGCTGCCGGGCGGCTTCGAGGCGGTGCAGCTGCGCGTCGCCGAGCAGTATATCGAGCGCTTCGGCGAGCTGGCGAAGGCGGGGAACACCCTCGTCCTGCCGGCCAATCTCACCGACGTCGGCTCGATGCTGGCGCTGGCGATGAACGTCATCGGCCACAAGCCGGGCGGAGCGCCGACGCCCTCTCCGCGCTAGGACACCCGCCCCCTCCCGGGTATGATCCCCGGCACCATTCCACGATCCGGACGCTCATGGAGGGAGGCACGTCGATGCGGGATCTCAAGGATCGCTCTTCGTCGGCCGCCCGCGGTCTCACCCGGCGGCTGTTCCTCAACGGCAGCCTGAAGGCGACGGTGGTCGCGGGCCTGGGCGCGCGGCTGTCGATCGGGCAGCTCCTCGGCCAGACTACCGCGGCGGCGCCGGGGCCGGCGCGCAACTACGATGGTGAATTGATCGCCGAATGGTACGAGGTGGCTCACCGCCTGCGCGATGGCGCGCTGACGATCCCGCCGCTCGTCCCGGAGGGGCGGTTGCACGACGCCATCGTCATCGGGGGAGGGGTCTCGGGCCTGATGGCGGCGTGGGAGCTGCAGCGTGGCGGGCTCGACGACGTGGTGCTGTACGAGAAAGAGGACTACATCGGCGGCAATGCGCGCAAGGGGAACGCCAACGGGACCGACTACACCTGCGCGACCATCGCGCTCGTGCGCCCCAAGGATCCATTCCTGACCCGGCTCTACCAGGATCTCGGCGTTGTCACCGGGTTCGCCGCCGACGGCACGCCGCGCATCGACCCGGCGCTGGTGGGGCCCGGACCGAACACCAACATCCTCATCGACGGCACCTGGTACCGCGACGCGATCTACGGCGGCGGGCCGGTGGATCTCGTGTCGCGCATGCCGCTCTCGGTGCGCGACCGCGCCGATGAGATGGCCTATCTCAGGGACCTGGAGGGCTGGGCGGCCCGCAAGGGAAAGGACGGCCGGCCCACCTTCGCGATGCCGGTCGAAGAGGGAAGCCGCGATCCGGAGATCCTCGCCCTCGACACGATCACCATGGAAGAGTACGCCAGGCGCAAGGACTGGAGTCCGCGGACCCTCGCCCTCATCGACGAGATGAGCACGGCGAACATCGGCGGAGCGATCGCCGACGTGTCGGCCTATGCCTTTCTGGCGTTCCTCAGCGGCGGGCAGGGCGGGGAGGACATCACCCTGCCGGGCGGCAACGCCTGGATCGCGGAACGGCTCGCAGCGAAGGTGGGGAAAGACCGGCTGCGGACCGGCTTCATGGCGGTGCGGGTCGAAAACCGGGGCGGCGAGGTGCGGGTGACCTTCGTGGACGCGCGGACCGGCCGCTTCTCGATGCGCCGGGCGCGTTCCGTCGTCATCGCCAGCCAGAAGCACATCACCGGCAGGATGGTGCCCGAGCTGGACGCTGCGGGCCGGGACGGCTTCCGCAAGTACCGGTACGGGGCGCTGTTCATCGGAGCGGTCTCGGTGAAGCGGACGCCCGTCCTCAAGGGAACACCGCTCGCCTGGTTCAACGGCGCCACCGCCACCGGCCGGCTATCGCAGGGGTTCGTGGTCGCCGACTACAACTCCGACCGCTGGCGGACCGGCGACCCGCGCCGCCCGAACGTCCTCTGCCTCTACGCGCCGCTCGAAGGGAAGGTGGCCCGCGCGGAGATCCTCGAAAAACCCTGGTCGCACTGGGCCGACCGCCTGGCCGACGACCTGGAGTCGTTCGTGCCGGGCATCCTGGGTGACGTGACGCGTCTCGACGTCTACGCCTGGGGGCACCACATGGTGATCCCGTACCCCGGTTTCCTGACCGGTACGCTCCGCCGCGATCTGACCCGGCCGCTCGGCCGCATCACCTTCGCCCACAGCGATCGCAACGGCATGCCGAGCTTCGAGCTCGCCACCCGGGCCGGCTACGACGCCGCGCGCGAGGCGGTCGCGCTGGTGCGGGGAACTTAGCTCGCCCTGCCGGTGGCCTGGTTCGCCGGCGTTGCGGACTCGGATGTCGCCCGGTCCGAGGGGCACATCCTCAAACCGTAGCCGGGCCGCGTCCCGGCCGGAGGGCAGCCGGTGTAGGATCCGGGTGTCAAGCCATGGAGAAATCGTGAAAACCATATACCGGATCAGGCCGTCGGAGAAGCCTCCATCCTGTTCACGCTGGCTGAGAAGCCAAAAGGACCGTAAATGTTCGATTGCGCCCGCATTCCAATAGCAAATATCGCCATCCTGGGGTTGCTTCTTTCGGGCTGCGCCAGCTTGGGCGGTGGGAAGGATAAATTGATGCATGGGTGGCGTTACCCCGGAAGGTCGGATTACGAAGACGATTGGGAGGAATATCGGTTGGCCCGACCGACCCCGTTCCACATCACCGGCGATTTTGACGGGAACGGCGTGAACGACGACGTCTGGATTCTCCTGGAAAAACAATCGGAGGGCTGGGGAGTCTTTGCTTTCCTCCATTTTCCAGACGCACCGACGAAAGTGATCGAGATTCTCTCCTTTGATGAAGAAGGAGCGCAAGACCATGGACTGCTTCTTTCTCCAACCGGGAAGTATCGGACGGAATGCGGCCGAGACCCGACCTCATGCAAACAGGGTCAGGCGCCTCAACTTGAATTCAAATATCCCGGAGTGGTCCTGTTCGAATACGAGGGCGGAAGCCAGACCTTTCACTGGAATCCCTCAATCTGCATCTTCGAGAAAGTCGACGAAATGGCGTACGGCACCCCTGATATTCTCACGGTTCCATGATGGCTCATCAATGGGTAGGATCCGGGTGTCAAGCCATGGAGGAATCGTGAAGACCATCCGCAACAAGACTCGCGCTCCGATCCGGGTGGCTTTTTCGGGGGGCAAGGTTCTCTTCCTCGGGCCGGCGAAGACCGGCCAGATACCGGATCAGGCCGTCGGGGAAGCCTCCATCCTGGCGTTGCTGAAAGCCGGCAAGATCGAGCTTCTTGACGGGGAGGGACCGGCCCGCGGCGGCGGCGACACCTCAGGAGGCGGCGCCCACGGTTCGTCGCGCGGCCACCCGCAGTACACCATCGTCCTTCCCAAGGGGAATCGCGGCGGCTGACGGGCTCGCGAACCGGCGGCCCCTCGCGCCGCACGCCACCTGCCCCAGGTGGGGTGAAGGAGACAGTCACTGCAATGAGCGGCACACACTTGTGGCGCGCTGAAGTCAGATGATGAACGATACGGCCTCGCTCATCTGGGATGTGCTGTTCGGCGCCGTCGGGGGCGGTTACTTCATCTACGGCAAGAGGCAACAGGCGGTCGTTCCCCTGCTGTGCGGGATCGGGCTGATGGTGTTCCCCTATTTCGTGTCGGGCACCGTCATGCTCGTCATCATCGGAGTGATCCTCATGGCGGTGCCCTTCATCTTCAGGGAGTGAGGGGCGAAGGTGCGGAATCGTCGCGTTGTTCGCGCCGCGGGGGCCCCCTTGCAAAACGACGCATCGGACCGCATCTTCGACGCGATAGCGCGAGGGAGGGATTGATGAAGCGTCTGGCCGGGCTGCTGCTGTTTGGATGCCTCGCGCCGGCCCTGTTCGGCGCGACGCTGGCCGGTCCTCTCTCCCGGGAGAAGACGCCCGAGCCGCTGCGCCCCTGGATCGACTGGGTGCTGTACGGACACGAGGAGGCGCTCTGTCCCTTTTTCCAGGGGACCGAAGAGCGCCGCCAGTGCGCCTGGCCCGCCCGCCTGGCGCTCGACCTGGGCGATCGTTCCGGCCGCTTCTCCCAGCAGTGGCTGATCTACCGCGACGGCTGGGTCCCGCTCCCGGGCGACGCGAAGCTCTGGCCCCAGGAGGTGCGGATCGACGGCCGGAGCGCCGTCGTCACCCTGCAGGGCGGCCATCCGAGCGTGCGCCTGGACAAGGGACCGCACGCGGTGTCGGGCCGGTTCTCATGGGACGCCCTGCCGCCCCTCCTTCAGGTGCCGAACGAGACCGGCCTGCTCGAGCTGACCGTGCGGGGTCAAAGGGTGGAATTCCCCGGGCGCGACGAGCAGGGGCGGCTCTGGCTGCAGAAGCGGGGCGGCAGCGAGGCGGGGGAGAACCGGCTGGAGATCACCGTCTACCGGACGGTGACCGACGAGATCCCGCTGCTCCTGACGACGCATATTGATCTACAGGTGTCGGGGAAGGGGCGTGAGGCGCTCCTCGGCCGAGCCCTGCCGGCCGGCTTCGTGCCGATGTCGCTCGACAGCCCGCTGCCGGCGCGCCTCGAGCCGGACGGTCGCCTGCGGATCCAGGTCCGCCCCGGCTCCTGGTCGATCGATCTGACGGCGCGCCACGTCGGTCCGCTCGGGGCGCTCACCCTCGCCGAGCCCGGCGGCCCCTGGGATCCGGAGGAGGTATGGGTGTTCGACGCCCGCCCCCATCTCCGGCTGGTGACCGTGGAGGGGGCCCAGGGGATCGACCCGCAGCAGACGACGCTCCCCGACCACCTCAAGCGCCTGCCGGCTTACCTGATGCGCCCCGGGGCGACCATGACGCTGCAGGAGAAGCGGCGCGGCGACGCCGACCCGGCCCCCGACCAGCTCGCCCTGCAGCGCACCCTGTGGCTCGACTTCGACGGAGGCGGCTACACCATCCACGACCGGATCAGCGGCAGCATGCTGCGCGGCTGGCGTCTCGAGATGCAGGCCCCTGCGGTCCTCGGACGGGCGGCGGTCGGCGGCACCGCCCAGTTCATCACGCGGCTCTCCGCGGACGGCCCGGCCGGGATCGAGCTGCGGCAGGGACAGGTGCGGCTCGACGCCGACAGCCGGATCGACGGCGGCGCCTCGAGCCTGCCGGCGGTCGGCTGGGACCACGACTTCAACCGCGTGTCGGGGCAGCTGAACCTGCCGCCCGGCTGGAGGCTGTTTCATGCCTCGGGCGTGGACGACGTTTCTTCCACCTGGATCTCCTCCTGGACCCTGCTCGATCTCTTCCTTGCCCTGATCGCGGCCCTCGCAGTCGGCAGGCTCTGGGGGCGGCGCTGGGGGGCCTGCGCCCTGATCACGTTCGCCCTGACCTGGAAGGAGCCGGGGGCGCCCCGCTACATCTGGCTCTTCCTGCTGGCAGGCGAGGCCCTCGCCCGGGCGCTCCCGGAGGGACGGATCCGTCGCGTGGCGCGGCTCGGCCAGCGCCTGGCGTTGGTGATCCTGGCGATCATCGCCGTGCCCTTCATGGTGCAGCAGGTCCGCACCGCGATCTATCCGGTCCTCGAGCTCCCCTTCACGTCGATCCCCGCCGGGCCCGGCCAGGGGAGCGGCGGAATCGGCGGCGTCGTGGGCGGGATGCTCGGGGGCGGCGAACCGAAAGATATCGAGGTGGAGCAGGCACAGGAGCTGGTGGGGATGGAGGAGGCCGCCGAGGGTGACTTGGTCGCCGGGAAGATCCGGTCGCTTGGCTACATCAGCGGCAACGTCGCCGCGCCTCCCGCCGCGCGCCGGGACCGGGCGGCGAAGCTGTCGTCGTCGTACGCCTCATACCTGAACGCCGTCGATCCCAAGGCGGTGGTGCAGACCGGTCCGGGGCTGCCGGCCTGGGGCTGGAAGTCGGTAAGCCTCCGCTGGCGCGGGCCGGTCGATCACGGCCAACGGCTGCGGCTGTTCCTGGTACCGCCCGGCATCAACTTTCTCCTCGCCTTCCTGCGCGTCGCCCTGCTGGCGATCCTCGGGCTGTGCACCGCCACGCTGCCCTCCGGCGGGTGGCCTGGCGCTCTGCTGCGCCGGCTCGGCCTGCCGATTCCACCGCGAGCCGCGCGGGCCGCCGGGGCGGCGCTGCTGGTGGTTGCCCTGGTCGCCGCGTCGGCGCCCGAGGCCCGCGCCGAGATGCCACCGGCCGACATGCTGGAGACCCTGCGCACCCGCCTCCTGGCGCCGCCCGACTGCCACCCGAACTGCGCCCAGATCCCACGCCTCGCCCTCGAGATCACGCCGGGCCGGATGCTGCTGCGGATCGAGGCGCAGGCCGCGGTCGCCACCGCCATCCCGCTGCCGGGCGGCGCCGACCAGTGGCTCCCCGATCGCGTGCTGCTCGACGGCGCCGCGGCGCCCGGCCTGGCCCGTTCCCAGGACGGGCGCCTGTGGCTGCCGCTCTCGCCCGGCAGCCACCAGCTGCTGATGGATGGCCCGCTCCCCGATCGCGACGTGGTCCAGATCCCCCTGCCGCTGGCGCCGCATCAGGTCACGGTGCGCGCGCAAGGTTGGCGGGTCGACGGGCTCCGCGAGGACGGCCGGGCCGATGATAATTTGCAGCTGACGCAGATCCGGACCGGGGATCGCACCGCCGCCGCTCTGGAGCGGGGCACGCTCCCCCCCTTCGTGCGCGTCGAGCGCGAGCTCAGTCTTGGTCTCAAATGGCGCGTGACGACCAAGGTGGTCCGCCTGACGCCCCTCGGCGCGGCGGCGCTGGTCGAAGTGCCGCTCCTGAAGGGCGAGTCGGTCACCTCGGCCGAGGTGCGCGTGGTCGGCGGCAAGGCGCAGGTGAGTCTCGCTCCGCAAGTCTCCGAGGTGGGGTGGGAGTCGGCGCTCGAACAGCAGACCGATCTGACGCTACGGGCCCCCGACGAGGTCCCCTGGACCGAGGTCTGGCGCCTGGTGGTCGGCCCGGTCTGGCACCTCGAAGCTAAGGGGATCCCGATGGTGCACCTGCCGGACCAGGGAGAGGTCCGGCTGCGCGAGTGGCGCCCCTGGCCCGGAGAAAGCGTGTCGCTCGCGATCTCGCGCCCCGAGGGGCTTCCGGGCCAGACCCTGACGATCGACTCGAGCAGCCTGACGCTCGCCCCCGGACTGCGGGCGACCGATGCGACGCTTGAGTTGTCGCTGCGCAGCAGCCGGGGCGGACAGCACGTCGTCTCCCTGCCCGAAGGCGCCGATCTGCAGTCGGTGTCGATCAACGGCGTGGCCCAGCCGATCCGCCAGGAGGGGCGCGCGGTCACGCTGCCGCTCGTCCCGGGCCGGCAGATCATCGTATTGGTGTGGCGCGAGAGTCGCGGCATCCGGTTGCTGTTCCGCGCCCCGGAGATCGATCTGGGAGCGCCGAGCGTGAACGCCACCTGCCATATCGCCATGCCCGCCGACCGCTGGACGCTGTTCGCCCGCGGGCCGCGGCTGGGGCCGGCGGTGCTGTTCTGGAGCCTGCTGTTCGTCAGCCTGCTTGCGTCGCTCGGTCTCGGTCAGGTCCGCCTGACGCCGCTCCGCTGGCAGCACTGGTTCCTGCTCAGCCTGGGTCTGACGCAGGTGCCGCTCTCCGTGGCGATCCTGATCGTCACCTGGCTCGTCGCCCTCGGCTGGCGAAAGGAGCGCGGCGCGACCGCTTCGGAGATCGGTTTCGATCTCTACCAGGCGCTCCTCGTGGGGTTGACCCTGTTCGCTCTCGGCGGGCTCTTCTGGTCGATCCAGCGGGGGCTCCTCGGCCTGCCGGAGATGCAGATCGCCGGCAACGGATCGACCTCGCGTTCCCTGCAGTGGTATCTCGACCGGGCCGGCCGGGTCCTGCCCCGCCCCTGGGTGCTGTCGGTGCACCTGATGCTCTACCGCCTGGCGATGCTGGCCTGGGCGCTCTGGCTGGCGCAGGCGCTGCTCCGCTGGCTGACCTGGGGCTGGGGCTGCTTCACCGACGGCGGCCTCTGGCGCCCGCTCCGCCGCAAGCCACGCCCGACCGCGCCGCCGACCAGGGCGCCGACATAGTCTCGGCCGGCTCAGGGGACCGGGGGATAGGTCGGCGCGGCCCAGAGCTTGAGAGTCCAAACCTTGCGGCCGGCGAAATCCAGCACCCGGAGTTCCCGTTCATGGAACGCCCCGGGTTGTTCATGCTCCCAAAGGCAGAAGAGCCTGTCCTGGACCACCGCGAAATCCCTGACCAAGAGCGGGATCTTGGGCGAGCCGAGGCGGCGGCCGGAGATCCGGTCGTAGAGGTCCCAGACCAAACTGAGCCTGGGGGCCTGCTCCCAGTCCACCGATTCACCCGGCGGGACAATCCGCGCCATGATGTGGCGTCCATTCAGACTGGGACGCCAGACGAGATTCGCTCCCGCTGGGGTCGAAGACTCGATCTTCGCCAGGAATTCGGGTTTGTCCTTGGGGGAGTTCCCCGAGGCAGGGACTGTCTGAGTCTCTTCGACCGCCCCCGTGTTTAGATCGATACGGACCTTGCCGCCGGCCTCGCCTTCCTTGATCAGGCCCGCGTATCCGCTCACGTGAGCCTTCATGGCGGACCATTCAAAAAGGAGGGCCTCCCGGGTGAAGAACTCTCGGTGGGTGAAGGTCTGGCCACCGTGCGGGTGGGAGCTCCCCAGGATGGACCAGCCTCCAAGGCCCAGGGCCTGGGACTCCATGAGAACCTTTCCGGTCGAAGGATCCAAAGCCTGAATGTGATCCTGTCTCAGGACAAAAACCCTTCCATCCTCCAAGCCCAGCGGAAATCCTGGCTCACGCGCCGTCCACCGGGTCCGTCCGCGCGCCAGATCCACCGCCAGGACCTTCTGTTCTGGTCCGACAACAAAGGAGAGACCTGAATATGGATCTGCCCAGCCATCGGGGATTTGGGCCCCGGTATCTGACGTTGCCAGGGCGGCGATGAGAGCGAGGCCAAGAAAATTCAAGCTGCGATTCTAGGCCCGGCGTGGGCCAATCTGTCAACCTGCGCTTGAATGCCGGGGCCGTTCTGGCAGAGAATCCGCCCAACCGCTCCCGCGATCCCCGTGGGTGGCGTTGCCGCGAGCCCCATCATAAGATTCCTCCGCCCTCTGTCCCTGCTTCTCCTGCTTTTCTGCCTTGCGGCGCCCGCCCTCGGAAGGAGCGAGACCCTCGTCCCGGGCGAGAACCTGGTGGTGGAGGGGGTCCCCCCCATCGCTGCCTCCCTGGTGGACGATGTGGGGCGCTATAACGATTTCCGCGCCGCCTTCTTCCTGGGGTGGCATCCGGTGGAGCGGCAGATGGTGATCAGCACCCGGTTCGCCGACACCGACCAGCTCCACTGGGTGAAATTCCCGGGCGGGGCCCGGACCCAGCTCACCTTCTTCCCCGACCGGGTCGGCTCGGGGGCGGTGGAACCGATGAAGGGGGAGACGCTCCTCTTCTCCAAGGACGTGGGGGGCGCCGAGTCGTTCCAGATCTACCGGCTCGATCGGCTCCACGGCGGCATCGGCCTGCTCACCGACGGCACGTCGCGCAACACCGGACCGAAATGGTCGCGCCAGGGAGATCGCATCGCCTACGGTTCCACCCTTCGAGATGGCCAGGACGTCGACATCCGCGTGTTGAGCCCGGCGGATCCCGCGAGCGACCGACTGCTGCTTCAGTTGGAAGGGGGCGGCTGGGAGGTGCAAGACTGGTCGCCGGACGGAAGCCGGCTGCTGGTGATCAACCAAATCTCCGCTTCCGACTCCTACCTCTGGATCGCCGACACCCGGAGCGGGGAGAAGACGCTTCTGACCCCCGCGGCAGGAGGGGAGACGGTCTTTTACGCGGGCGGCCGATTCAGCCGGGACGGGAAGGGAATCTACCTGGTCGGCGACCGGGACTCCGAGTTCCAGCACCTGGCCTATCTCGATCTCGCCACCAAGAAGGAGACCCTCCTGACGCCGGAGATCCGGTGGGACATCGACGACTTCGCCCTCTCCGACGATGGCATCCTGCTGGCTTTCGTGGTGAACGAGGACGGCCTAGGCGCGCTGCATCTCCTGGACACCCGGACGCGCAAGGAGCGAAGCGTGCCCCGGCTCCCCGCGGGGCTGGTGACCGGGCTGGAATGGCACCGGAACAACCGCGACCTGGGTTTCAGCTTCGGCTCCGCCACCCGGCCCTACGACGCCTACTCGCTGGACGTCAGCACCGGCAAGGTCGAGCGCTGGACCACAAGCGAAACGGGCGGCCTGGACACCGAGACCTTCAGCCAGCCGCGCCTGGTGCGCTGGAAGGGCTGGGACGATCGGATGATTTCGGGCTTCCTGTTCATGCCCCCCGCCCGGTTCACCGGCAGCCGCCCGGTGATCATCGACATCCACGGGGGGCCGGAAGGGCAGTCGCGGCCCGACTTCAACGGCCGGGATAATTTCCTCATCAACGAGATGGGGGTGGCGATCCTCTCTCCCAACGTGCGCGGCTCGACGGGCTACGGCAAGAGCTTCCAGAAACTGGATAACGGGTTCCTGCGGGAAGGTTCGTATAGGGACATCGAGTCCCTCATCGACTGGATCGGGACGCAGGCGCAGCTGGACAAGAGCCGGATCATGGTGTCGGGCGGAAGCTACGGCGGGTTCATGACCCTGGCCGTGGCCACTCATTACGCCGATCGGATCCGCTGCGCGGTGGACGTGGTCGGAATCTCGAACCTCGTCACCTTCCTGGAGAACACTTCACCCTACCGGCGGGACCTGCGGCGGGTCGAGTACGGCGACGAGCGCGATCCGAAGATGCGCGCCTTCCTGGAGAGCATCGCCCCCGCCGCCCTGGCGAAGAACATCACCAAGCCCCTGTTCGTGATCCAGGGGAAGAACGATCCCCGGGTCCCGGCGAGCGAGTCGGCGCAGATGGTGGCCACGGCCCGGAAGAGCGGCGCCACCGTCTGGTACCTGGAGGCCGCGGACGAGGGCCACGGTTTCCAGAAGAAGAGAAACCGCGATTTCCAGTTCTACGCCACGGTCGAGTTCATCCGGGAGTTTCTGCTGAAGTAGCCTTCGGGAGGGGCACACCATGAGAGATCGAATCTCCACCCTTTTACTGTTCTGTGCATGCTTCGCAGTGGCGGCATCATTGGCCTCCGTGTCGACGCCGGCCGAGGCGCCGGTGCCGGCCGTCACGGTGCTGAAGGCGGCGCGTCTGTTTGACGGCCGGTCGGACTCGTTGATCCGCGAGGGCGTGGTGGTCGTCGAGGGTGGCCGGATCAAGGCCGCCGGCTCGCGGCTGTCAATACCGCAGGGAGCCACGGTCGTGGATCTCGGCGACGCGACGCTCCTGCCGGGCTTCATCGACTCGCACACCCACATCACCATGGAGTTCTCCGACAACTGGGCGCAGAGCACGCTCGACAACCTGCGGCGTGGCGTGGCCGAGACCGCCATCCGCAGCACCGAGCTCGCGCGCCGAACCTTGATGGCGGGGTTCACCACCATTCGCGACGTGGGGGCCGCCGATTTCATCGACGTCGGCCTGCGCAACGCCATCAACGCCGGCGTGACGCCGGGCCCGCGCATCCTGGCCTCCTCGGGCGCCCTTGGAGCGCGCGGCGGCCACTGCGACGACACCGGCTTCCCGTACATGCGTTTCGGCAGGGAGACCGGGCTGGCGGACGGGATCGCCAGCGGCCCCGATGGTTTCCGCGACGCGGTGCGCTTCCGAGTCAAGTACGGCGCCGACGTGATCAAGATCTGCGCCACCGGAGGTGTCCTGTCGCTGACCGACGAGGTGGACACGCCGCAGATCACCCAGGTGGAGATGGACGCGCTGGTGGATGAAGCGCACCGCCTGCGAAAGAAAACCGCGGCGCACGCCCACGGGGCCGAGGGGGCCAAGGTGGCCATCCGGGCCGGCATCGACTCGATCGAGCACGGGTCGTTCCTGGACGAAGAGGCGCTGCGAATGATGAAGGAGAAGGGCACCTATTTCGTCCCCACGATGCTCGCCATCGAGTACACGGCCGGCAAGCATGCCCCCAAGAACTATCCGCCCGAGATCGCCGCCAAGGCCCGCGCCGCCTCGGAGGCCCACACGAAGGCCTTCCGGATGGCGGTGAAGATGGGAGTCAAGATCGCCTTCGGCACCGACTCGGCGGTCTCCCCCCACGGGCTGAACGCGCAGGAGTTCGCCCTCATGGTCGAGGGAGGCATGACCCCGGCCGCGGCCCTGCGCTCGGCCACCTCGGTCGCCTCCGAGCTGCTGGGCCTGGCTAAGACGATCGGCACCCTCGAGCCGGGGAAGGAAGCCGACATCGTCGCGGTGCCGGGCGATCCGCTCGCCGACATCCGCGCCACCGAGAAGGTGATATTCGTGATGAAAGGCGGGACCATTTACCGCAACGAGGCGCGGGACCGGCGCTAGATCTTGATGCCCGCGTTTGGCCGATGGTTAGATCACAGAACGATCACAACGCCATGCACTACGGGCACGCATTGGTGTTCGTCGCCTGACGACGGAGGCTCTTTATGAAGATGATGGTCTCGCGGATCGCCCTTTACGGCGCTGTCGCGCTCGCGATTGTCATGATACTCGCCCCGCCGGGTGTGGCCGCGCCGGCCCCAGCGGCGGCCCCGGCCCCGACGGGCTCGGCAGGCTCCGGCCGCCTGTCCGAGATGGACGTCTTCAACATTGAGTACGCGGTCGATCCGCAGATCTCCCCGGACGGCCGCCGGATTGTCTACGCCCGGAGATTCGCCGACATCTTCTCGGATCGCTGGGTCTCCAACCTGTGGGTGGTGAACTTTGACGGAACCGACAACCGGCCTCTCACCACGGGCCGGCGGAGCGACACCTCGCCGCGCTGGTCCCCGGACGGTGGCCGGGTCGCCTATGTCTCCTCGGAGGGGGAGAGCGTCCCGCAGATCTGCGTCCGCTGGATGGACAGCGGACAGACGGCGCGACTCACCAACCTCGCCTATCCGCCAGCGGGCCTCGCCTGGTCACCCGACGGCAGGCAGGTCGCCTTCACGAGCTTCGTCGCCCGGGAGGCGCGGAAGATCGCCGCATTGCCACCGGCCCCCGAGGGGGCCACCTGGGCCGATCCGCCGGTGGTGATCGATCGGCTCGTCTATCGCTTCAACGGTGAAGGGTACCTCAAGCCCGGCTTCACGCACCTGTTCGTGGTTCCGGCCGAGGGCGGGACGGCCCGGCAGATCTCAAGCGGCGACTTCCAGCATGGGGGCGGGGCGTACGAGGCGAGCGACCCGGTCTGGAGTCCCGACGGCAAGTTCCTGATCCTCTCGGCCAACCGCCGCCCCGACTGGGAGCTCGAACCCTACGACACCGAGGTCTACGAATTTGCGGTTGCCGAAGGATCGGTGCGGGCGCTCACCCGCCGCAAGGGGCCGGACGGCTCCCCGGCGATCTCCCCCGACGGCCGACAGATCGCCTACGTCGGCTACGACGACCGGTACCAGGGTTACCAGGTGACGCGGCTCTATGTGATGAACCGCGACGGCAGCGGCGCTCGTTTGCTGTCCGCCGATCTCGATCGCGACGTGGAGAGCCCGCGCTGGGCGGCCGACAGCAGTGGCATCTTCTTCATGTACGACGATCGGGGCAACACGCGGATCGGGTTCGAACCGCTCGCGGGGAAGCTCCGGACGGTGGCGCGCGACCTCGGCGCCCGCGGGAGCTCGTACAGCGGTGGGTCGTTCTCGGTCGGGCGGTCCGGCGCCTTCGCCTACACTTGGTCCCGCCTGGACCACCCATCCGACATCGCCGCTGGCACGCTCGCTGGGTCCCAGGTCCGGGTGATCACCGATCTCAATTCGGATGCGCTGGCCGGCAAGACGCTGGGCGCGGTGGAGGAGATCACCTATCCTTCGTCGCTTGACAAGCGCCCCATCCAGGGCTGGATCGTCAAGCCGCCCGGGTTCGACCCCGGGAAGAAATATCCGCTGATCCTAGAGATCCACGGCGGCCCGTTCGCCAACTACGGCGACCGGTTCGATCTCGAGAAACAGATCTGGGCGGCGAAGGGGTATGTGGTGCTTTACCTCAACCCGCGCGGCAGCACTTCCTACGGGGAGGAGTTCGGCAACCTGATCCACCATGCCTATCCCGGCGACGATTTCTATGACCTCAATGCGGGCGTGGACGCGGCGATCACCCGGGGGTTCGTCGACCCCGGCAACCTGTTCGTCACCGGCGGCAGCGGCGGCGGCGTCCTGACCTGCTGGATGATCGGGCGGAGCGAAAGGTTCCGAGCCGCCGCCTCGGCTTACCCGGTGATCAACTGGTCCTCCTTCGCCCTTACGTCCGACATTCCAGTGCTCCTGACGAAGTACTGGTTCCCCGGCTTCCCCTGGGACCACGCGGAGCACTATGAGAAGCGGTCGCTCCTGTCGGTCGTGAAAAACGTGAAGACACCGACCCTGGTGATCACCGGCGAGGAGGACTACCGCACCCCGATGTCGGAATCGGAGCAGTACTACGCGGCCCTCAAGCTTCTCGGGGTCGACGCCGTCCTGGTGCGCGTCCCGGGCGAGCCGCACGGCATCCGCGCCCGCCCCAGCCACTGGATGGCGAAGATCCTCAACATCGTCGGCTGGTTCGACAGCCATCGGAAGGAGGGAGCATGATCTCCATCGGTCGATAGTGCGTCGCCATCGCTTCATCGCCTCCTCCTGGTGCCCTGATAGTGCCACAATCCTCTGGTCTCAGGGTGTCTACCAAGAGGGGAAGCTTACGATCATACTGGTGCCGGAGGTCGGACTCGAACCGACATGGGCGTGAGCCCGCGGGATTTTGAGTCCCGTGCGTCTACCAGTTTCGCCACTCCGGCGCCGATTGTGGTACAAAGGTTAACGGATCGGCCGGTGTCGCTGCAAGGTTGTCTGGGGCAACTGTCGGGGCCGGAGGGCCGGCGTTGGGCAGGGACCCGGAAGGAGGCAATGCCATGAAGTATCGCGCGATTCTTCTCGTTCTACTGCTGGGGCTGGCGCCCGGGCTGGTCCGGGGCCAGACTGTCACCGACCTGCCGCCGTCGCAGATCTACCGGCTCACCGACAAGAGCCTCTACCAGGACGGCTGCTTTCCGCCCTGTCTCTGTCCCATCATGGTCTCGAGCGCGATCACCGGCACCTTCCGGCTCAGCCGTGCCTCGCAGGACCCGCTCTTCACCTATTACGCGGTCGGCGACGTCAACCTGATCGTCCCCCTGGGAGGCGGCGAGATCCGGATCACCGGAACGGGGACCTACAAGATCGGCGGCGAATTCGCGCTCGTGCACCAGCTGCAGCTCGAGCTCAAGGTCGGCGACCGAGACATCCAGAAGTACGACAGCGGATTGGTGGTGGGCGGCGGAGATTTCCCGGCGATCAACCTGACCGTCGCCATGAATGGGATGATCTGTAGGGATACGGCGATCACCTTCGCGGCCGTGCCGGTTCCCTCGAACCAGATCCTGCCTTACTCGATCGCCGGAAGCAGCTACGAGCAGGGGTGTTTCGGCCCGTGTGACTGCGCCATCTCCACGGCGCCCGCCTTCGGGAAGCTCGGCCTGGTGAGGCTGTCCGACGCCGGCGGGATCGTGACCTTCGGGGTCGTCGACGCCAGCTGGCGGGTGCTGCGGTCGGCCTCGTCCGCCGCCGGCGGTTTCCTGGTCAACGGCTTCGGCATCTACCAGGTCTCCTCGCCACCGAAGACGCAGAGGATGCTCCTCGACCTGACCCTCGATGGCCGGGCCTCCCAGAAGTTCGACAGCGGCGTGGTCCCCGGCGGCGGCAATCCGTTCCGGATCGACATCGCTCTCGCCGCGAACGGGTTCGCCTGCTTCGATCAGGTATTTGATCTGCACGCCCGGCGGATCCGTCCGCCGGCGACGATGCAGGCGGAGCCGTCGAAGAAGGGCCGCCGGCATGGCGACAAGGGTCCCAGCTTCGCGGACCCGCAGTAGCGGGACGTGTGGTGGGCTTCCAGCCGGGCCCTCTACACCCGGCAGCCCGGTAGGGGGTCGACGCAGATTTGATCGCCGGAGCTGTAGCGAGTGGCTTCAATGTGCCCCCGGATCTGACAGCTGGGGGGGAGTAAGCTCCCGGACACAGAACACCATGTCGAGCTGATGCATGTCCCGGGGCATGTGACCCGAACAGTCGTGTCGGCGTTCAGCCGCCCCCCGCTTAACATTCCGTTGTCGACCTCATCGAGCTGGTAGGAGCAGTCCGGGCCGACGGCAACAGTACGGGTCGAGGTCGCGGTGAAGAACATCCGGTCGGCCGTGCCGGTTCCAATTGTCTCCGACGAACAGCAAAGGCGTTCCAGGACGAGCGAGTTGTCTGTCTGCATGATTCGGATTGGGCCGCCCAGCGGTCCGACCGCGGGCCCCAGGTTGCACTCGTCCTGCACGTTTGATGCGCTGAACATCCAATCACCCGCGAAGCGGGCGTCCATGGTGCTCGAGCGATTGCAGGCAAGGGCGAGGCAGGCGGAGATCAAAAGCAGGGTGAGTCTGGTCGAACCTGTCGCGATCTGATCCATGGGGTCACCCCCGTGTGGTTGAGGCCGCAATCGCCCGGACGGTCTGACACTAAACATACCTCCGGCCCAGGGCAGGTGGAACGAGAGCCGATCGGTTACCGCAGCGCCGGTGCAGCGCCGTATGGTGCCCCCACTGCTTGACCAATCTTGCCGATCGGAGTATTGATTGCATATTTCGTCCGCCGCAGAACAGGAAGCCGTCATGCTGAGGATTGCTGCATCCACCCTGGGCCGTAGCGTCGTGGTCCTTCTCGTTCTTTGTCCCCCCCTGACTGGAGCGCGGTCGTCTCTCGCAGCCTCAATCGAGGTTCGAAACGAAGCGGCCACGGCCGCACCCTGTGCGCCGGGCGACGTTGACTGCGACGGCATCCCTGATGACGTCGACAACTGCCCGGTCACCTTCAATCCCGACCAGATCGACTCGGATGGCGACGGGGTAGGGAGCGCCTGCGACAACTGCGCCTCCACCCGCAATCATGACCAGGGGGACATCGACCGGGACGGCGAAGGTGACGTCTGTGATTACAACGATGGGCTGATCTATACGACCGTGCCGGATCCGCTCTACCTTTGGTGGCAGGGCGAGCTGCTCTTTCCAACCTACAACCTGTATCGCGGCGATCTGGGGGTGCTGCAGAGATCGGGGTTCTACACTCAGGATCCTTCGACGATTCCGTTCGCGGCGCGGTTCTGCAGCCTGGCGCAGTCGTCGCCTTTCAGCGACCCTGTCCTGCCCAAGCCGGGGGAGGCTGTCTACTATCTCGTCAGCGGGAACAACGCAACCGAGAGCAGCCTCGGGATCGACAGCCAGGGGAGGGAGCGTCCGAACGACAACCCTTGCCCCCACCCCGCCTGCGACCGTGGGTTCGTTCCTCTGTTCCACACCGACAACAGCCAGTTCACCTTCCCGCGAACGGGGTTGATCGACAACGAGTTCGACTGGTGCCTGTTCAGGGGCGCGACCTACCCATGTGACACGCTCGGGGTCGATTTCAGCCGTGAGGTCGTGCTGTTTGCCGCCTCGGGCTTCGGGTCGAACGGCTGCGTCGACTCGAGGATCACCTGCATCCGATCCGGCACGACGGCCGGGGCCATCGAGGTGCTCGAGACCCTCATCAGGCCGGGTCTGCTTTGCGGCTGCCCCGACAATGTTGTTTACCCCCTCGACATCGTCAAACTGCCGCGCCCCGCCAGCCCGGCCACCTTTTTCCAGGACTTCTATACGCTGAACTGTCCTCGCTAGAAGACGACGGCGCCGGCCTCCCCGGAGACTCCCGAAAGGGCATTGACAAGCCGGCCGGATCGCGGATACTTACTCCTCACCGAAATCACCGCCCGAATTGAATTCAAGCGCAAGAATCGGAGTGTCGGTTGCGCCTCGATCTTGCATGATCGCCTCCGTTCTGAGGAGGAGGTTCGGATGAACAGCGCGCGGAGCTGGAAGATCGTCAGGGAGCGGGACCCCCGGTTCGACGGCGCGTTCGTCTACGCCGTCCGCTCGACCGGGATCTATTGCAGGCCGACCTGCCCGAGCCGCCGGCCGCGGCGGCATCAGGTTGAGTTCTACCCCCTTCCCGAGCTGGCCGAACGCGCCGGGTTTCGGGCCTGTCTTCGCTGCCGTCCGACCGAAGCGAAGGCGGCCGATCGGCGCATCGAGCTTGTGCGCGACCTTTGCCGCAGGCTCGATGGCGACCCGGAATCACGGCCGTCGCTCGCCGAGCTCGGCCGCGCCGCGGGGCTGAGCCCGTTCCATCTGCAGCGTCTCTTCAAACAAGTGGTCAGCATCACGCCACGCCAGTATGCCGAGACCCGGAGGATCGAGAGGTTCAAGGCGCATCTCAAGCGGGGGAGCAACGTGACCGACGCACTGTACGAAGCCGGATATGGTTCGAGCAGTCGACTGTACGAGGGAGCCTCCGCCAAGCTCGGCATGACCCCGGCGACCTACCGCGCCGGCGGGAAGGGGGCGCGGATCGCCTACACCATCGTCGAGAGTCCGTTGGGACGTCTGCTGGTCGCGGCCACCGAGCGGGGGCTTTGCGGTGTCAGCCTCGGCGATCGGGCGCGCCCTCTCGAGGAGTTCCTGCGCGGCGAGTACCCCGAGGCGGCGATCAGGCGCGACGACGCGGCCGTCGCGCCGTTCGTCGCTCCCGTCATGGCGGCGCTCGAGGGGAAAGCACCGGCGGGCCACGCCCTCGATCGACTCCTGCCGCTCGACATCCGGGCGACCGCCTTTCAGTGGCGGGTCTACGAGGCGCTGCGCCGCATTCCCGCCGGCAGCACCCGCTCGTACAGCGCCGTCGCCCGCAGCCTCGGGATGCCGAAGGGGGCCCGGGCGGTGGCGCGCGCCTGCGCCACCAACAATGTCGCAGTGGTGATCCCGTGCCACCGCGTGGTGCGCGAGAATGGCGACCTGGGCGGGTACCGCTGGGGGTTGGAGCGCAAGCAGGCGATCCTCGACCGCGAGCGGCGCTCGGCTAAATCGAGTTGAGCCGGGCCGGCTCCGCGCTCTCCCGGTCGAGCGCGCCGACGAAGGCAGCGTAGGCGTGCCGCTCGGCGCGGCGCAGGCGCTCGAGGCGCGGCGCATGCGCGGGGTCTTCCGCCATCACCCGGCGCATGACGGCGCTCAGATGCCCCTCCTCCTCGCGGACGATGCCGGCCAGGACGCCGCCCAGCCCGATCTGAGCCAGAAGCGGCTCATAAAGAGGATAGACGGCGCCGGCCCGCTCCTCAATCAAGAGCGTCGTATAGAGGTAGTTGACCGAGGCCGTGCCGCCGGCGGGGAGGCGCGATTCCTTGAGGTCGAGCTCGGCGCTCCGGTCGAGCGTCTGGATGTAGCGCCGGGCTTCCTCGCCGCACAGCAGCGCCGAGGCGGCGTAGGTCGCGACCTCTTCGCCTCCGACCCGCAGCGCCAGCCGCTTCAGGACGTAGGCGTGGCGCGCTTCTTCAAGAATATGCTCGAGCATCTCGGCCGACAGGATGTCGGCCGGCTGGCTCTTGAGGATCTTCCGCACGCCGATGTACTCGAGCAGGCTCAGGGTGTTGAGGAAGCGGGCATGCCGCCCGGGATCGTGGATCAGTCGGGCGAGGATCGGCCGGATGTCGACGTCGTCACGATGGGTCATCGCCGGCCCCGGGTTGCGTTCGGTCATCGTCCGCTCCCGCCCCCGCTCTCGTCAAGAAGGCGCTCCATCGTCTCATAGATCAGAGCGATCTCCTCGTCGGTGACGCAGTAGGGAGGGACGGCGTAGAGCACGTTCCCGAGCGGCCTGAGAAGCACCCCGCGGCGCAGCGCCGCCTCGTACAGGCGCGGGCCAAGCGTCGAGAAATACCCCGGCGGCCCTTCGATGTCGACCGCGCCGATCGTCCCGAGGTGCCGCGCGTGCCGCGCCGCCGGGTGCCGGGCGAGACGGGCGATCCCCGCGGCCGTGGCGGTCGCGATCGCTTCGATCCGCCGCTGGCAGGCCGGGGCGTGCAACAGCTTCCATGAGGCGATGCCGGCGGCGCAGGCGATCGGGTTGGCCGAGAAGGAATGGCCGTGCATGAAGGTGTGGCTGCGGTCGTCCGAGGCGAAGGCCGCGAAGATCTCCTCGGTCGCGAGCGTCGCGCCGAGCGGGACGAAGCCGCCGGTTAGCCCCTTCGACAGGGTGATGAAATCGGGCTTGAGATTGGCGTGCTCGAAGGCGAACAGCCGGCCGGTGCGGTAGAAGCCGGTGAACACCTCGTCGCAGATCAGCAGCACGCCGGCCTCGCGGCAGAGCTTTTCCGCCTCGCGGAGAAACCCGGGGTCGTGCATCCGCATCCCGCCCGCCCCCTGCACCATCGGCTCGACGATGAGAGCCGCGTGCCGGCCCGGCCGGTCGGCCAAAAGGCGCGCCAGCGCCGGCGCGTCCCCCGGCGCGACGAAATCGACCTCGGGAAGGAGAGGCCGGAACAGGGCGTGGAACCCCGACGGCTCGCCGACCGCCATGGCGCCGAGCGTGTCGCCGTGATAGGCGCCAGCGAGGGCGATGAAGCGCCGGCGCTCCGGCGCCCCTCGTTGGGCGTGGAACTGGTAGGCCATCTTGAGGGCCACCTCGACCGCGGTCGATCCGTCGTCGGAATAAAACACCCGGCGCAGCGCGGTGCCGCGCTCGGCGGCCGCCGCGACCAGAAGCTCGGCGAGGGCCACCGCCGGCTCGTGGGTGAAGCCGGCGAAGATCACCTGCTCGAGGCGGCCCGCCTGCGCGGCAATCGCCGCCGCGATCTCCGGATGAGCGTGGCCGTGCAGATTGACCCACCATGACGAGATCGCGTCGAGGATCCTGCGGCCGCCGGCCAGCTCGAGCCAGGCGCCGCGCCCGGAGACCACCTCGAGAGGCGGGATCCCCAGTCCGTGCTGCGTGTACGGATGCCAGAGAAACTTCCGATCGCGATCGCCGAGAGAGGTCGGCATGCGTCGTCCTCCCTCAGCCTTCGCCGAACAGGCGGCGCAGCGTCGTGACGGGGAAGAGCGCGCGCGCCGCGCGGTCGATGGCGGCGGGGGAGAGAGTCTCGAGCGGACGCAGCTCGGCGATGAGCGGCGCCGGGTCGAAGCGGGCCAGGACCTCGGCGAGTCCGGGGTCGGGCGGGCCGTTCAGGACCAACCCCACGATTGGCAGGCTCTGAGAACGGGCCGCCTCGAGAGTGAGAAGGGTATGGTTGATGGTTCCCAGCCGGGTCGAGGCGACGACCAGCACGCCGAGATCGAGCCGGCCGATCAGGTCCCGCATGGTATGAGTGTGATCGAGGGGCACCAGAAGTCCCCCCGCGCCTTCGACGACCCAATGCCTCGCCGGGAGATCCCGCCAGGCGGTGACGATGGTCTCGAGACGGATCGTCACCCCGACCGCCGCCGCGGCGCGATCGGGCGACGCCGGCAGCGGCAGGGCGTAGACCGGCGGCGCGAGGTCGCGTTCGCCGGCGCCGGTCAGGCGCGCCACCGTGTCGCGGTCCGAAGCGCTCCCGGTCTGCACCGGCTTGAAGTATCCCGCCGGAATCTCGGCCTGGCGCAGGGCGGCCAGCAGCAGCGCGCTCGTTAAAGTCTTGCCGATGCCGGTGTCGGTGCCGGTGACGAAGAGACCGCGTTTGGCGGCGGCGGCGCGCTCCCGCGCCGCGGAGCGGTCCGGCGCGCCCGGGCGGCCGTGCCCGGTCGTCATGGCGCCTCTGCCAGCGCTGCTTCGAGCGCGACGATGAAACGGTCCAGGGCCGCATCCGAAACCGGCCAGGTGACGGTGAGCCGCAGGCGCGCCGTCCCCTCCGGAACGGTCGGCGGCCGGATGGCGCGGGCGTCGAAGCCGCGGCGCTGCAAGGCCTCGGCGACGGCCACGGCGCGACGATTGTCGCCCAGGATGAACGGCACGATCGGGCCGATCGCCATGCTGCGCATCGGTGTGATCGGTTGCTCCGGAGTTTCGCCCGGCGCCGCCGACAACGCGGCCAGACGCTCCCGCAGACGCCCTGCCCGGCGCAACAGCTCGGCGGAGCGCGCCGGGCCGACCTCACTCCATCGATCAAACGCCAGGCGGAGCAGAACGCAGAGCGCCGGGACCGGCGCGGTCGAGAAGATGAAGGGGCGGGAGAAATTCACCAGGTAGTCCTTGAGCATCCCGTCGCCGGCGATCCAGGCGCCGCCGACGCCAAGGGCCTTGCCGCCGGTATGAACCGTGGCGAACACCCTCGAGGTGAGGCCGCGCGCCTGCACCAGGCCGCCGCCGGTCGTGCCGTACAGACCGGTCGCATGCGCTTCGTCGACGATCAGCAGGGCCGCATGCTCCTCGGCCAGATCGCACAGGGCTGCGAGCGGTGCCGCATCGCCGTCCATGCTGAACAGGCTCTCGGTGACGATCACCCGGAGCGGACCCTGCCTCGCGCCCGCAGCCGTCACTGCTCCGGTCGCCGCCGAGGCAGCGCCCGGCGCCTGTTCGAGCAGCCGCCTGAGTCCCGCCGCGTCGGCGTGCGGGTAGACCTGTTTGTCGGCGCGCCCCAGCCTCAGGCCATCGATGATCGAGGCGTGATTGAGAGCGTCGGAGAACACCCGATCGCCGGGACGCAACAGGCTCGAGAGGAGCGCCAGGTTCGCCTGGTACCCGGACGGAAAAAGGACCGCGGCCTCGCGCCCGGCGGCGCGGGCCAGCGCCGCTTCGGTCGCCTCGTGCAACTCGCTCTCGCCGCGCAGCAACCGCGACCCGGTGGCGCCGGCCGGGAGGTCGGAGAGCGCCGCTGCGGCGCGCCGCGCCAGCTCGGGGTCGCGCGCCAAGCCGAGGTAATCGTTCGAGCACAGGTCGATGCCGGTGGCGGGACGCATTACCCGGCGCAACCCCGGCGGATCGAGCGCGCGCAGGCGGCTCGCGAGGATCTCCGGCGGGCGGTCGTCGCCCATCAGACGACCGGGTGCGGTCGGGCGTAGGCCGCCAGGACCTTCTCGTCCTCGTCGGGCGTGGGGTTGGGCGTGGTCAGGAGTTTCTCACCCAGGAAGATCGAGTTGGCGCCGGCGTAGAACGCCAGGATCTGCGCTTCGGGCGTGAGCGACACGCGCCCCGCCGACAGGCGGACGCGCGATCGAGGCATGAGCATGCGCGCCACCGCGATCGTCCGCACCAGATCGAGCGGGTCGAGGGGGGGCCGGTCGCCGAGCGGCGTTCCCGGCACTGCCACCAGCATGTTGATCGGCACCGACTCCGGCTGGGGATCGAGCCCCGCCAGCTCGGTCAGGAGGGCGCAGCGGTCCTCGGCCGACTCGCCCATGCCGAGGATGCCGCCGCTGCAGACGGTGATGCCGGCCTGGCGCACCGAGCGCAGCGTCCGGAGCCGATCGTCGTAGGTGCGGGTGGTGATGATCGCGCCGTAATGCTCGCGGCTGGTGTCGAGGTTGTGGTTGTAGGCGGTCAGGCCGGCCTGCTTGAGGCGGCAGGCCTGGTCGTCCGTCAGCATGCCGAGGGTGACGCAGGCCTCCAGCCCCTCGGCCCGCACCGCGCGGACCATCTCCAGAACCGTGTCGAACTCGCGGCCATCCTTCACCTCGCGCCAGGCGGCCCCCATGCAGAGGCGCTGCGCCCCGCCGGCGCGTGCGGCGCGCGCCGCCTCGGCGACCCGCTGCAGGGGCAGCAGGTCTTCCTTCTCGAGGCCGGTCGGGTAGCGTGCCGACTGCGGGCAGTAGCCGCAGTCCTCCGGACAGCCGCCGGTCTTCACCGACAGGAGAGTGCAGCGCTGGATGTCGCCCGGGTCGTGATGGTCCCGGTGCACCGCGTGCGCCTGGTAGAGCAGCTCGAGGAGCGGCAGGGCGTAAAGCGTCCGGGCCCGATCGAGGAGGTCATCGCGCAATGCCATGATGCCGAATCATCGCACAGGAGGCGCCGCAGCGGGAAGGGTGGCGGCCGATTCCAGGAGGCGGACCTTGTCGAGGATGGCGTCGCGGTCGGCGGAACTCGCCGGACCGCGCCGGAGCGCCTCGCGATAGGCGGCGAGGGCCCCCGCCCGGTCGCCCCGGGCCTCGAGCGCAACCCCGAGGCGCGCCGCGGCGTAGGCGTAGGCCGGGTCGCTGTCGAGAGCGCGGCGGTAGAGCGCCAGCGCCTCGTCGAGGTGTCCGGTGGCGCGCCGGACCTCACCCAGGTTGGTGAGCGCGCGCGGCTCGCCCGGATCGATGTCGAGCGCAAAGCGCAGCGCCTCTTCGGCCGCCGCCATCTTCCCCAGTCGCAGGCGCGCCAGGCCGAGGTTGATCCAAGCGATGGTCAGGCGGGGACCGGCGGCCACCGCCGCCTCGAGGTCGGTCTCGGCGCCGCGCGCATCGCCCCGGTCGAGACGCAGGCGGGCGCGGTTGAACAGCGCTTCGGGACTGCGGGGCTCGGCGGCGACGGCGCGGTCGAACAGGTCGCCCGCCAGGGCGAGATCCCCCTGCTCCGCGGCCAGCACGCCGAGATTGACCAGCGGTCGCGCCTTCCCGGGCGCGCGCCGCGCCGCCTCATCCCAGAGCCTCACGGGATCGGCCCAGATCCGCGCCCGCTCCCAGAGCAGCGGCCCCAAGAGCGCGCTGAGCACGGCCGCCGGCAGCAGCAGGCGCGCCATAGGGGGAAGCGAAGATCGGCGATCACCCGCGCCGCCGCGGCGCGCGGCGTCGAGCCGGTCGGCCAGGGCGGCGACGGCCACCGACACGCCGACCATCGGCAGGTAGGCGCGCCGCTCCGACATCAGATCGGGAAGCGGGACAAGCCAGTAGAGCAGGCAGCCGGTCGCCGCGATCAAGACCCCGGCGCCCGCCAGCCGCGCCGAGCCACCGCGGTCAGGATGGCTCGCCGCGAAGCTCAGGTGAAGCGCTGCGGCGATGGCAGCGAGGCAGACGAAGAGCGCGCCGAGCCCCGCGGCAAGTCCTGGCACCGCCGCGGCATGGTCGACGCTCTGGCCATAAGGAAGGATGAGCAGCCGTGCCATCCGCAGGGTCACGACCGCCTGACCCAGGATGTTCTCCGGCAGGCTGCGCGCGTACACCTGGCGTCCGGCGGCGCCGAGCACGAAAAGGCGCGCCAGACCGAAGAGGGCGACCGGAAGCGCCAGAAGCGCGGCGGATCGTGCTGCGGCGCGCCGCGGCCAACCCTCGGCCGCCGTCCACCAGATGAAGGCGATGAGGGGGAGGACGACCGCCTCCTCCTTGGCGAGAAGCGCCAGCGACAGGCACGACAGCGCCACGATGGAGGGGAGGGAAGCGCGACCCGGACGGGGGATGGCAAGCAGCGCGGCGAGGGCCAGAAGGGTCGCCAGCACCCCCGACCGTCCCCAGGTGTAGAGGGCCGATTCCGCCTGCAGGGGATGGAGAAGAAACAGGGCGGTGCCGGCGAGGGCGGGGCCGCCCGGGACGGCGCGCCGCAGCAGCGCGTAGATCAGCAGTCCGCAGAAAAGGTGAAGCACGATGTTGGTGATCCGGAAGGGGCGCGGCGCCGTTCCGAACAGACGGGCGTCCGCGAGCAACGACAGGAAGAAGAGCGGCCGCGTCTGATCGGGTGAGTAGCGGTAGGCGAGCGCCGACGCGAGCGATGAGTCGGTACGTGCCGCGCGGTTCCCGGCGATGCCGGCCGTCTCGTCGAAGGTGAACGGGGCATCGAGCGCCGGCAGGCAGGCGGCCGCGGCGACGGCGAGAAGGATGATGAGGGCCAGGGATTCGGCGTGCCGCTCGCGGGCGAACACCGTCAACGCGGCAGCGGGATGATTTGCGGCACCTGCTTGACGTACAGGGCGTAGTCGGCGCCGTGCAGGTCGAGCATCCTGCGATCCTCCAGATCGACCCCGAGGAAGGTGTAGAGGGTCATCAGCGAGGCGAACAGCAGATGGCCGGCGCTCATCTGCGGCGCCGCCCAGAAGGCGACGATGAAGGCCAGCTCGACGGGATGCCGCACCCAGAGAAACGGACCGCTCGGCCGGAACGGCTCGGAGGGAGCCGCCTGGTTGTCGAGGTAGCGGAAGATCGGGCGCAACCCGACGATCTCGAGCAGATCGAGATGCAGCCAGCAATAGAGGAAGAGGGCCCAGGCGACATAAAAGATGATGCGGACGAGGAGCGCCGCGCCTCCCTCCAGCGCGTAGATCTCGCGCGGGATCGGGCGGTAGAAGACGCACAGCAGGATCAGGCCGGCGCTCGCGACGATCGAATAGAAGGCGGGGAACAGGTGCGGCCTGAGGATTTTCTGCATCTTGGTCTTGAATCGCGGTCGGGCGGTGAGCGAGTGCAGGAAGCCCCACGCGAGAGTCAGCAGGGTGTCGAACGTGGCCCGGGCATCGCCCCGCCCGCCGGTGGCGCGCTGGAACTCGCGGGTGATCGCGTTGCCGATCTCCTCGCCCCGGCCGACGCCCGACATCAGGAACCAGATCAGGACGGCGATCGACGCCCCGAACAGGGCCAGCGAGGCATAGCCGACCGACAGATCGATCATCCGTTCGCGCGCCCGCGGATCCACCGCCCACTCCTCCGGAAACGGCTCATCGTATTGGCACATTTGGGGGCTGTCAAGGACGGGCGGCCCCGGTGTGAAGCGCCGCGCCGGGCAAGTCGCCGGGCACGGGTCCGGGTCGCTGCGCGACCCTCCCCTCGGTTCGCCTCGCTCCCACCCACCACGCTGTGAAGCGCGCGGTGGGGCCCTGGTCGCTCGGTCTCACACGGCCCGGCGA
>JBGPLZ010000023.1:0-35208 GCA_041486695.1 Acidobacteriota bacterium | reverse complement strand
TCGGCGCGCGGCCAGTTGCGCAGCACCCGCCGGACGCTGCCGCGGTCGTCGGCCGAGACAAACAAACCGCGCGGTCGGCGGAAGATGTGGCCGTAGGCGCGGCAGGCCTCGCCCACGGTCGGCGTGTAGATGAGAGGCATCATCTCCTCCAGATGGTCGGTGAGGACGCGATAGAAGAGCGTCTCGTTGCGGTCCTGGAGCGCGACCAAGTAGATGTATTTCTCGAGGTCGGACGGCTTGCGGCGGATGCTCTCCAGCGCCCGCGTCACCTGAAGCTCCTGGGTGAGCACGCGCGGCGGCAGCAGCCCCCGCAGGCGCAGCGCATCGCGCTCCTCCGCGGTGAAGGCCGTCCCCTTGTTGAGCAACGGGTCGTGCAGCAGGTCCATGCCACGGGGAATGTCTCTCTCCATCATGATCTCCCGGGAGGATTCGCCTGCAGGACCGGCCGCACCCCCTCATAGGCCCTAGCAAACTCCGCACCCACTCGCGGTTCCCGCGGGATTCCCGCCCCGGCTGGTACGGACCTTGCGAGTTTCGTGTTGTCCCGTGTGGATCGGGGCCGAAACGCCGACCGGCTCCGCAGAAATTGCGGGGGAGCGGGAGCGGCGAAAGGAGGGCGCGCAATGGCCGTCACGACGAGTTCGAAGGAGACCGCCGAATCCGTCAAGATTACCTACGACCGCGGTGACGTTCAGCTGCCGGTCATCCATGGGACCGAGGGGGAGAAGGCGATCGACGTCAGCCGCCTGCGGGCCGACACCAAAATGATCACGTTCGACCCGGGGTACGCGAACACCGGGTCGTGCCGCAGCGCCATCACCTTCATCGACGGCGAGAAAGGGATCCTCCGCTACCGCGGCTACCCGATCGAGGCACTGGCGGAGAAGAGCAGCTTCCTGGAGACCGCCTGGCTGCTCCTCGAGGGGGAGCTGCCGAAGCGCGTGCAGCTCGACGACTTCACGGCGCAGGTCACCCGCCACACCATGCTGCACACGAACTTCGCCCGCTTCTTCGAGGCGCTGCCCAAGGACGCCCATCCGATGCCCGTGCTGGCGGCCGCTGTCGGGGCCCTGGCGACCTTCTACCAGCAGCCCGAGAACGATCAGAGCGTACGCGAGGCCACCCTGCGGCTCATCGCCAAGATGCCGACCCTGGCGGCCCGTGCCTACAAGCACTCCATCGGCCAGCCGGCCATTTACCCGCGCAACGACCTCGACTACACGTCCAACTTCCTCCGGATGATGTTCGCCGTGCCGTGCGAGGAATACGGGCCGGATCCGGTGGTGGCCCGGGCGGTCGATCTTCTGCTGCTCCTGCACGCCGATCACGAGCAGAACTGCTCCACCAGCACCGTGCGGTTGGTGGGCAGCTCCCTGGCGAACCTGTTCGCGTCCATCTCAGCGGGCATCAGCGCCCTGTGGGGCGAGCGGCATGGCGGCGCCAACCAGAAGGTGATCGAGATGCTCGAGCAGATCGCCGCCGAGGGCGGCGACGCGGACCGATTTTTGCAAAAGGCCAAGGACCGCAACGACACCGCCCGGCTGATGGGGTTCGGGCACCGGGTCTACAAGAGCTACGACCCGCGGGCGGCCATCCTCAAGCGCACCTGCGGCGAGGTGATCGGCCGGGTCGGCGGCTCGAGCCGGCTGCTCGAGATCGCCATGCGCCTGGAGGAGATCGCGCTCGAGGACGACTACTTCGTGAGCCGGAAGCTCTACCCCAACGTGGACTTCTACTCCGGCGTCATCTACAAAGCGATCGGCATCCCGCTCAACATGTTCACGGTCATGTTCGCCATCGGACGCCTGCCGGGGTGGATCGCCCAGTGGAGCGAGATGCGCCGCGACCCGGCGACCCGCATCGGCCGTCCTCGCCAGATCTACACCGGTCCCACCCGGCGCGCCTACGTCCCGATCGGGGCGAGAGAGTAAAAGACCCTCGCCGGATCAGACCCTCATGAACCTCATCAGGCAACCGGGGCCGACGCGCATCAGAAGAGTGATGGAGGACGGGAGGCTGGAGTAGAGCGCGGTCGACAGGAGGGCATGGGCCAGCGCCAAGGCGAACAGGTTTGGCGACCGCCGGAACAGGGCGCTGGCGATGTACCCTGCTCCGAACGCGGTTGCGGTCAGAAGCGGATTGGGCAGATGCAAGCCGGCGAAGATGGTGGCGCACAGGAGATCGGTCGTCTCGGGACGGATCGCGAGGCGTCGCAGGCGACGACCGAAGACGGCCACCAGCCCATATTGCTGAAACAAGCCCCACGGGTAGGTCATCAGAACCGAGAACCCCATCTCCCGGGGGCTCATCCGTGAGCCGTGGCCCAGGACGAGCCCCACACCGAGGACCAATAGCACCGTCGGCATGACCACGAGGAGCGTCTCCCGGAGCGATCGTCCGAGGGTGTCGAAGCGGATCCCGAGATCGGCCAGCGTCTCGCCGTGCAGCCGGTGCGAGGTGAGGGTGAACGCGAAGTAGAGTGCGAACGCAAGCCAGAGACTGCTGCGCGTCTGCGGCTCGATCCGCCAGATATAGAGGAGCATGTAGCCGAGAAGGACCGCCACCTCGGTGGCGGCGGCCACGGCTGCGGTGTCCCGGATTTTCAGGGAGGCGGGCAGACCTGCTACAAGCCGACGGGGCCAGACGATGTCCATCGGGTCACCTCACCCCTTGAAGGCGAGTGACCAGGTGAGATCGGCCAGCATGTGAACCAGGGCGGGCGCCGCCAGCCGGCCGGTCTTCAGGAAAGCCCACCCGTATGCGAAGCCGGCCAGGGTCGCGAGCAGGGCGTAGCGCCAGTCGGGCACCGGGCCATTGTTCAGGTGGGCGATGCCGAACAGGATCGAGGCGATCGCCAGGGCGGCGCCCGGCCGCCGTATCCAGCGCTCGAGGAGTCTCTGGATCAGTCCTCGGAAACATGTCTCCTCCGGCAGGGCGGTGAAGACGAAGATCATCACCGCCCTCGCCACGGCCTCCCCCGCTCCGGGCCATCGGTGCGTCGGCTTCAGAAAGCCGCTCAGCAGGCCGATCGGAATTCCGGCCAGAGCAAACAGCCCGAAGGCGCGCACTGCGACCACCAGGTCGTTGAGGTCGATTCTCGCGACGTACCCGACGCCGTCGATCCGCCGGACGACGATCGTCAGGAAGACCAGCAGCCCGAGCCCCAGCGGAACCGACAGGAGCGACCCAGCCCCATGCGCCGGCCACGGGTAGGCCTTTTGGATCCAGCGGAACTCGAACGGTAACCATATCGCCACCACGACAAGCGCATCGCCGGCCAGTCGCAGCCGGTCGCGCGGCCCGAAAACCGCCAGGGCCGTGGGCACCATGACCCAGGCCAGAAGCCCCAGAATGCCCGTCTGGTGGGCCTTTCCCAGGATCGCCCAATAAAGAAGATACGGCGCGAACAGGATTGCGGCAATGACGAAAATTCGGACCGGGCGATCGTCCAGAAAGCGACGCAGCCGTTCGACCACCGCCGGCAGCGCCAGCGCGCCGACGGGCACGAGATGGAGCGCCAGCGTGCCAAGCGTGAGGGCGAGTGGCAGGCCGGCCCCGCAGAGTCCAGCTCGGCAGGCCACCAGTGCGGCCGCTCCGACGACGACTCCGACGAACAGTGCGATGCCGGCGATCGACCGGACAAGTGGCTTTCGTATCACGGGGGTCATATCTTCAAGTCTGTTCCGGGAGAGCTTTCGATGCCACGCGCCTCTTTCCAGCGCCGGAGGTTAGCAGAATGAGGCTCGAAAGGCACGGCGGCTCGACGGCCCCCTGCCTGCTGGTCCTTGTTCCTCTCGTGGCGGGTCTTCTCTCATGCGCCACCGCCGTCTCCACGGCGCCCTCGGCAGCGTCGATCCGGCCTGAGGTCGCCCCGGGGGCAGGACCGGCGTCTCTCCTCGCCGGGGTGGCGGTTGAGGTCATCACGCCCGAGATCTCCCCGGGCCTGCCCCCGGTCGCCGTCGCCGGCTTCGGCAAGGGTCGGGACGCCACGGGGGTTCACGACGACCTCTACGCCCGAGCCCTGGTGCTTCAGGCGGGAGGCACTTCGGTCGCCCTGGTGGCGCTCGATCTCATCGGATTCTTCTACGACGACGTCGTGAAGATTCGCGACGACGTCCGGAGCCGTTACCCGGAGGTCGGCGTCGGATCGATCCTGATCGCCAGCACCCACACCCATGCGGGCCCGGACGTGATCGGCCTCTGGTCACCTCCCGACCGGTCGGTCGATTCCGGCTACGTCGCCCGCATCCGGACGCGGGCCGCCGACGCCGTGGCGGCGGCCTGGCGTGCCAGGCGTCCCGCCCGCCTGTCGTTTGCTTCGACCGACCTGCCGCAGCTGGTGCAGGACTCGCGCCTGCCCCAGGTGATCGACGCCACGGCCCTCCTGATGAAGGTGGACGCGCAGGACGGGCACGAGACGATCGCGACGCTTCTCGACTTCCCGAGCCACCCCGAGTCACTCGGGCGCGACAACACGCTCATCTCCTGCGACTATCCCTGGTCGGCGAGGCGCCGGCTGGAGCGGGAGTTCGGGGGCGTCGCCCTGTTCTTCAGCGGCGACATCGGAGGGCTCCTCACGCCGCTCGGCGGCACCATGATCGATCCCGAAACGGGCGAGCAGCTGGTGCCCAAGACGCCGCGCGCCACCGAGGCGTACGGCGAGGAGGTGGCCCGGCAGGTGGTCGCCGCCTGGCGAGCGGCCCATGGCGGTCGTCCGTCCAGATCGGAGGTGGCCGCTGGCGCTTCCGACCCGCGCCCGGTCCTCGCGACGCACTCCAGCGCCGTTCTCGTGGTGCGCTCGCGGGCCGTCCGAGTGCCGCTCAAAAACCCCGGCTTCATCCGCGGCCTGGCGGAGGGGCGAATCTGGCCGCGCGTGCTGGCCGCGGACGGAACACTGGCCAGCGAGGTCGCCGTCCTGACCATCCTCGGCGAGGCGGCGAGCGGGGTCTCGAGCCTCGCCACGACGTCCGGCGGAACGGTGCCCAAAAGTACGGAAGCACTCGCCCAGTTCGCCTGCGTGCCGGGCGAGATCTATCCCGAGCTCGTCCTCGGCGGCGTTCAGGATCCTCAGGATCCCGGCGCCGACATCCAGGGTGCCTCCCGCGAGAGGCCCCTCCGATCGATGATGTCGGGGCGTTACCGCTTCGTCCTCGGCCTGTGCAACGACGAGCTGGGCTACATCATTCCCCGATCGGAATGGGACCTCGAGCCACCCTTCGCCTACGGGCTCACCGAGGCGCAGTACGGAGAGACCAAATCCGCCGGCCCGGACACGGCCCCCACCCTCCTCGACGCCTTCGCCGCGATCCTGCCCTGACGGCGTGCCGATCCCGCCGCACCGGATCAGTGCTGCTTCTGCCTGGTCGGATCGGGGACCATGCGCAGGTAGGGTTTCAGCTCCTTCCAACCCGCCGGGAACTTCTTCTTCGCCTCCTCATTGCTGAGCGCCGGAACGATGATCACATCATCGCCTCGCTGCCAATTCACCGGAGTCGCGACCTGGTAACCCGAGGTCAGCTTCAGCGAATCGATGGCACGCAGGATCTCGTCGAAGTTGCGGCCGGTGCTCGCCGGGTAGGTCAACGTCAAGCGCACCTTCTTGTCGCTGTCGATGACGAACACCGATCGCACGGTCAGGGTCGTGTTCGCGTTCGGGTGGATCATGTCGTAAAGCTCCGAGACCTTCCGATCGGAATCGGCGATAAGCGGGAAGTTCAACCTGGCTCCCTGGGTCTCCTCGATGTCCTTCGACCAGCCCGCATGATCCCTGACGCCATCGACGCTCAGGCCGATGACCTTGATCCCGCGCTTGTCGAACTCCGGCTTCAGCTTCGCAACCGCACCCAGCTCCGTCGTGCATACGGGGGTGAAATCCTTCGGGTGGGAAAATAGCACGGCCCACTTGTCACCCATCCAGTCGTAGAAGTCGATCTCTCCCTCAGTGGTCGTCGCCTTGAAATTTGGTGCAGCATCGCCCAGACGAATTGCCATTGCTCACTCCTTATGGAGCGGAAGACTCTCCCGCGGCTCCTCCGAAATCTCGTGCTCGTGGAATGTCCTCATCGTAAGCCAGTTCCCCGGGGAGATCAAGGGCCATCGCGGTCCAGGTCGGAAACCGATCGAGAAATGGCCCCGGCTCACCCGGGAACGCCGGCAGAAACGCCACCGAGGGCTTCAGAGCCACCCACAGTCAAGCATTCCGGGGCATCTGGGCTTCTATTGCTTATGCCTATCTCAGTAACAGGGGCTCGTACCTATCCGCTCATCGCAACGATGAAGTTTCAGCGTAGAGCGGACGCCACGTCCGATATCGAGACGACCTCGACGTTTCGGTGCAAACGGTACGATCGGGTGCCTGGGTACACGACCCACAGGTGGTTCAGCCGCAGGTCTTCGAGGGCGATCTGCATCGACTTGGTCAGGCGTGGCGCATCGGTGCATTTCAGTTCGAATCCCAAGCGCTTGCCGTCCTGCAGAATGAACAGGTCCAGCTCGGCGCCGGCGTGGGTCGCCCAGAAATATCCCTCCTGGGCCCTGGCAAGGCTAAGAATCTGCTCGACCGCGAAGCCCTCCCAGGAGGCTCCGTACTTCGGATGCCCGAGCAATTGCTGGCGCGTTCGAAGCCCGAGAAGGGCATGGAGGAGCCCGCTGTCGCGCACGTAGATTTTGGGAGCCTTAACCTGACGTTTGGCGACATTCTCGAACCACGGCGAGAGCTGGCGCACGACGAAGGCGCCGACGAGGATGTCGAGGTAGCGACGGGCCGTTGGTTCTGAAGTCCCCAGTGATCGGGCGAACTCGGCGGCGTTCCAGACCTGGCCGTGATAGTGCGCCACCATCGTCCAGAACCGGCGGAGCGCCTGGGCCGGGATCGTGATCCCAAGTTGGGGGATGTCCCTCTCCAGGAACGTTCGGACGAAATCGTTGCGCCATTTGAGACTCGAGCTTTCGGAGGTTGCCAGAAACGATTTCGGAAACCCGCCTCTCAACCAGAGGTCTGGGAGCCGTCTGGGCGTCACCTCACTCATGTCGAAGCCGCTCATCTCAACAAATCGAACCCGTCCTGCGAGGCTCTCTGAAATCCCGCGGACCAGGTGCGGCGACGCGCTCCCGAGAATCAGGAAGCGCACCGGTCCACGCGGCCTGTCGACCAGCACACGGAGCACCTCGAAAAGGTCGGGTTTTCTTTGGATCTCGTCGATGACGACGAGCCCGCGTAAGTCCTCCAACGCGAGCTTCGGGTTTGCGAGCCTGGACTGATCCACCGGATCTTCCAGATCAAAATAATCGCCGGTGCGGCCGCGCGCGATCTGCCTGGCCAGGGTTGTCTTGCCGCACTGGCGAGGGCCGACCAGCGCAACGACGGAGCTCTGGCGCAACGCTTTCTGAACGGTTGCATGGAGGGACGGTCGAGGGATCACGCCGTCAATCGTAGTGCTGGAAAATCGGAATGTCAATATTCGATTTACGAGGATGATTCTTCTCGAGCTGGACCTGCGCGGATCGCTTCGGATGTATTTCCGCGCCAAGACGGAACAGATCCTCCAGCCGCGGAGGTCCCGGTCGGCGCGTTCACCTGGATCATCCATCTCCGATCGCATGCTCCGCGGCGTGGATCGGTCGGATCCAAGGTCCAGTAGCCCTTGATCGCGACTGCCTGAAGAGGTTCGAGCCGGGCGGCGGCGATCCGCATCTGGTGTTCCAGGATCCATCCGAACCTCTTCGCGGGCGCTGGAAATCGACGACGGGCTCGCCGCGGAAGGCATCGGGGAACTGCACAGGGCGGAAGCGCTTGCCGGGGGAACCCGGACATCAAGGCGGGTCTCGGTCACGCCTACGGAGTGTCCGGAAGAACTGAAGAGGCGCGAAGGGTTCTTGATGACCTGGAGGCATGGCGACGGTCCTACTCCGAGAACAACCCCGGGATGGGACGATAGCCGGGGTCGCGCGCCGGGTCGTGCTTGAGAGCGGCTCGATCGAGGATCCGTCCTCCCTGGATCACCGTGTCGATGTTTTGCGTCGCGCCGATGTGCGACGCCGGGTCGCCGGCCACGACCAGGATGTCGGCCCGGAGCCCCTTCTGCAGGCTTCCCCAGGTCGTCTCGGCCTTCATGATCCGCGCCGCGTCGTAGGTGGCGGCGCGGATCGCCTGCAAAGGGGTCCAGCCGCTGTCGACCAGAAGCTCCAGCTCACGGTGGATCCCTTCGCCCTGGAACAGCCCCGGGTAGGGAGCGTCGGTCCCGGCCGCCATCAGGATGCCGGCCGCCAGCATCTTGCGGGCGTTCCGGCGCGACTCCGCCAGATCGTTCTGGTAACCGGGGAGGGCGGTCCGGGTCTTGTCGTCGAGAGGCCGGGTGATGAAGGCGCGCACGTCGTCGACAAACCAGCCGGGCATCGGGTCGGCGATGAGCGGCGTTTTCAGATAGCCGGGGTCGGCGAAGCGCGTGCGGGCGAACGATTCGTTGACCGCCAGCGTCGTGATGACGAAGATCCCCTTGTCCTTGATCAGCTGGATCTCTTCGGCCGGCATCGGCCTGGTCGGCAGGTGCGCATACCCGGAAATCCCGGCGCGCGACACGTCGGGCGAACCGTTGCGCTCCCAGGCGTCGATGATCACCCGAAGCCCGGCCCGGGAGGCCTCCTCGGTAAGCTTCCCGAGCATACGGTCGGAGAGATTGGCGTAGGTCTTGATGAGATCGACGCGCGCCGCTTTGTCGCGACGGACCAGGCCCGGGATCTGCGCCGGCGTCGCCAGCGGGTAGGCGAGGTCGGGCCAGGCCGGCTCGAGGCCGTCGATCATCGCCCCGACGCAGTAGACGCGTGGCCCGACCAGGCGGCCGGCGGCGGTCTCGCTTCGGATCTGCAGGATCCAGGGCTGGTAGTTGCCGGTGTCGAGAACCGTCGTGACCCCGGCATACAAGAGCGCGTTCAGGTAGCGCTGGTATCCCAGCATGTCGACGTTGCTTCCGTCATAGCCCCCCTGCAGGTGGACGTGCATATCGGCCAGGCCGGGCATGACGCTCTTGCCGCGGGCATCCAACACCTGCGCGTCCGGCGGCACCTTGATCGCGCCCGCCGGGCCGACCGCCTCGATGAGCGCTCCGCGCACGATCACCGTCCCGTCCGCGAGCGGCGGCCCGCCCCGCCCGTCGATCACGGTGCCGTGGACGATCGCGATCGGCCGCGCTTCCGCCGCCGCTGTCGCCTCCGCCGCCGTCGCATGAGAGATCCGCGCCGCCAGAAGCGACGCCCCAAGCAGCCACCAGGCTCGACTACGTTTCATGTCGTCCTCCGCCGTGTCCAAACCGGTCCCTGAACCTATGCGCCCAGGGACACCAGGTGCGCCTCTACCGAAAGAGCCAACGCTTGCAGATCGTAGCCGCCCTCCAGGAGGGAGATGATGCGCCCGCCGCAGTGTCTCGCGGCCGCATCGTTCACGATTTCGGTCATGCCGGCATACCCCGACTCGGTGAGCGCCATGCTGGCGAGCGGATCGCGCTCGTGGGCGTCGAAGCCGGCCGAGATCAGAATGGCCTCCGGCCGGAAAGAATCGATCGCCGGGATCAGCTCGTCGCGGAAGACTCGCAGATAGTCGCGATCGCCGCTCCCCGGCGGCAGCGGCACGTTGAGGGTGAAGCCGAGGCCCCGGCCGCGCCCGCGCTCCGAGCGCGCGCCGCTCCCCGGGTAGTACGGGAACTGGTGCGTGCTGAAGTAGAGGACGGTGTCGTCCTCTTCAAACACCATCTGCGTGCCGTTGCCGTGGTGCACGTCCCAATCGACGATCGCGATCCGCTCTAGACGGTGGGCGCTTTGGAGATACCGCACCGCGATCGCGACGTTGTTGAACAGGCAGAACCCCATCGCCCGCTCCGGCTCGGCGTGGTGCCCCGGCGGGCGGGTGCAGACGAAGGCAGCGCGCGCCCGGCCGGCGGCGACCGCGTCGCAGGCGGCGATCGCCCCTCCGGCCGAGAGCAGCGCCGCCCGCCAGGACGCCGGGACGACACCGGTGTCGGGGTCGAGCCGGACCGGCCCGCGCCGGCAGGCCGCGCGGATCATCTCGATGTACGGCCGCGGATGAATCGTTTCGATCAGCTCCTCCGGGCAGGGCTCGGGCTCGATGAGGATCAGGCGCTCGAGGAGACCCACCTTCTTCAGATGATCGCGGATGGCGCGGATCCGCTCCGGGCGCTCGGGGTGGCCCGGGCCATTCTCGTGCAGGGCGCAGTCTTCGTGGTAAACGAAGCCGAGGGGCATCGGGCCCGCCGTCAGCGCTCGAACAGTTCCTGGGCCTTGACGACCCGCACCCTCTCGGCGGAGACCGGCAGCGGATAGGCCTCGATCTCCTTATCTTCTTTAAGGAGATCCTCGCGCGTCGTGGGGGTCTGATAGGCGATCGGCGTCGGCTTTCCGGAGAGCAGCAGTTCCTTGAGGTCGGCGGCGCGATCGGTGACGATGGCGACCGACAGCGAGCCTTTGCCGAGGTGCCGTTTCACGGCGGCGTTGACATCTTCTAACTTAAGCCGCGGCAGCTCTTGCGCCAGCCGCGCGACGACGTCGGGGGTGCCGTAGAAGCGGGCATCGATCAGGGTGCCGAGCCGCCGGCTCATGCTCTGGGTCCAGAGCCGCGAGTAATTCATCAGGTAGCGACGAGTCTGCTCGAACTCCTGCGGCGGCAGGCCGGCGCTTGCGAGCCGGGCCAGCTCACGCGTCGCCTGCCGCAGGGCGAACAGGGCGTTCTCCGGGCGCACCGGCCGGATCCAGATGCTGAAGTGCTGTTGGCGCCGCGGGATGTTTGCCAGCGGGAAGGTGCTGCCGCCGTCCTGGATGAAGGTCTCGATGTAGGCGTAATCACCGTAGTTCAGGCCGCGATCGGCGCGCATCACGTTCATCAAACGGCCGTTGAAGGTGCGGTGCTCGCCGAGATACGAGGCGGCCACGACGAGCGCGGTGTAGTCCTTGTCGGCGCGCGTCACCGCGATGGGGAAGCCGATCGAGATGGCGGTGGCCGGCGCCGGCTTGTCGACGATCAGCACCTCCATCCCCTCCGCCGCCCGGGGCGCGGGGAGCGTCACGTAAGGCGGCGCCGCTGCCGGCAGCGCGGCGAAATCCTCTTTGAGAGTCTCGATCATGGCGGGCGGGTAGCCGCCGGCGACGCCCAGTAGCAGGTTGCCGCGCGTGTACCTTTTGCCGTACCAGGCCTTGACGTCGTCGAGGGTGATCGACTTCAGCCCCTGCACCGTGCCGATGTCCGGATGCCCATACGGCCCGCCGCCGTACATCATGAGATTGAGCGCTTCTTTCCCCAGCTCCTCGTCGTCGTTGCCGCGCAGGTTCGTTTCGATGTCGGCCAGGAGGAGATCGCGGCTGCGGGCGAAGTCAGCCGGGTCGAAGCGGGGCTTCAGGAGGATGGCGGTGAACAGCTCGTAGAACCCCTTCAGGTGATCGCGATGCACCTCGCCGATGAAGGTGGTGACCTCACGGTCCGGCTGTCCCTGGATCAACGCCGCCATCGGGTCGAGGCGCTCGGTCACCTCGCGGAAGGTCAGCTCCTTCGTGCCGCCCTGCGCGATGGTCAGGGTGGTCAGCGCGTTGAGCCCTTCTTTCCCGGGCGGATCATCGATCGCGCCGGTGCGGAACTGGATTCTGAACGTGACCAGGGGGGAAGCGGGGCTCGGGAGGAGCACCGTGGCCGGGCCACCGGCCGCCACCGCGGCTGTTGCGGGTTTCTTGCTCATCGATCTCTCCTGCGCCCTCGCGGGCGCCGCGGTCTGCGCCGCGCCCATGACGGCGATCGCCAGGCCGACCGCGGCCCCGGCCCGGGCCGCGAGGCGCGCGCCCCGCCCGTGCTGCGTGAGCATCATCGCCGTCCGCGGCCGGTCGCCGTGCCTGCGGGCCCGGCCCGCCCGGGCAACGGCCGATCGGCGGACGGCGGCGCGTCGCCGTCCGGGCTCTTTGGCGTGTCGCCAGCGAACCTCAGGGTGACGACCGTCCGGCCGGCGGGCAGGAAGCACTTGCCCGCGGCGGCGCGCAGGTCCTCCGGCGTGACCTGGTCGTAGAGAGCATAGACCTGGTTGACCGATTCGGGATCGCCGGTGAGCATCAGGTAGTGCGCCAGGCTCGAGGCGACGCTGCCGGCGGTGCTGAGCCCCATGGCGTACGAATACTTCATGTGGGACTGCACCCGCTGCAGGCGCGCGGCGTCGACCGGCTTGCTCTTGATATCCTCCAGCGCCGCGGTGATCGCGGATTCGACGTAGGCCACCCGATCGGGCCGCTTGACCCGCGCCACGATCTCGAACAGGTACGGGTCGCGATGATCGGACGCCCCGCCGCTCAATAGATCGACCTCCTGCTCTTCCACCACCAGCTTCTGATACAGGGGCGCCGCCTCGGAGAACAGCATCTGGGAGACCAGGTCGATCGCCGGCATCTCCTTGCTCGTGGTGGAGAAGGCGGGAGTGTGGTAGCCGATGTACAGGTAGGGCTGGGTCGGATTGGGCCAGGTGAGGTCGACCCGCTTCTCTCCCGCCTGCGGCGGCTCCGGCGGCACTTCGATTCGGTATGAACCCCGCTTCCAGCCACCGAAATACTTCCGGGCCAGCGCCACGAGCTGCTTCGACTCGACGTCGCCGACCACCAGCAGGATGCAATTCTCCGGGCGGTAGTAGCGGTCGAAAAAGATACGGCTGTAGTCGTACTGGTCCGGCATCGCCTCGATGTCGCGCAGGAAGCCCATCGTCGTGTGCTTGTACGAGTGGCGCGTGAAGGCGGCGTCACGCAGCTTTTCATGAATCAGCAGGAAGGGGTTCGAGGCGTTCTTGTTGTACTCCCCCAGCACCGCCCCCGCCTCCTTCTTGAAATCGTCGACCGAATACTTGAGGTTCATGAATCGGTCGGCTTCCAGGTCGAGCACCTGCTCGATGGCCGAGGCGGGCGCGAGGGCATGGTAGGCGGTGAAGTCATCGGTCGTGAAGGCGTTGTGGTCGGAGCCCAGCTCTTTGAAGACGTCGTTGTACTTTTCCCGCGAGTACCGATCAGTGCCGCGGAACATCATGTGCTCGAAGAAGTGCGCGAAGCCGGACTTGCCGGGCTCGATCTCGTTGCGCGATCCGACGCGCACGATCGTCCAGACGGCGATGAGCCCCGGCGAGTCGAACGGCACCGTGACGACCTTGAGGCCGTTGTCGAGCCCGGTCACCTGCACCGGGCAGGGGAAGACTTTGCCGCCCGCCTTCGGGGCGGCGCCCCAGGCGTCGAGACGCGACCCCAGAGCGAGCACCAGGAGGGCGGCGGCGATCTTCAGCAGATCCGACATCGGTCGTCTCCAGGGCGGGCGATGCGCGCGACAGTCTATCGGTTGACGCCACGGGGAGCAACCCCGTATCCTCCGGCTCACCTCGGTAAGGAGACCGTCATGATCCGCCATCTCGCGCTTCTTCTGGCGTTCGGCCTGCCAACCTTCAGCTTTGCGGCCGGCGTTATCTCATCCACCGGTGTCCCGACCGACGCCGCCGGCGCCTCACGCCCCGTCCGCCCGCTGCACACCTTCTCGATCGTGGCGCGCGACCCGGCCACCGGGCAGCTCGGGGTCGCGGTGCAGTCGCACTGGTTCTCGGTCGGCAGCCTGGTCCCCTGGGCCGAGGCGGGGGTCGGGGCGGTGGCGACCCAGTCGATCGTCGAGCCGAGCTATGGTCCGCTCGGCCTCGATCTGATGCGCTCCGGCAAGTCGGCCCCCGAGGCGCTCAAGGCGCTCCTGGCCGCCGACTCCGGCGCCGACGTCCGGCAGGTGGCGATGGTCGACGCCCATGGCGGCGCGGCGGCGCACACCGGCGAGCACTGCATCGCCATGGCCGGCCACATGGTCGGCAAGGGGTATACGACCGAGGCGAACCTGATGGAAAAGGAGACCGTCTGGCCCGCCATGGCGCGCGCCTACGAGGCCGCCAAAGGCGATCTGACCGACCGTCTGCTGGCGGCGCTCGAGGCGGCGCAGGCAGAGGGCGGCGACATCCGCGGCAAACAGTCGGCGGCGATTCTGGTGGTGGCCGGCGCCTCGACCGGGCGCCCCTGGGCCGATCGGATCGTCGACCTGCGGGTCGAGGACAGCGCCGACCCTATCGGAGAGCTGAAGCGCCTGGTGCATCTGAGCCGGGCCTACCGTCTCATGGACGAGGGGGACAATCGGTTCGCCGCCCAGGACATCGCGGGAGCGATCAAGGCGTACGGCACCGCCGAGGCGATGGTCCCCGACAATATCGAGATGGTCTTCTGGCACGCGGTGACGCTGGTAAACGCCAAGCGGATCGACGAGGCGCTGCCGCTGTTCCGGAAAGTCTTCGCCGATCGCGCCCAGGGAGCGAAGTGGGCCGCGCTCGTCCCGAGATTGCCGCGCTCGAAGATGCTGCCCGACGATCCCAAGGTGATCGAAGCCATCCTGGGCGCGAAGCGCTGATTGGGCGCAAGGCACCGATCCGAACGCCGCCGCGGCGAATGATCCTGACCTGAACGCCGCCGCGGCGAACTATCCTGTCCCGACGCTCAGGCTGCGCCGTTCGAGCAGCAGGACGTCGCGCCAGACGCCGCCCAGCTTGCCGAGCTTCTCGCGGCGGCCGATCTCCCGGAAGCCGCAGCGGCGATGCAGCTCGAGGCTGGCGGCGTTGGCCGGGAAGATGCCGGCCTGCAGGGTCCAGATCCCCTCCCGCTCCGAGCCTTCAATGAGCGCGTCGAGGAGCGCCCGGCCGACTCCCCTGCCCCGGGCCGCCGCGCCGACGTAGACGCTCACTTCCGCCACGCCGGCGTAGACGCACCGATCGGAGACCCGGCTCAGCGCCGCCCAGGCCAAGAGGCCACCACCCTCGGAAGGTCGCTCGCCGCCTGAGGCTCGGCCGCTTCCGGCCCGGGCGACCAGGCGCGGCTCGGGGAGATGCGCGGCGTCCCACGCGTTCCATGCCGGCGCCGCGGTCTCGAAGGTGGCGTGGCCGGTGGCGATCCCTTCCTGGTAGATCCGCCGCACCTCGTCCCAGTCCTCCGGACGCATCGGGTCGAGACGGATGTCGGGGTCGCCCATGAGCTCCTCCCGCGGTTGTTCGGATCATAGCTCAACCCGGCGGCCTGTCCGGGTATCCTGTCTCACGCCCGACCGGGGTGCCGGGGCGGGCCAGGGAGGTCGAACCGATGCGTCGACGGTTCTTGAGCGCGGGTGCGGTCCTGGTCATCGTTCTCTCCACGCTGGCGGGAGCGCCGGCTTCCGAGGCTCCCCGGATGCGGTTGCGGGATCTCGGCATCATCGTCGGCACGCTCTCCCCGGGGCCGTTGAACGCCATCACCGACGTTCGCGGGGTGCGCGTCGGGCAGGTCACGCTCAAGCGCGGCGAGGGGAAGCTCCGCCCCGGAGAAGGCCCGGTGCGGACCGGAGTGACGGCCATCCTGCCGCATGGCGGCGATCTCTGGCGCGACAAGGTGCCGGCCGCGACCTGGGTGTTGAACGGCACCGGCGAGATGACCGGCAGCATCTGGATCAACACGCAGGGGGCGCTCGAGGTGCCGATCCTGCTCACCAACACCATGAACGTCGGGCGGGTGATGGACGGCGTCGTCGCCTACATGCTCAAGCGCTATCCCGATATCGGCATCGGCGACGACGTGGTCGCCCCGACCGTCGCCGAGTGCGATGACTCGACGCTCAATGACGCTCGCGGCCTGCACGTCTCGGTCGAGGACACGGTGCGGGCGATCGAAACGGCGCTCGAGGGGCCGGTGGCGGAAGGAGCGGTCGGCGCCGGCACCGGGATGATCTCGTACGGCTTCAAGGGCGGCATCGGGACCGCCTCGCGCCGACTGCCGAAGCAGGCGGGCGGCTGGACCGTCGGCGCGCTGGTCAACGCCAACATGGGGCGGCGACCGGAGCTGACGATCGCCGGCGTCCCGGTCGGCCGGGAGATCCCCGAGCAGGCGCCGGAGCGCGCCAGCGACGGCTCGATCATCATCGTGCTCGCCACCGACGCCCCGCTCGATCACCTGAAGCTGCAGCGGCTGGCGTCGAAGGCGGCGCTCGGCCTGGCGCGCACCGGCACGATCTCGAGCCACGGCAGCGGCGATATCTTCCTCGCCTTCTCCACCGGGAACCGCGTGCCGCACTATCCCAAGCCGCTCACCTACACGCTGACCATCGTGGCCGACGATCACCTCGACCCGCTCTTCCAGGCGGCCGAGGAGGCGACCGAGGAGGCGATCCTGAACGCCCTGACGATGGCGGTGACGACCGTCGGCCGCGACGGCAACACCGCTCGGGCCCTGCCGCTCGATCGGCTTGTCGAGGTCATGAAGAAGTACGGGCGGCCCGCGGGAGCGGGCGCGAATCGGAACGCCACGGAGGGTGAGGCGCGATGAGCTACTGCGAGGTCGCGCCGGGGCATCCGTACCACGGCCCCTACCACGATACCGAGTATGGCTTTCCTCTGCGGGACGACGCGGCGCTGTTCCAGCGGCTGGCGCTGGAGATCAATCAGGCGGGATTGAGCTGGCTGACGATCCTCAAGAAGCGGGAGAACTTCCACCGGGCTTTTGATGGCTTCGACATCGATCGGGTCGCCGCCTACGACCGCAAGGAGCGGGCGCGCCTCCTTCGGGACAAAGGCATCATCCGCAACCGGCTCAAGGTCGACGCGGTGATCGAGAACGCCCGGCGCCTCCGAGCGCTTCGCGATCATCACGGGTCGTTCGCGGCCTGGCTCGACGCGCGGCACCCTCTTCCCAAGGCCGAGTGGGTGAAGCTCTTCAAGACGACCTTTCGGTTCACGGGCGGCGAGATCACCGGCGAGTTCCTGCTGAGCACCGGCTACCTGCCGGGGGCGCATATGCGCAGCTGCCCGGTCTATGGGAGAATCCTGCCGCTCGTTCCCCCCTGGGCTCGACCGAAGCGCTGAGATCGGTGCCCGGCGGCGCGTGAGGTGGTTCGGCATGTCGACAATCTACGACGCGGTGATCATCGGCGGCGGGCACAACGGCCTGGTCACCTCGGCCTATCTGGCGGCCGGCGGCATGAAGGTCCTGGTGCTCGAGCGGCGGCCGTACGTCGGCGGCGCCTCGGTCACCGAGGAGCCGTGGCCCGGCTACAAGGTCTCGACCGCGGCCTACGTCCTCAGCCTGCTCCGACCGGAGATCAGCCGCGACCTCGAGCTCAAGAAGCACGGCCTGACGGTCTATCCCCAGGATCCGCCCTACTTCCAGCCTTACCCCGACGGCCGCACGCTGATGATCTGGAACGACCCCGCGAAGACGCGCCCGGAGATCGCCAAGTTCTCAGCCCGCGACGCCGAGGTCTACGAAGAGTACGAGCGGACCCTCAACCGGCTGGCCGAGTTCGTCGAGCCGCTGCTGATGATGACACCGCCCGACCCGACCTCGTCGCGGGTGCGCGATCTGCTCGGGCTGCTGCGCGCGGCGCGGCTGGCGCGCGGCCTCAAGAAAGATCTGTTCAACGAGGTCGACATCCTGGTCGGCAGCGCCAAGGATTTTCTCGATTCATGGTTCGAGTCGGAGGAGCTCAAGGCGCTCCTGTGCGGCCAGGCGGTCATCGGCACCTTCGCAGGACCGCGGACGCCGGGCACCGCCTACGTCCTGTTCCATCACGTCATGGGCGAAGTGGACGGGATGCGCGGCTGCTGGGGCGTGGTGCGGGGCGGCATGGGACAGGTCTCGGAGTGCATCGCCGCGGCGGCGCGCCAGCGCGGCGCGGTCATCCGCTGCAACGCGCCGGTCGAGAAGATTCAGGTCCGTGACGGCCGCGCCCGCGGTGTCGTCCTGAAGGGTGGGGAGGAGGTCGCGGCCCGCGCCGTGATCTCCAACCTCGATCCGCACGTCACTTTCCTCAAGCTTCTCGACGGCCGGCGCGAGCTGCCGGGCGAGTTCGTGCGCGAGGTGGAGCGCTTTCGGATCAGCGGCTCGTCGGTGAAGGTCAACTACGCCCTCGCGGAGCTTCCCGACTTCACGGCGCTCCCCGGGAAGAAGCCCGGGCCGCAGCACCGCGGCACGATCGACATCTGCCCGTCGCTCGACTACATGGAGCGGGCCTACGACGAGGCGAAGTATGGCCGCTGGTCTTCGGAGCCGTTCCTCGAGGCGGTGATCCCTACCGTCTACGACGACTCGATCGCGCCCCCGGGACGCCACATCATGTCGGTCTTCTGCCAGTTCGGTCCGTACGAGCTGAAGGAAGGAACCTGGGACGGCGAAAAGGAGAAATTCGGCGACCGGGTGACGGAGATCTTCACCCGCTACGCGCCGAACTTCAAGAGCTCCGTGCTGCACCGCCAGGTGATCACGCCGCTCGATCTGGAGCGCGACTTCGGCCTGACCCACGGCAACATCTTCCAGGGCGACATGAGCCTCGACCAGCTCTTTTTCATGCGCCCGGTCCCCGGCTACGCCGACTACCGGACCCCCGTCCGCGGGCTCTACCTGTGCGGCTCCTGCACCCATCCGGGCGGAGGGGTGATGGGCGCGCCGGGCCATAACGCCGCCCGCGAGATCCTGCGCGACCGCCGCCGCGGCCGGATCTCCTAGGAGCCTGCCCGGACTTTGCGTTCGAGTCGCCGGAGGTCGAGCCGCATGACCGGCCGGGTCGGCGAGCGGCGGGCGACCTCGTGGAAGCCGGCCTGGCGGAAGGCCGAGGCGACGCCGGTGAAGGCGAAGACCGGCGGGATCTCTTTGGCGCTCTTCGGCTCGACCGGGTACCCTTCGAGCGTGAGGCCGCCCTGGCGGCGGACATGCTCGCCGGCGGCGCGCAAGAGCGCCACCGTCACGCCCCGGCGCCGGAAGTCCCGATCGACGAACAGACAGACGACCGACCAGACCGGCCGATCGTCGACGCGCGTCAGGATGCGCGATCGCTCCAGCTTGCCGTAGCGCTCGCGCGGCGCCAGCGCGCACCAGCCGATCGGTCGGGCCCCGTCGTACGCCAGCAGCCCCGGCATCTCCCCGGCATCGACGATCGCCCGGAAGGCGCGCCGGTTCCCCTCTCCCTTCAGCCTCTCGTACTCTCCCCGCGGCAGCCGCCAGGTCATGCACCAGCAGCCGCCGCAGGCGCCGCGCGGACCGAAAAGATGCTCGAGATCGTGAAACCGATCGGGGGTGAGCGGCCGGACGGACCATGCGTCCGGGAGCGCCGCCCTGGCGCGCTTCGGTGCGCGAGACACGGATCTGGACTGCCATCCGGCCGCCGGCTTCTTCAACAGGACGTCGGTCTCCTCGAGGGCGGGAGCGATCCTCTTGCCGCCACTCCTCTACGGCAGGAACTTCTCCGGGTTCTTCAGCTTCTCCGGAAGATAAGTGTCGATGACGTAGTTCAGGCCCCACTTGGCGAGCGCCTGCTGCTCGGCGCGAACGCCCATCTTCAGAAGGTGCTCCATGGCGTCGACCCACGGCTTGTGATGCTGGAAGAAGGGGTCATTCTTGATCGCATCGCGGGCCCGCTTGACGTCGACGTCTTTGAGAGGATGGGTCGGCAGCTTGTAGTCGACGATGTCCTGCGGCGTGATGCCGAGGTAGCGCGCCTGCGGCACGCAGAAGTACTCGTTCAGGTGCGCGGCGTTTCCCGAGCCGACCTTCAGGGTGCGATAGATGTTGCTGATGCCGTACGGGTCGCCGTCGACGAAGACATAGACGGGGATCTTCTTGAAATCAGCCAGGCGGCGGATGAAGCGGCGACAGGCGCGGGTCGGCACACCTCCCATCGACACCAGGACGCAGTTGGCGGTCTTCCAGTACTTGTGCTTCACCAGCCGCTGGAACATCCCGGCGGTCTCGATGACCAGGATGAACTCGGCGTCGGTCTGGAACTTCAGATGCTCGACCGAGATCGGGATCGAGTAGGCGCCCGAGCCGAACTTGGTGCAGTCGATGCGCAGCGGTTTCCCGGTCTCCGAGTCCTTGTCGACGATGATCAGCTTCCCGGAGAGCTCGCCCCCCTTCTCCTCCGGGACGAAGCCGATCTGCTCCCGGTTGACCTCGAACAGCGCCTCGACGTCGTCCATCACCGCGTCGGACTCCGGCTGCTCGAGGAAGCGTGCCTCCCCCCAGTTCTTCGAGACGTAGTAGGCCTCCCGCTTGGTGGCGATGTCGTCGCTCCCGACCAGCTCCTTCGACAACGCCATCATCCGCAGCGTCTGGGCGAAGGTCTTGACGGTCGAGACGGTCAGGGTGCGCTCCTTCTTGCGGCCGCGCATCTCGAAGTAGCCGGTCTTGGCGTTGTACTTGACGTTGCTGAGGCTGCGGAGCGGGAAGCGCAGGCTCGGTTTCTGTCGCTTCAGAATAGAGCGGTGGATCTCCTCCGCCTGCTTCTCGATCTTCTTGACGGTCGCCGATGACATCGTCTCTCCCTGCGGAACCCGTCCGGTCTCCCTTGGGAGCCGGTGCGGGTCTTGGAATGGGCTTCCTAAATCGCGCGCGTCCTCTCGAGCGTGTCGGTCAGCACCTCGACCACCTTCTTCTCTTCCTTGTCGGACAGGCCGAGGATCTCCTTGAGCGCGATCCCGATATGCGGGATGTAGGCCTGGATGTACGATTTCTGCTTCTCCGCCTCGGCCAGTCGCTGCCGGCGGCGCAGAAAGCCGCCGAGCCGCCGGCCGCATTCCTGAAGAGCGAGCCGCAGCTCACGGATGATCTCCGGATAGGCGGCGACCGCCTCCTTGCTTTCGGAGGTGAACGGCACCCAGACGCTGGCGACGTGCACGAACAGCACCATCGCTCCGATCGGCAGCGCGCCGCGCGGTTGCTGCAGGCCGTAGTTCTTCCAGTCGGTGGTGAGCACGCCGCGGGTGATGGCGCAGGCCGACTGCTGGTATTGCAAAGGCACCCGGTTCGCGAAGCGCCACAGGTCGATTGGCTCATCCGCCGGCATGCCGCCGCCGCCATACGCCAGGCCGACCTCGACCAGGAACGGGTTGCCGCGGTAGACCGCCGGCGGCCGCGTCGTCGAGGCGTAGAAGTCGGCCGGGACTCCCTTCCTGAGGCCTTCCAGGATCAGCTCTTCGCCGATCGGCACGATGACGTTGGAGGGGGGCGCCATGATCTTGACCTTGGGGATGGCGCGGAACAGCATCTCTACTTGTTGAACCGAGAGGGTGCGCGGCCGGGCCCCCGGCTTGAGGCCGGCGGCGATGCAGATCGCCGATGCCACGTTGGCGCTGACGCGCGAGAAGTCGGCCTGCAGCGCCCCGGCCACGGTCCGGCCGTGCGTCTCGCGCAGCATCGAGATGAGCGCCCCGAGCTCGACGCCGTACGGATGCGGCTTGATCGCCAGCGGCTCGCGCGGCAGCTCCTTGGTCAGCCGCTCGCGCTGGAACTCGTCCCCCTTCGGCGGCCGGTAGTGCACCGTGGCGTGCGGGTTGGCGAGCGCCGTCTGCGCGATGTAGTCGTCGACCGAGCGCCGCCCTTTCTTGTAGGTGCCGGCCAGATCCATCTCGACGCGCGTGCCGTGCTCGCGATCCCAGTCGACCTCCTTGTCGGTCAGCACCTTCGGCTCGTTCTTGGCGGTATCGATCTGGATCTCGAAATAATGGGCCGGCTTCTTCTTGCCGATGCGGGAGGTGATCTTCACCGGCTGACCGGTGGTGAGCTGCGCGTACATCCCGGCCGCCGAGATGCCGATCCCCTGCTGGCCGCGGCTCTGCCGCATGACATGGAACTTCGAGCCGTACAGAAGCTTGCCGAAGACCTTGGCGACCTGGTTGCGGACGATGCCGGGACCGTTGTCCTCGACCGCCAGCCGGAAGCGATCCTCCGCCAGCTCGTCGATGGTGATCGTCAGCTCCGGCAGGATGCCGGCTTCTTCGCAGGCGTCGAGGGAGTTGTCGACCGCTTCCTTGGTCGCGGTCAACAGCGCCTTGGCCGGGTTGTCGAAACCGAGCAAGTGCCGGTTCTTCTGGAAGAACTCGGCGACCGAAATTTCGCGCTGCCGCTTGCCGATCGACTCGGCCGTCTCGCGCCGCCGCTCGGGGGCGGCGCCGCGGCTCGGGGCCGCACCCCTGCGCGGCAGGGCGGCCGCCTCCTGTGCGGAGGTCGCGGCCGTCGCCGGAGAGGCGGCCTCCCCCTCCGAAGCGACCTCCCCCTTCGAGGCCGCGGCCTCGTCGGGGGCAGGCGGAGCCGCGGTTGCATCGTTCGATGTCATCGGCGGCGCCCCGGCGCGGAACAGGTCCATCTGAACGACCTTCCCCTTCGCGCCCTTCGAAGCCTTCGCGGCGCCTTTCGCACGCGCCTTCGTCTTCGTCCGCGGCGGCGCCGCCTTCGCGATCTTCGCCTTCTTCGCCACGCACGCCTCCCCTCAGGCGCCGATTGTAGCATCGCGGTCCCGGCACTGACGCGGGCCGCGACAGATCGCCTTCCCGCCTTGACCGGCGCGGGGTGGATCCCTTTCCTGCCTTGACCGGCGCGGGGTGCGGACTAAATTAATCCCCGGCATTCACTCGTCGAGATTCCCCGGGGGCGGGCTCGCGGATGCAATTTCGTGATCGGCGCACACAGCTTCAGAGGCTCGCGGTCGTCGGTGCGCTCGTCTGCGCCGGAACCGCAGCGGCGCTCGCCGAGGGCGAGGGGTTCTACGGCCCGCTCGATCTCAAGAACAGCGAGCAGCCGCTGCTGAAGACGGTCCACGACACCGAGGATCTCTTCATCCGGCGCGGCTACCGCTACGACGCGCCGGAGCTCGAGTCGCTGGTCAACCGGCTGGCATCGCGCCTGGCTCCGAAACCGACCGATGGCTACATCCGTTACAGCGTTCACCTGCTGCGCGACGTCACGGCGAACGCCTTCGCCCTTCCCGACGGCCAGGTCTATGTCAATACGGGCCTCCTCTCATTGCTTGAGAACGAGGCGCAGATCGCGGCGGTTTTGGCCCACGAGGTGACCCATACCGCCGGACACCACGGCATCCTCTCTTTTCGTTCGGTGAGGCGCAAGGCGATCACCAGCATGGCTCTCGGGCCTTTGACGCTGGGGGTCGGCGATTACTTCCTGGCGCGCAGCGTCTTCGGGTACAGCCGCGAGCTCGAAGAGGAGGCCGACCGCCTGGGCGCGAAGCGGCTGGTGCAGGCCGGTTACGACCCCCGGCAGATGATCCGGATGCTGGAGTTGCTGGCCGATGATCCCGAGGGCGAGCGCCCCGCGGCCAGGTCGAGCAAGTGGAGCACCCATCCCGAGCTGCAGGCGCGCTCCGCGGCGACGCGCGCCATGCTGCCGGCGCTCACCGCGGGAGCGCCGCCGGGAAGCCTCACGGCCGGTGCGCCGGGCTGGCGACGCATGACGCGCAAGGTCTCGCTCGACACCGCCAACGATCTAATCGAGGCCGATTACCCGCGTGCGGCCCTGACGCTGGCGCGTCGCCTGGTGAGCGAGGACGGCGAAGACCCCGCGGCCCACCTGGCGCTCGCGGACGCCCGCCGCGCCCTCGGGGCGCGGACGACGATCGAGGGCGAGTCGGCTCCGACGGACAAAGAGAAAAGACGCAATCTCGTCCGGCGCGCCTACCTGACGCGTGACGAGCGTCAGGAGAAGCTGCTCGAGACCGACGAGGGCCGGCAGGCTCTGCGACGGAACCTGGACGGGGCCCGGCAGTCGTACCTCCGCGCCCTGGCGCTCGATCCGGGCCTGGCCGAGGCGCACCGCGGGCTCGGCTTCGCGCTCGAAGGGCTGGGGCGCCCCAGGGAAGCCGGACAGGAGCTCGTGACCTACCTGCGCGCCCGGCCGCAGGCGCCCGACAAGCCGATCATCGTCGATCACCTGAGACAGATCACCGACAGGCTCAAGAGAGGGGGCAAACCATGACCGCCCGCGCACTCCGCCGTTCCCGTTTCATGCTGCTCGTCCTGCTGATCGGCTTCGCCTCCGCGGCCGCCGTCTATGCCCGGGGGTGGATGACGCCCGGCTTCCGCAACAAGCAGGCGCGGCCGCTCCGTCTGGCGCTGCTGCCGCCGCACGCCGACTTCATCAAGTCGAAGATCGTCATGACCGACCAGATGCTCTCCGAAAGCGCCGCCCTGGAGCGCGAGGCCAGCCTGGCCCTCAAGTCCCAGCTGGAAGAAAAGGGATATGCCGTGCGCCTTCTGGCCGAAGCGGAGCTGGCGAAGAACCCGGCCCTGAGGCAGCTCGCCGTCAAGGTCAATGATCGCTTCGGCGAGGAATGGTCGAAGATGGTGCGCTACCCGCGCGGCGTGAAGCAGAAGCGGCACACCTGTGGCGAGGACGCCGTGCGGCTCGCGTCACTCCTGAAGGTGGATGGACTGGCGGTGGTTCGCATCATTGCGGTCGGCCAGACCAAGGGACGCGCGACCTTCTCGGCCATCATGAACCTGGGCTCACCCTCCCAGACCAGCTACGCGCGCCTCGACCTCGGGGTGATCAATGGCCGGCAGGGACAGGTCGAGGCCTTCTTCTCCGGGTACGAGCCGTCATCCCTGAGTCAGCTCACCAAGAAGCCGTCCAAAGTGATGGGGCAGGCGAGCGAGAACGCGCTCCACCGCTATCCCGGCGTGAACGACGTCGACGACGTCGTCGACGATGAGGTGGCTCCGGCCGCGCAGCGCAAGGGAAGCCGAGGCGACGCCGAGGACGAGGCAGCCATCCAGGACTTCGAGGCGCTGCTCGGCAGCGGCAAGAGCTCGACCACGAAGAAGTAGGCCCGTACATATATAGATGATGGGGGGACGCCGGCAAGGCGGCGGCGAATCGGCCGGGCACCGGGCGACGCCAGTTCATTTTGGTGATCGCGGAGCCTCCAGCTCTTCGATCGTCCGCGGCCAGTCTTCTTTAAGAAGGCGCGACAGCGCCCGGTCGGCCAGCAGCCTCCCTTCGGTCTGGCATCGGGGGCAGTAGTTGCATTCGTTTTCGGCGTAGACGATTCGCTGGATCGCGGTGCCGCAGTCCGGGCAGGGCCGGCCGAAGCGGCCGTGGGCCGCCATCCCCTCCCTGAAGGCGGTGACCTTCTCCGGGAAGCGATCGCCGGTCTCGCGCCGGAGCCGCGCGGTCCACTCGTCAAGGATCGCCCGGGTCGCCGTGTCGAGCCGCGCGATCTCCTCCTCGTCGAGCTGGCGCGCCAGCCGCAGCGGCGACAGGCGCGCCCGGTGAAGGATCTCGTCCGAGTAAGCGTTGCCGATGCCGCTGAAGAGCCGGGGATCGGTCAGGGCGCGCTTCAAGGTGTGGCTCTCCTTGAGGAGCGCAGCCCGGAACGCCGCCGGGTCGGACTCGAGCACCTCGAGCCCGCCACGATCGAAGCCTTCGAGGGCCGCCACGCCGCGCACCAGGTGAAGCGCGGCCCGCTTCTTCGAGCCGGCTTCGGTCAAAAGCAGCGTGCCGGAGGCGAAGTCGAACGCCGCCAGACCGACCCGGCCGGGGATCTTCGCTCCGCGTTCCTTCCATCGCAGCCGTCCGGCGATCATAAGATGAAGGACGAGGTAGAGATCCCCTTGAAGCTCGATGACGATCCGCTTGCCGATCCGCCGCAGGCCAAGGACCCGCTTCGCCTCCGCCTCGCGCAGCGGCGGATCGACGCTGCGCAGCAGGAACGGGCTAGCCAGGCGAATCCCCTCGAGAACCTGACCGTGAACGCGCGCGCGCAGGCTGTCGATGTAGACCACGATGTCGGGTAGCTCGGGCATCCTGCCGCTACGCTTCGGCGATCCGGCCCAGCGCCGCGAGGAAGGTGCGCACCGTCCCGAGATTATCGTAGTGCGCGAACGAGGCACGCACGGCCCGGCGCGCCCGCAGCGCCCGGTAGACCGCGAGCGAGTAGCAGGTGCCGTCCGGCACCTCGATGCGCGCCTCCTCCCAGAGCCGGCGCTTGACGGTCATCTGCGACAGGCCCCGCACCTCGAACAGGAAGGTCGGGTCGCGCTCGTCGAGACGCGCCTCGTCATCGATCCCGTGCAGCCGCACACCCCGGGGTCGGAGATCGCCAAAGCCGCGCAGGATCGCCGCCGAGAGAGTTTTCTCGTACTCGCGGATGGCGCACAGGGCCCATTTGAGCGCCCGCCGCGGCCCGGCCGGATAGAGCCGCGCGAGGCGCGAGGCCAGCTCGTGCGCTTCGGGCCGGGCGGCAGCCCCCGCCTCGATCTTCCCGCCCAAGCCGATCAGGTACTCCAGGGCGCCGGTGAGCCCCGCCATCACCGCATGGTTAGGCGTCCCCTGCTCGAATTTGGTTGGGGTGCGATCGAGGTTCGGCTCGACGCGGTAGGGGCGCAGGGCGTCGAGCCAGCGCTTCCGCCCCCAGAGGACGCCGCCCATCGGACCGAACAGCTTATAGCCGGAGAAGGCAAGAAAATCGCAGCCGAGCGCCCGGACATCGAGCGGCCCGTGGTAGGCGTGATGCACGGCATCGACCACGACGAGGGCGCCGTCCCAGCCGCGCCGTCGTCCCGCCGGCGGCTCGGGCCGCCCGTGACGGCGGGCGATCCGCACCACCTTTTCCACCGGCACGATCGTCCCGAGGCCGTTCGAGGCGCTGGTGACCGCCACGAGGCGCGTCTTCCTGTCGACGAGCGCGGCGAGATGATCGAGATCGAGCCTGCCGTCCGGGCGCAGGCGCACTTCTCTTATCTCGAGCCCGCGGTCCTCGCCCCAGAGCGACTCCCAGGGGGTGACGTTGGCGGCGTGATCGAGCCGGGTCACCACCAGGTTGTCTCCCGGCCGGAGCAGATCGCGAAGCGCGAAGGACAGGTTGAAGAGCGCATGCGTCGTCGAGAGATGGAAGGAGATCTCGCCGGCCGACGGGGCGTTCAGGAAGTCTGCAGCCAGCGCCCTGGCCCGGGTGTGGATCGCGGCGGTGGCCCGCTCCCCCGCCGAGACCTCGCCGTCCTGCGGGTTGGCGAACAGCATGGCCCGCTCCAGGGCGCGGACGCTTTCGGCGGCGACGATCGTCCCGCCGCCGCTGTTGAGGTAGATGCGCGCGCCGCCGGTGATGTCGCGCTCGAGCGCCGGGAAGGAACCCCGCACCTCCGGGTGGATGTCGCGCATCACCTCGGCGAGGATCGGAGCGGCCGGGAGCGAGGCCACCCTCAGGCCCGGGCCGGCCGGCCGAGCCGGGCGGTGATATAGCGGCGGATGTCGAGGCTCAGATCTTCCATCGGCGCATAGTAGCCGAAACGATGCATCCGCGATCGCGTGCCGCCCTGGACCCGCTCGCAGATCGCCCAGTCCTGCCGGTTGATCAGATCCCAGAACTCGACCGCATCGGCCGGGTCGAATTCGCCGCGCGCCATCGCCTCGGGATGGAAGAGGAAATCGCAGCTGATCGTGGTCCGATCGGGGGCGGTCGGCCAGAGCATGAACGCCGCCACGTGCTCGGCGCTCAGGCTGAGCATGAAGTTCGGGTAGATCAGCTCGCCGTGGTGATGGGTCTTCTCGTTCTCGTTCAGCCCGGGAAACGGCGGGCGGTTGCTGGTGCCGCTCCGGGTGAAGGTGGTGGCCCCTTCGCGGTGCGGCACGCCGGCCTCCCAGTCGATGTTCGCTCCGCCCGCGCGCCGGAAGGCGGGCACCACCTCGCACAGCTCCGGATGCACCGGGCCGCAGTGGTAGCACTCGTTGTAGTTCTCCAGGATCACCTTCCAGTTGGCGCGCACTTCGTAGACGATCCGCCGCACCGTGCGCAGGTCGGCGAGCGGATAGCGCCCGAGCCGGCGCGGCGCCCGGCCGAGCTGCGCCGCCAGAGTCCGCCCGTGAGGCAGCGCCCGATCGCGAGGCAGCCCCCGATCGCGCCTACCCGCCCCGGCCGGCGTCAGGTTCAGGAAGAAAAAGCCGCCCCAAGTGTCGACGCCGACCGGGTGGAGAGAGAACTCGTCGGCGGAGAGCCCGGCCTCCTTGAGGTGCGGCGCTCCCAGCAGGCGGCCGTCGAGCCCGTAGGTCCAGGAGTGATAGGGACAGCGGATCGCGCCCGTCAGACGTGCGACCGGACCTGCGGGGCGGTGGTCATCCGCGGCCGGCGCCGCACCGGCGGCGCACAACCGTGCCCCGCGGTGGCGGCAGACGTTGTAGTGGGCGGCGAGGTCACCCTCCTTCGTCCGCACCACGAGGACGCTCTCGCCCGCCACCTCGAGCACGAGAAGGTCGCCCGGCGCCGGGATCTGCTCCTCACGGCCGGCGCAGAACCACTCGCGAAAGAAGATCCGCTCCTGCTCCTGGCGGAAGATCTCGTCCGAAAGATAGTAGCGGCTCGGCAGGGTGCGCTCGAGAGGGGCGCCCTTCCGTGTGGCGGGCTTGCGGGCCATCTTATTCGTCCCGGTATTCGAACCGCGCCTTGATCGGCTTGCCGGCGGCGAAGCGCCCGGGGCTGAAGATGGAGATGTCGACGGTCGTGCCCCGTCCGTCGAGGAGCAGCTCCGACATCGTCAGGCCGACCGCCGGAGAGATCTTGAATCCCATGCCTGAAAAGCCGGCGACGCAGTGCAGACCCCGGACCCCCGGCACCTCGCCCATGAGCGGGCGCTGATCCGGGCTCATGTCGTAGCAGCCGGTCACCGCGCGCGCCACGCCGCAGTCGAGGAGCGCGGGGATGCGCTTCGCGGCCACCATGGCGATCTCGGCCATCGCCTCGTCCGGAACCGCTTCGGGGAAATTGTCCGGATCGACGTCGCGTGGACCGACGAACTCCCCGACCAGCGTCATCTGCGGCCCCTCCGATCGCATGTACATCGACAAGACAGAATCGATGAGGGCGGCGCCGCCCCCCCTCATGCCGGGCGGGTTCTTCAGCATCACCACGCGGTGGTACTCGGGCTCGATCGGCAGGTCCACGCCCACCTGCATGAACAGCGTCTTCGACCAGGGGCCGGTCGCGGCGACCACGACCGGCGCCTCGAAGTCGCCCTGGTCGGTCTTCACGCCGCGCACCCTGCCGTTCTCGACCTTGAAGCCCGTGACCCGCGTGCGGGGCCGGAACTCGGCCCCCATCTCGCGCGCCCGATCGAGAAAATCATTGGCGGTCACCGTGCCGTCACCGTATCCCGAGTCGGGCTCGTAGGCGGCGACCGGGATGTCGTCCACGTTCCAGTCGGGCTCGATCTCCTTGAGCTCCTGGGAGGTGATCAGCCGGGTGTTGGCGCCGAGCTCGCGCTGCATGACGACGTTCTTCTTGAGGTTCTCGATCTCGCCGGGCACCACGACGCGCACGAAGCCGACCTTCTTGAACGACGCCGGCCGGCCGACGATCTCCTGCCAGTTGCGGAAGATCTCGAAGCTCTTGAGCGCCAGCTTGACTTCCTCCGGCAGGGTGTAGTGCATGCGGACGAGCGCCGACGAGCGCGAGCTGCCGCCCTGCCCCGCCAGACCCTTGTCGATGACCACGATGCGGCCGGCCTTGCGCCGGGCCAGATGGAAGGCGATCGAGGCGCCGTTGACCCCCGCCCCCAGGATGACGAAGTCGGCCGTTCGCGTGTCGCTCATCAGTGACTCCTCAAATCTTTCAGGACCTTGTGCGCGGCGTTGTAGCCCGGCGCCCCGGTCACCCCGCCGCCCGGGTGCACCCCGGCCCCGCACAGGTAGAGGCCGCGGACGGGGGTGCGGTACTGCGACCAGCCGGGGACCGGACGCATGAAGAACAGCTGCTCGAGAGTGAGATCGCCGTGGAAGATGTTTCCCTCGGTCAGCCCGTAGGTCCGCTCGAGGTCGAGCGGGGTGATCACCTGGCGCGCCACGATCGCTCGCGGCACGTTGGGCGCGTACTCGGCGATCTTCCGGACGACCCGATCGCCGAGCAGGTCGCGCTTCTCGTCCCAGGTTCCCTGACGCAGGGCGTACGGCACGTACTGCACGAAGCAGGTCATGATGTGCCGTCCCGGCGGCGCCAGGGAGTCGTCGACCAGGGAGGCGACGACGCAGTCGACCCAGAGCTCATCGGGAATCTCCCCGGTCTTGGCGATGTCGTAGCAGCGTTCCGCCTCTTCGAGCGTCGGCACCAGAGTGAACAGCGCCCGCCGGCCGGGGCCGGCGTCGGCGGGCATGCCGTTGACGCGAGGCTCCTCGCTGAGGACGAAGTTGACCTTGGCGCAGGGCCCCGCCATCTTGATGCCGTCGATCGCCTGGCGGAAATCGGCCGGGACCGCGGCGCGCTCGACGAGACCGAGGAAGGTCCGCTTGGGGTCGGCGTTCGACAGGATCGTCTTGGCGCCGATCTCGGTGCCGTCCTCGAGCACCACGCCGCGGGCGCGGCCGTCGCGGACGTCGATGCGGGCGACCGGCGCCGAGGTGCGGATGGTCACTCCCACCTTGCGGCACGCCGAGGCCATCGCCTGCGTGATCGCCCCCATGCCGCCGATGACGTGGCCGAAGAATCCCTGCAGGTTGTGCTCGCCGCCCGACAGGAGATGAAACAGGAGGCCGATCGCCGTGCCGGGCCGGTACGGGGCGCTGTGCGCGCCGTAGACGTTGTTCGCCAGGATGAGCCGCTTGATCTTCTCCGACTCGTAGTTGCGGTCGAGGAAATCGCCCAGGCTCCCGGTCGTGAAGGAGAGCATCTGGCCGATCTCATCGCCCCCGATGCCGCGGAACCGTTTCCCGACCCGCAGCAGCTCCATGACGCCCTCGAAGCCGCGGGCGTGGACGTTGGGGGGCGCCTCGAGGAAGAACGGCTGCAGATAGCGGGCCAGTTTCTTGAGATCCGCGTCGACCTTCGCGAAGGTAAGGGCGTCCTTCGGCGAGATCGCCCGGATCTCGGCCAGCGTCCGGTCGAGCGTCGACCACCACGGGATAGTCTCGCCTTCCGGCAGGGCGATCTGCAGCCCCGGCTCGCACGGGACCATGCGCAGGCCGTGCGCTCCCAGCTCGAGATCGCGGATCACCTCGGGCCGCAGCATGCTGGCGATGTACGAGGTGGTCGAAGCGCGGCAGCCGGGCGCGATCTCCTCGGTCACGCAGCAGCCGCCCACGATGTCGCGTCTCTCGAGCACCAGGGTCGTGAGGCCGCCCCGGGCGAGGTAGGCGGCGGCGGTGAGGCCGTTGTGGCCCGCGCCGATGACGATCGCGCCGTAGCTCTTGCGCAGGGGGTCTTCCATGGTCTATTGTGACTCCCGGTCATCTATGGTCGCAAAGGACGCTCGAGTGTACACCTGCATTGTCGAACGGACGCAATAAACATGGCGACGCCCGGACATGACTCAGGGTCACATGATCGTCCGCGCTCGGCGGACAAGCGGGCGCGGATCGTCGACACCGCGCTGCGCCGGTTCGCCGATCGCGGCTACCACGCCGCGCGCGTCGAGGACATCGCCGCCGAGCTCGGGATCGCCAAGGGCTCGATCTTCCAGCACTTCGGGAGCAAGGAAGGGCTGTTCCTCGCCGCCTACAAGCGCGCCGTCGGCTCGCTGTCGGCCTACCTCGACGCCCCCGAGGCGATGCGCCGGCGGGGCTTCTTCGCGACCCTGCGCTACTGGCTCGAGCGCACCGAGCACCTGATCCACGATGACTGGGTGCCGTACCGGGTGACGCTCCTCGGCAACTACGGCACCGACCTGCGCCTGCGGCGGGAGATCAATCATTTCCTCGTGAGCCAGGATCCCTACGGCACGACGGCCTTCGTCCGCTTCGGCCTGGAGCACGGCGAGATCCGGCGCGACATCGACCCGCCGATGATCGTGTCGATGATCGATTGGCTCATGGAGCGCTTCCAGGACGCGCTTTTGACCGAAGAGCTCGATCCCGGACTGTTCCGTAGGCAGGGGGGCGATCCGGATCGAACCCGGGCCCGGATCGATCAGTTCATCCGGCTGCTGGAGGGGGCGATCGGCTCTACCACGGGCAGGGCGCCCCGTCGCGGCCGAAGAAGCCGCCGCTCTGCTGCGCCGTGAGCCGGTCGATGGTGGCGATGAGCCCCGCGACCGCCTCCCCGGGCGACAGCGGCGCGCTCTTGCCGCCCATGTCGGTGCGCACCCAGCCGGGATGGAGCGCCACGGCGGTGATCCCGTCCTTCTGGAGGGCGTGCGCCAGGTTGCGCGTGGCCATGTTGAGCGCCGCCTTGCTGATTCGATACGCCCAAGTGCCGCCGCTGTGATTGTCGTCAATCGATCCCATGAGCGAGGTGATCTGCACCAGCCGCGGGAAACGTCCCTGGCGCAGCAGCGGCAGGAATTCCCGGGCGGTCCGCAGGGCGCCGATCACGTTGACCTCGAAGACGCTGCGCAGTTCGCCGAAATCGAGCGATTCCAGGGCGACCTCCGCCTTGCTGTAGACCCCGGCATTGTTCACCAGCAGATCGAGGCGGTCGGTCCGCCGGGCGACGGCGCGCCGGGATGCGGTCACCGAGGCGTCATCCGCCACGTCACACTCCACCAGCGCGAGCCGCTCCCCGTGGGCCCGGGCCAGCTCCTCGAGCCCTGCAGAGCGCTCCGGCCGTCGCGCCAGCGCGAAGACCGTGTCGCCCCGATCGAGCCACTGGCGGACGAACTCCAACCCCAGGCCCCGGCTCGCTCCGGTGATGAGGGCCCTGCGCTCCACGGGTGAGGCCGCCGTCGTCATGTCGTCAAGAATAGCACGGCCGCCTCAGGTCCCTTTGCGGACCGTCAGGAATTGCCGCGCCGGGACATCGGCGCGCACCGAGCGCGTCCCGTCGGGCCAGCGGATCTCGATCCGATCGACCCTCTCCGCCGCGCCGAGGCCGAAGTGCAGCCGCGGGTCATGGCTGCTGAGATACGAGTCGCCGGCCGCCAGATCGCGCCGCTGGGTGCGGCCGCCGGCCTGGATCGTCACGGTGGCGCCGATCGGCGTCGGTTCTCCAGGGCGCGGCTCGCAGATCACCGTCAGCCAGGCGCCGCCGCGGCTGTCGTTTCGCAACAGGGTCGGCGGCGCGTCGAGGTTGGTGATCAGGATGTCGAGGTCGCCGTCGTTGTCATAGTCTCCCACCGCCAGGCCGCGGCTCGACTCGCTCACCTGGAACCCCGGCCCGGCGCCGTCGGTCACGTCCCGGAAGATCCCGCCCCGGTTTTCGAACAGGAGGTTGCGTTGCTTGAAGCCGCCGAGCAGCTCCGGATGTGCGTCGATCTGCGGATAGATGTGGCCGTTGGCCACCACCAGATCCAGGTCGCCGTCGTTGTCGAGGTCGGCGAAGGCGGCTCCCCAGGACATCGGACGATAGGTCGCCGGCCCGACGCCGGTTTCCTCGCTCGCATCCTCGAAGAAACCGCCGCCCAGGCCTCGATAGAGGGTCGAGAAGTCCTCCGAGAAGTTGGTGACGAACAGATCGGTCAGGCCGTCGCCCGTGACGTCCCCCGACGCGATCCCCATGCTCGCCTGGGCCGCGCCGTTGGCGTCGAGCGCGCAGCCGGCCCAGACGCCGACCTCCTTGAACCTCCCCCGTCCTTCGTTGCGATAGAGATAATTGGCGTCGGAGTCGTTGGCGACGTAAAGGTCGAGGTCGCCGTCGTCGTCGACGTCGACGGCGCGCACCCCCAGACCGAAGGCGCGGGCACGATCCTCGAGGCCGGACTCGGCCGTCGCGTCGACGAAACGCCGGCCGCCCTCCGATCGGAAGAAATGATCGGGGGCCCCCTTGAAGCCGAACGGCCCGGCCGCCACCTTCTCGAGCCCCTTCCAGTCGAGCGTCCGCCGGGCCGCCAGGACCTCCTGCATCGAAGTGTCGATGTAGGAGGCGACGTCGAGATCGAGATCGCCGTCGCCGTCGGCGTCGAGGAAGGCGGCGCCGGTGTTCCAGCCGGGCGCCTCGAGGCCGAGCCGCGCCGCAACGTTCTCGAACCGGCCGTCACCGCGGTTCCGGTACAGGACGTTCGCCCCGAAATTGGTCAGGAAGAGATCGACCAGGCCGTCGCCGTCGTAGTCGACCGCCGTCACGCCCAGGCCCCAGGCTCTCTCGCCGCCGACCCCGGCCGCCTCGGTGACGTCCTCGAAGGTGCCGTCCGGCCGGCCGCGGTAGAGCGCGTTCCGGCCGCGCTCGACGACGCGGGTACCGTCGAGACGCCAGGCGTTGACGAGATAGAGATCGAGACGCCCGTCGCGGTCGTAATCGAGGAACGCGGCGCCGGTGCCGATCGAGTCGAGCAGGTGATCCTTTCCGGGCCGGCCGGAGAGCGTCACGCGCGTCAGGCCCGACCGGGCGCCGACGTCGACGAAGCGAAAGGCTCCCGCCTCGGAGGGTGGCGAGCCGTGGCGGCAGGCCAGCAGGAGCAGCCAGCAGCTCGCTGCGACGGCCAGACTCCCCGCGCGCAGGATGGCCGCGAAACCCAAGTCCGCCGCGCGCGGGGCTCCGCCAACGGTCCGGAGGACCCGCCGGCCGCCCGGAGAGGCGGCTACGGCGTCGTTTTCATCAGACCGGCGTAGGCCGCCTCGACCTTCTTCCACTCGGCCTCCAGCGCCTCGGACTTGGCGGCGTGCGCCTGCTGGCCGATGGCGCGGGAGGCATCGAGGAAGACCTGCCTGGCGGCCCGGGTCACGACCACGAACCCTTCGTCGTAGAGCCCCTTCGCCTCGCCGGCGGCGTTGTGGTGATGTCCACCCTCGAGGAGCCGCTTGCGAACCGCCGCCACGGCAGCATCCCCTTCCGTGCCCAGCTCCGCGACGTGGGCCGCGACTCCTTCGACCGCCGCCTGCGCGGCGCGCGCATCGCCGCTCTTGAGCGCCCTCTGGGCCCGACCCATTTCAATGTCGGCATGGGCGTGGGCGGTGGCGAGGATGGCGCGCACCAGGTTCAGCTCGGTCTTCTTCACCGCCAGGATGGCGTCGGCGAGACTGTTGTAGCTGGCGACCATCTCCGCCGGCGTGCCTGTCGCGGACGCACCGCCCTGGGCGAATGCCATCCCGCCCGACAACCCCAGCACGGCCGCGGCGGCGATCGCCGCCACCAGCCCGACCAACCTGGTGCGCTTCCCTGCGTCTCGGTTGCTCATCGTCACACCTCCCTGCCGGACATCTGCCGGCCTCACGACGACACTCCTCGGATCGGGAGCTTAGGCAATCTCCCTGGTTCTGTCCACACGCCCCCCCGCTGTGAAGCGCCGCGGCAGGCAAGTCGCCGGGCACGGGTCCGGCTCGCTGCGCGACCCTCCCCTCGGCTCGCGTCGCTCCCACCCACCGCGCATGAAGCGCGCGGCGGGGCCCCGGCGTTAGGAGCGTGTCCGAGTAAGGGCATGGGTCGCGTTCGCGGCGCCGCGGGGTCGGCTGCGAGGCGCCGCGACGACCGCGATGTGAGTCATCGCGGAGGAGCGGCAACGACGCGGACGG
>JBGPLZ010000022.1:0-35492 GCA_041486695.1 Acidobacteriota bacterium | reverse complement strand
GCGGGTGGCGCTGGTCACGGGCGGAAGCCGCGGCATCGGTCGCGCGATCGTGCGCGCCCTGGCCGGGGAGGGCTGGACGGTCGCCTTCACATGGCGCGAGCGTGAGGACGAGGCGCGGCGCTTGGCCGGGGAGCTCGGCGACGCGGCGCGTCCCTTCCGGCTCGAGCTCCTGGATCGCACGCGCCCCGGGGGTCTCGTCGTCGAGGTCGAGGAGCAGGTCGGACCGATCGCCGGTCTCGTGAACAACGCCGGGGTGCGGCGCGACGCGCTGCTCGCGGCGCTCCCCGATGATGCCTGGGACGAGCTGCTCGACGCCAACCTCGGCGGCGTCTTCCGCTGCTGCCGCGCCGTGATCCCGCGCATGGTGCGCCGGCGGGCGGGCTCGATCGTCAACGTGTCGTCGCTGACGGCGGTGCACGGCCTCGCCGGACAGACGGCCTACGGCGCCGCCAAGGCGGGCATCCTCGGCCTCACTCGCTGCCTGGCGCGGGAGGTGGGCTCGCGCGGGATCCGGGTCAACTCCGTGATCCCGGGCTTCGTGCCGACCGACATGGTCGCGGACGTGCCGCCCGAGAAGGTCACGGCGCTGCGCGCCGCCGAGGCGCTGCCGGGCGGCGTGACCGCGGCCTCCGTCGCCGACGCCGTTGCGTTCCTGCTGTCCGATCGCGCCGCCTCGATCACCGGCCAGACCCTCGTCATCGACGCCGGCGTCTCGGCCTAGGAGCCCGATGAACTCTGCCACCTCCGGCGGCGCACCCGGTGATCGCCTCGCCGAGCTGCTCCCCGCCGAGCTGCTGCCGCTCTTCAACGACCGCTTCGTCGAGTCATGTGCCCGGCTCGAGGAATACATCCGCCGTCTCGCGCTCCAGGTCGTCCGCAGCACCGGGATCGATGCCGCGGCGCGGGATCCCGGGACCGCGGCCGAGATCGCGGCGCGCGCCGGCCTCCACCCGGTCCGGGCGCCGGTGGCGGTGGGCTGGCTCCTCGCCACGCTCGAGTCGGGCGGGCGCGCGACGCGCGGCGGCGACGGGCGCTACACCGTCCCCGAGGGGCCGGCCGACCCCGACCCCCGGGAGGTGCTGGACGCGCAGGAACGCCTCGACCCTTCCGCCCTGGCCTCGTACCGGATGGCGGCCCTCGCGGCCACGCTGTACCCGTCCGTACTGCGCGGGACTGCGAGCGGCGAGGAGACGCTGTTCGCGCCGGAGCGGATCGGCGCGTGGTTCGAGTACTTCTCCAACGACAACCCACTCTACGCAATCAGCAACCGGATTGGTGCGATCGCGGCCGAACGGGCGCTGCATGGCGACGGCGGGGCGGTCCTCGAGCTCGGTGGCGGGCTGGGGAGCGGGGCGGCGGCGTTTCTCGAGCGCCTCACGGACACGGGGCGGCTCTCCGCAGTCCGATCGTACCGTCTCACGGAGATCGCGCCGTCGTTCCTGCGCCGGGCCCAGCGCAGACTCGCCGGGCAATTTCCTCGCGTGCCGCTCTCCTTCGGGCGGCTCGACATGGACCGGCCGTTCAGCGAGGCCGGGGTGAATGACGCCGCGTTCGCGCTCGTGTACGGCGTCAATACCCTCCACGTCGCCCGTGACCTCGAGTTCACTCTCTTGGAGGTTCGCCGCGCCCTCGCGCCGGGGGGGACCCTCGTCCTGTCCGAGTGCATCCGGCCGCTCCCCGGCCGGCCGCTCTACATCGAGTTCCTCTTCAACCTGCTCGAGGCGTTCCGCGCCCCCCGGCTCGTCGAGCCGTGGCGGCCCAACGGCGGATTCCTCACTCCCGAACAGTGGACCGCGGCCCTCGAAGCATGCGGCTTCCACGGCGTGACGGTCTATCCCGACATGGCGCGAATCCGCGAGGTCTGTCCCGCCTTCATCGTCGCCGCGATCGCGGCCGTGCGCGCGTGAACCGGGAGGGTCCGCCGGATCGCGCCGCGACGCCGTTCCGCGATGGAACGCGGCTCCCCATCGCCGTTCCATTGTCCGGACCGCTCTATGAGGGTCACTTCCCGGGACGTCCGATCCTTCCCGGCATCGGCCTGCTCGATCTGGCGCTTCGCGCCCTGGCCGCCGCCGGCGCCCCGCCAACTCTGCGCGAGATCGCGGCCCTGCGCCTGCGTCGGCTGGTCGCGCCGGGCGAAGTTCTGGAGCTCGAGGTGAAGGCGTACGACTCCTTTGGCCGGGTCCGACTCGAGGTGCGCCGCGCCGCCGAGGTCGTCGCCAACGGCGTCGTGGTGCTCGGCGAGCTTTCGCCGGGCTCGGCCCCCGCGGCACCCGCCCGCCAGCCGCGACCATCCGCCGGCCTCCCGGATCTCGACGACCTGCTGCCGCACCGGCCGCCGATGCGATTCGTCGAAGGGATCGAGATGCAGATGGATGGCGGGGTGATGTGCGCGGTCCGCGTCCCCGAGCGGAGCGCGTTTACCGTTGGGGGATTCGCCCCGGCGCTCGTCGCGCTGGAGATGGCCGCGCAGTCGGCGGCCGTGTTCGAGGCGCTGCTCCGCTTTCGCGAGGCGAGGGGCGCGGGCGCCCGGGTCGGCTACCTGGTCGGGGCGCGCGAGGTGCGCTTCGCGCGCGGCCGGGTGCCGGCCGGTCGGACGCTCTTCGCCGTCGTCCGGCTCTCGGGGATCGCCCCGCCGCTCTCCACCTACACCTTCGAGGTCGCGGACGGGAGTGCGGTGGTCGCGTGGGGAATCGTGAGCACGTGGCTCACGGCCACAGGCGCTTGAAGCAGAACCACTGGTGCGGCGCGCGGCGGATGGCCCACTCGATCTCGACCGCCACCCGCCGCATGGTCGCCGCGAGATCGGCATCACGATCGTCGCCCCGCGGCGCGCGGATCGGCGGCCGGAAGACGACCCGGTAGCGCCGGCGCCCCTCGCGGAAGACGAAGACCGGCAGCAGCGGGACGTCGGCGGTCCGGGCGAGCGCGGCCGGTCCCGGCGGCAGCGGGAACGGCCTTCCGAACAGCGTCGCATCGATCGATCTCGCGCCCGAGCGCGGGCGGTCTCCCTGCACGGCGACGATGTCGCCACGCCGCAACGCGTCCAGCAGCTCCATGCCTTGCAGCGGGTCGTCGTTCTGGAAGTGCATCGTGTACTGGCTCTGCGTGAACCCGGCCAGAACGCTCTCGAAAAACGCCTGCGCCTTCGCGTCGGCCTCGGGCTCGCGGACGAGGTGAACGCGGCGGCGATCGCGCTGCGCCGGCAGCATGGAGCCGACTTCGTAGTTCCCCAGGTGCGCCGTGACGAGCAGGAGACCCTGGCCCGGCCGCGCGACCTCGTTCCACAGCTCGATCGCCTCCGGCTCGACGCGGAACGATCGGTCCGTGATCAGCCGTTCGTAGCGCTCGCTCAGGCACCACCCGAACGACCACATCGTACGGTAGATGCGGCGCTGGCGCTCCCACCACCCGCAGGGCCCGAGGACCGCCTCGAGGTTTGATGCGATGGCCGCGCGGATTTGTCGGAGACAGACGAAGAAGAACGTGGTGAAGATCGCGGTGAGCACGCCGAGAAACGGCGCCGGGATCGACCGGAGGGTCCAGCGATGGAAGCGGTACCAGAAGACGCCGGTCACGTGGAAGGGGCCGAGGAGCCGCCAGGACCAGCCGCGCTCCGGCGCGTGCGGCGGTCTCACCTCGGCGGGAGCGGTTCGGGGCCCGGTCATGGGCGGAGTGTAGTACACGATGACTGCATCGGCGACTACAGCGAGACGGCCTCGATCTCCAGCAGCAGGTCGGTCCGGCAGATGTCGGCCTTCAGGTAAATGACCGGCGTTGACGGATCGAGGCGACGCGCCAGGGCGTCCCGGATGGCGGGGAAGTGCTCCGGGGAGCGGACGTAGGTCTTGAGCAAACCGAAGCGGACCACGTCGGGGCGCCCCCGCCCGGAGCGCTCGACCGCCTCGTCGAGCAGCGCGTCGATGTTGGTCAGCACCTCCTCGAGCTGGCCCAGCGGGTCGCCGCGGTGCGTCGTCTCGTGGCCGACGACGCTCGCCGTGCCCGACAGGAAGAGCGCCCGCCCCCAACCCGCCGGCGCGAACGTGCCGCGGGCGAAGCAGGGGCTCTTCGCTCCGTAGTCCGGCGGGTAGCGGGGCGCGCTGATCTGCCGCGGGTTCTCGAGATGGGTTCCCGGCTCGCGACCGGCGGCGAAGCAGACGATGAGCGTGTCGCCGATGGTGCCGACCGCCGACGCCGCGGAGAAATGCCGCCCAGCGGCCTCGCCGAAGCGCTCCTCGAAGCCGCGGGCGCGCCCGACGTTGAAGCGCTTGTAGCGCTCGACGCCGCGCTGCTCCTCGTTGATCCGCGGCACGTAGTTCCAGATGCGCTGCAGGCAGGGGTAGCCGCGCTGGTCCAGAAGGGCGAGGATCTCGCGGTAGGTCTCGAACGCGTCCTGCTCGATATCGTCGCCGACGTGACAGCAGCGGCTGCCGAACAGCGCGCCGCCGTCCTCCGCCCACGCCAGACCACCCCGGCGGAAGCAGGTCGCGCGCCCCGGAGTGCCCCAGATCTCGAACCGCGGCGCGCCGCACAGGACGGGGTTCGGGACCTCGATGAAAGGGTGATCGGCGTCGCGCAGCCCCGACGCGTGGCCGCCGTAGCGCACCGCCATCAGCACGCGGCCGCGCTCTCCGGCGAGAGCGGCTTCCAGGCGCTCGGCAGGACCGACCCGCAGCGCCACCCCGGTCCCCCGCGCGCTGAATGAAGCCGCGACCGACGGTGTCGGCATTCCTGTCATGAAGTGCCTTCGGGCTCTTCCTGCGGAGTGGGACGGGCGCAGGACCCCGCGGCGGCCCCGAGATCGGAGCGCAACAGGCTCCGGGACACCACCCTGCTGAGCCCACTCGTCCCGAAGTAGCTCAGAAGGCTCATGAACAGCGGCACCCCCGAGAGGCAGATCGGCACGAAGGCCGCCGCCGCCAGGTAGTTGACCGGCGTCATCTCACGCCGGGCTTCGGGATTGCCGAGGTGCCGATAGTACTGGCCGACGATCCCATACACCTGCCCCACCAGCTCCACCACGCCGATCTCGCGCCCCGCCACGACGCAGTTCCCGTCCGCCACGGAGGCGAGCCAGGCCCGCCGGTCGTCGCCGGGCGCGATGGTCACGAAGGTGCCGATCGGTCGGAGGCTGTGCGCGTCGCTGCCCCCGACGCCGAAGCGGGTGACCCCCATCCGCCGGCCATGCTCCAGGATGCCGGCCGCGGCCCGATTCTGCTCCGGGGGCAGCGTGCCATTCCCCAGCTCCACGTGGGTGAACAGCTCGAGGACATCCTCCACGAACCGCATCGGCTTCTTCTGCATGCGATAACTCTGGAGTGGGTGATTGAGAAAGTGGACCAGGTTCCGGGAGCGCAGGTACGGGACGAGCTCGTAGATGTTTCCCTTCAGCCGCTTCAGATCGTCGTGGATCGCCTCGTCGACCCCGAGGACGTTCACGTGGGCCCACTGCCCGGTCTCCGGGAAGCGGGTCTCGACCTCCTCGCCGGTGATGACGGTCGGCTCGAGGTCGGGGCGGCGGGACAGGAGATCGAGGGCGCCGTCGATGGTGTCGTGGTCGGTGATGGCGACATAGTCGCAGCCGATCTCCCGGCAGCGCTCGTAGACGCGCAGGGGATCGTTGTAGGAGTCGCGCGCGCGCAGGGATTTCAGGTGACGGAAGCTCGAGAAGGCGGTGTGGACGTGGAGGTCAACCTTGCGAAGCGGCGGTCCTGTCACGCGCCTTCCCCTCCGGGGCCGCACCGAATCCTGGCAAAGGTCGGCATTCTATCACTCCTCCGGCGACCGTTCCTCGAGCTTCTTACGCTCCGTCGGGTCACTGAGGTCGAACAGGCCGGCGGGGATCGTCCGCTCTTCCATCTCGAGGAGGGTGACCTCGGTCCGGAGCCCGGAGCGGAGACGGTCGGTGAGGACAAGCCTGCGGACCACCGGCCGGCTCCCCTCCTCCCACTCGAGGAACTCCACGACGGACGACGTCTTCCCGCTCGGCAGCAGGTACTCGGCGCGGACCGGCCTCTCCGTCGCGCGTCGCACGACGTAGCGGACCTTCGGGTAGGGGGCGCGCCTGCCCTTGGCCGCCAGGTCCAGGACGACGAGAGCGTCTCCCGCCTCCTCCGTCTCCGCGGCGCTTTCGATGACGTAGTCGCGCCCGTAATGGATCCCGAGGATGTCATCGAGCGATGCGCTGCCGCGAAGCCGGTGGGCCGGGCTCATCTTCACGGGCTTCCTGGCGCCGGGCGCCAGGAACCAGACGGCATCAGCGAGCCGAAGCAGGTATTTCCCTCTCTCCTTCGATCCCAGGAAGCGCACGAGGCTCTTCGACTCGCCCGAGCGCCAAACCTCGACGTCCATCGAATCGGGCGGTTCACGGAGGGCGGTGATCCGGAGGCGCGCGCGGAAGGACGTCGGTGCGAGCGCCGCGACGTCGCTCTTCTTGAGGATGTCCGCTGCGGGCGCGACCGCGGCCGGCGCCAGCACGAGAGCGAGGACCGGAAGAAAGACCACGGACCACATCCTACTACACGTGTCGAAGCGCCTCAGCAATCCGGAGCCGGACGGACATCCACACCGGCACGGTGGCCGCGACGCCGAGGATCACGAGCATGAGCACGATGGTGGCCGCGAAATCGCCCGGCGCCGTCGTGAGCCGGAGCTCGATGCCGCCCGTGGCTCCGGGCGGGGGCGGCATCTGGATTCCGAGCCCGTTGATCCCGGCGATGATGCCGATCCCGAGAAGATCTCCCGCGAGGGCTCCCAGGACGCCGAGCCAGAGGGCCTCGAGCAGGACGATCGCCGCCACCTGCGCACGGCTCGTCCCGATGGCGAGGAGCGTCCCGATCTCCCGGACGCGCTCCATGACCGACATCAGCAGCGTGTTCGAGGTCGAGAGGCAGACGAGAGCGAAAATCACCGACCCGAGGAACCAGAAGATGCCGAGGTAAAGGGACTCCACCTGTCCATAGAACGGCGCGCGCGTCTTCCAGTCGACGACCGCGAGGGACGGCTCCCGCCCGCCGAGACGGCGCTCGAGCGCGGCCTGGACCTCCGGAGTCCGCGAGGTGTCGTCGAGCCCCACGATGAGAGACGAGATCTCCCGCGTGGCGAGGAGTCGCTGCGCGCTCGCGAGGTGCATCTTGACGATCCGGGAATCCACGTCCTGGAGCCCGGTCGTGATCAGGCCGACCACACGGAGATCCAGTGCGTTCAACGTCCCGTCAGCCGTGAGACTCATCAGCGTGAGCACGTCCCCGGTCCCCGCGCCGAGGTTCCGCGCCAGAACGGTGCCGAGAAGGACCGCCTCGTCCCCTTCGGAGGGCGCCGCGTCGGGCAGGTCCGCGCCCTCCCGAAGCTTCACCTCGAACCGCATGCGGCGTTCGCGGTCGGGCTCGATGGCCACCGCGAAGACCGCGGCGGACCGCTCCCCCTTGGAGAGCAGGCCCGTGAACTGCACGAGCCCGCCGGCGGCGAGGACATGGGGCGTCGCCTCGATCGCGTTCCGCAGTTCCTGCCAGCCCTTCAGACCGGGGAGCCCCGGCCGCTCGGCGGACGACCCGCGGTTCGCGATGTCGCTCCGGGGCACGACCTCGATCTGGCCGAGACCGCCGTGGATGATCGCCTCCCGCAGCCCCTCGAAGGAGAAGCGGATGAAGCCCGCCGTGAGGAGGATCACGATCGTCCCCGCGGCGACGATCAGGAGCGAGAGGAGCGTCCGCCGGCGGCTCCGCGCCAGGTTCCGCAGGGCGATCACGGCGAACTTCATCGAGCGCCTCCCGGGCGGGAGGGACCCCCGAGCTCGTCGGCGACGACGCGTCCGTCGAGGAGGCGGACCCTCCGCGGCGACCTCTCGATGATCGCCGGGTCGTGGGTGGCGATGAGGAACGTCGTGCCCCGCAGGGAGTTGGTCCGCGCCAGCAGCTCGACGATCTCCGCCCCCGTCTTCGAGTCGAGATTCGCCGTGGGTTCGTCGGCGAGGATGACGCGGGGGTCGTGAACCAGCCCGCGCGCCAGCGCGACACGCTGACGCTCCCCGCCCGAAAGCTGGTCGGGCCGCTGGCGCATGCGGCCGGCGAGACCCACGGAGGCCAGCACCTCCTCCGTCCTTCGCTGCCGCTCGGCCCGGCCCAGGCCGTCGATCCAGAGCGGATACTCGACGTTCTCGTAGGCGGTGAGGACGGGGATGAGGTTGAACGACTGGAAGACGAAGCCGATCTTGCGCCGGAGAAAGAGCGTCTTCTCGGCGGCCGTCAGGCGTCCGAGGTCGCTCCCCTCGAACCGCACCCTCCCCGAGTCGGGCCCGTCGAGGGCGCCGAGCAGGTTGAACAGTGTCGTCTTCCCGCACCCCGAGGGCCCCGCGACCACCACGAACTCGCCCCTCGTCACCACGAGATCGACGCCGCGGAGGGCCTCGATGGTGACCGCGCCCAGGCGGTACGACTTGCGGAGCCCCGAGACCTCGAAGATCGGCGGAGCCGACTCGGGGACGAGGGGCCGGGGGGACGATCCTTGATCGGGCATAGGGTCGGCGCCGCCTACACGGAGGCGTGCGGCGCGTCTCGCCTCGCGATGGAGCGGACGGTCGCCATGAGGATCGGCAGGACGCCGAGCAGCAGGAAGACCAGGTCGCCGGAGATTCGCAGCCACTCGAGCACGTGGAAGGTCCCGCTCATGAGAAAGGTGAGGCGGCGCGCGTGCCAGTATCCATTGGCGAGCGAATCCCAGAGCTGCAGCACGCCGGCCGGAAACAGGTCGGTGACGACCATGAGGGCCAGCCCCGCGTTGAGCCCCCAGAAACCGACCCGGACGTATTTCAAGGTCCCCTCCCAGACCCGATCGCTCTGCATGGCTCGGAGGCAGAAGACCAATACCGCCAGCGCCAGCATGCCGAAGACGCCGAACATTGCGGTGTGGCCGTGATTGCTGGTCAGGAGCGTGCCGACCTCGAAGTAGGAAACGATCGGCAGGTTGATCAGGAACCCGAAAATCCCCGCCCCCAGGAAGTTCCAGAAGCCCACGGCCATCAGGAAGTAGATCGCCCACAACTGCCCGCCCGCGAACCTGCCGCCGCAGTCGGCGCACGGGCGGTCCTTGACCCTCACAAAGTCCCACGCGTCGAGCGTGAGCAGCGTCAGGGGGACCACCTCCATCGCCGAGAAGGTGGCGGCGAGCCCCATGTTGAGCGTGCCCTGGCCGGTGAAGTACCAATGATGTCCGGTGCCGATGATCCCGGCGCCCAGGTAAAGAATCGCGTCGAGGTACACGACGCGGGTGGCGGTCCTCACGCTCACCAGCCCCATCTGCTGGAACATCGTCGCGACGAGCACCGTGGCGAACAGCTCGAAGAACCCCTCCACCCAGAGATGGATGATCCAGAACCGCCAGTTGTCGATGACGGCGAAGTTGGTGTGCGGGCCGTAGAACAGCGCCGGGAGGTAGAAGATCGGGATCGCCGCGGCCGAATAGAGGAAGAGCGACGCCATCTCGGAGCGCTCGGTGGATCGCATCGCGGGCCGCAACGCGCGGAACATCAGGACGAGCCACCCGACGAGACCCACCGCGAGCAGAAGCTGCCAGAATCTTCCGAGGTCGAGATACTCCGAGCCCTGGTGGCCGAGCCAGAACCAGAGATCGCCGAGCCGGTCATTGATCCCCAGCCACTCGCCGAGGAGGCTGCCCAGGACGACGGCGACGAGCGCGCCGAACAGGAGGTTCACGCCGACCCGCTGGCCCTTCGGCTCGGTGCGCCCGACCAGCGGGGCCAGGAACAGACCGCCTCCTACCCAGGCCGTCGCCACCCAGAAGATGGCGAGCTGCAGGTGCCAGGTGCGCAGCAGGTTGTACGGAAGGAAGGACGCGATGTCGATCCCGTAAAACGCTCCCGACTCGACGCGATAATGCGCCAGCGCGCCTCCCGCGAGACTTTGAAGCATGAAGAGCGCCGCGACGACGACGAAAAACTTGCCGGTGGCCCACTGGCTGGAGGTGAGCTTCCAGCCGGCCAGGGCGCTGTCGTGGAAGTGGGCCGGCGTCCCTTCGCCGCGCCACCCGAGGAAGTCGAACTTGCCGAAGAAAAACAGAATCGCTCCGGTCCCGCCTAGCAGCGTGAGCAGGCTCAGGGCGCTCCACAGATACGTGGAGCTGGTCGGACGGTTGCCGGCCAGGGGCTCGTAAGGCCAGTTGTTGGTGTACGAGTAATCCTTGCCGGGCCGCTCGGCGGCCGTTGCCCAGGCCGCCCACGCGAAGTAAGCCGTGAGCGCGTTCACCTCCTCGGATGTCTTGATGAAGGTCGCGGGAAGCCCCGGAGCCGGCACCAGCCCGCGGAAGTAGGTCTCCCACTCCCCCTGCTGGGCCTGAAGCGAGGCCGCTTCGCAGGGGGTGAAGACGATGGTGTCGGTCGCGGCATCGTACCGGTTCACTCGCAGATCCCGGCGCGTAAGGCTCATCGCCAGTTCGGCATCTTCGACCGGAAGCTCGGCGAAGGGTCGGCCAAAGCGCTCGCGCGCGTGCTGATCGTTGCAGATCTCGGCGAGACGATGCAGGTACTCGGCGCTGTAATCCGGACCGAGATAAGCGCCGTGGCCCCAGAGCGTCCCGTGCTCCATGAGGCCGTACTTGAAGAAGACCTCCTGCCCGCGGAAGATCGTCTTCTGGTCGAAGAGGGTCCCCCCGCCCGCATCGGCCACCCGGGCCGGGATCGGCGGCGCATTCGAATAGGTGAGGACCGTGACGACGGATAGAACCGAGAATCCCGCGATCATCACCAGAATCGTGCCGTTGCGCCACCAGGGCGAGAGCCGGCTCGCCACCTGTCCAGGTACCGTCATGACACCTCCTCGATAGAGCGCGGCGCATGATACATCGATGGGGCGCGTGCGAGACGGACCGTCAGGGGCAGGAGACCCCGGCGCGCGGAGTCCCGTCGGACTTCAGTCCCAGGTTCCCACCACAGACATTTTCGGCGCGCACCAGGTAATAGAAGACCGCACCGGGGACGCCGAAGTCGATCGTGGACGTGGTGGTGATGTCGGTGGCCAGGCAGGCCGCCGGCGAGAAGCTTCCTGGCGCCGTGCTCATGAGGAGATCGTAATGGACGACGGTGCCGCCGGGGATCGAGGGCGCGGACCAGATCAGCCTGGCCGCATCGCCGGCGACGAAGACCAGGCCGGTCGCCTCTCCCGGCACGCTCCACGCCGCCCCATCGGCCGGGGCGCAGTCGGAAACGTCGGGGACGCCGTCCCCGTCCCCATCGAGCGGAGGTCCCACCATGGTGGTCTCGGTGGAGTCGTCGTTGGCCGTAGAGATATCGATCACCGCCGTGGCCGCGCGGGCGTCATTGGAAACGGGACCCGAGGCCTGTGGTGCGCCGACCGCGATGCTCACCCTCGCCGAGGCGCCGGCTCCCAGCGTGCCCAGATGGCAGATCAACGGTCCGGAGCCGGTGCAGATCCCCTGCGTGGGGCTGGCCGAAATGAAGCTCGAGCCGGCCGGAAGTTCGTCCCGCAGGGTGACCACCGAGGCGGAGTTGGGACCGAGATTACGCACCGTGACCGAATAGATCACCTCCCCGCCATTCGGCACCGGGTCGGGCGTGTCGGTCTGGGTCACCTCCAGGTCGGCGGGCGGGCTCACCCGACAGGCATGCGCGATGGAGAGCAGGTAGTCGCCGGGAGTTCCACCGGACCAGGCGACTTTCACGTAGTAGGTCCCGCCGCTCCGGATCCGGTAGGCGATCGCCTCCCCCGGCGAACCGGGGGTCGTCGCCGTCAGGCTGCCGGTTCCAGGGACGATGGAGGAGCCGAGGGAGGAATCGTTCGCCAGCATCAGGGTCACCCCCGAGGAGTTCAGGAGCGCCAGGGATCCGTTGAAGGGAGTGTTGTCCCGGGTGGGGTCCAGATCGAGGCCGATCTGGATCATCTCTCCGGCGATGGCTGAAAACGAGAAGAAGTCGAGATCACCCGCGTCGGACAGCCGGCCGGAATAATACTCGTTGGCCCCGCCGGTGGCCGCCGAAACGGAGTTGTTGGGCTCCACCTCGGGAGTGGCGGTTGTCGAATGAGGCTGGAGGGTGGCATAAAGGCGATACGGCTCCGCCTGGGTCGCGGCGCTGTAATGGGTCACCCTCAAATAGGATGCCGCCCCGTTCAGGGGCGTGCCGGCGGCATTGGGGGCCACGGTCCCGAAAGGAACGTCATTGTTGAGGTCGTCGTATTCCAGCGTGTCGGCCTCGGTGGTCACGCGCAGATCGAAGTCGGTGCTGTTCCCCGCCGCGCCATCCACCATGGCGAAGACCCGCGCGCCGGTCTCGGGGATCCCGAGAGCGTAGAAGTCGATGTCGCCCGGCGGGGCAATCGATCCTTCGATTCCGCAGTCCGGCTCACCCGCCGAGGCGGGAGTGCCATTCGGCTCGCTCTCCATTCGACACAGGTTCGCTTCCAGCGTGAAGGCGCTGCCGGAGGTCAAGGTATCCTCGTCCACGAAGAGGTAGACTGATTGACCCGCTCCGAGCGGGAGACAGGTCACCTCCTCCGGGGAGGTCGGGGTCCGGTTCGCCGCACCCAGGCAATCGGCTACCAGGGCCGGCGCCCCTCCAGGCGGACAATCGGACGTGACGTAGAGCACCGCGTTCCTGGAGGACTCATAGCCGCTCACACGGAATGAGTACCTCCCTTCCGCGGGGGCCGTGAACCGGTAGGCCACCTCGCCTCCGGAAGCCGTGGACACGGTCTGGCCGATCCCCGCGAAGCAGGTCGAACCGGAGGGAAGCTGCGCGTCGTTCATGGCGCCGACGGTGGTCCCCGAGACGGGGCCGTCCAAGGGGAGGGTCGTCGCGGCGGCGCAGGTGTCGTTGGCGGGCGATCCGGGCAGGCTCACCCGCAACTGGATCGCGCTGTTCCCGGACGCGGGAGCCGCGCTGCCGTATTTCCAGACGACGACGTAGTACCTCGTTCCGGCGGTGAGGTTCACTCCGGAGATCAGGGACTGAGCCGCTTCGCTGGCGCAGGAATCGTCGTCGCATCCTCCCGCCGTCTCCAGGAACCCGGAGCACGCCGCCGTGGCCGTGTAGAGAGCCAGGACGGTGTCGTCCACCGTGGTTCCGGTGGGGCCATCCGCGCAGGCCGAAAAGGTGTATCGACCGCCCACCGCCGGAGTGAACGAATACCAGATGCTCCGGGAGACGTTCGACTGGCAGGAGGGGCTGGGGGGATCCCCGGCGGTCGTCGCACCGCTGATGTCGGCGGTGACCGACGTCAGGGCGGGGAACGGGCCACCTCCGGGGATCGATTCGGCGCCGTCGCAGCGGTCGTTGCCCGGGGCCGGACCGGGCAGGACCTGCTTGACCACCTGGAGCTGGAGGCTGCCGGTGCCCGGCGGCGGCACGGTCGTGCCGTAACTCCAGGCGACGATGTAGTAGCTCATCCCGGCAGTCAGGGCGATGTTGCTAATGGCCGACTGAAGCGCCACGGCCCCGCAAGAGTCATCGTCACATCCTCCGCTGATCTCGGAAAGCCCAGCGCAGATTCCGGAGGCGGAATAGACGGCCAGGACGGTGTCCTCGATCGTCGTGGCGGTGGGCGCATCGGAGCAGACCGAGAAACTGTAGAGGGCGGTGGTGGTCGGAGTGAAAGCGTACCAGACGCTCCGGGAGACGTTGGCCTGGCAGGAAGGTGACGGAGGGTCGCCGATGGTGGTGGCATCGCTGATCTCCGCGACCGATGAAAGGTGAGGGAAGGGGCCATCCCCCGGGATGACCTCGGCCCCGCCGCAGAGATCGTTGGCCGGCGCGGGGCTGTTCCTGAACCACTCGACCAGCGGGCCCCGCAAGTAGTCGACACGATCTTCCCCGGCCGCAAGAAAGGGGTATCCCGAGGCCTGGAGATCCCCCGGCTCTCCGTAGCGGGTCAGAAAGATTCCCCACTCCCAGGGGGGCCCGCCCGGATCCAGCGGAACGATCCGCAGCCCATCCGCGGAGAACAGGACCCGGAGCTGCTGGGCCCCGTTGTCGGCTCTCCAGCGACCGCCGGCTTCAGGGACCAGGGTGGTGGCGGACGACGTCTCGGATTGGAGGCTCACCGTCAAGCCCGGAGTCAGGAGGAGGGCCGCCAAAAGAAGTGTCACGCCCAGTGGAGCGGCTCGCATCAGGACGACTCCGGAGGTTCGGGAGAAACAGCGAGGGCCGCCTCCAGAGGGCGGCCCTCGTCACCTTTGCGGGATGACTCAGTAATCGATCCCCTTGATGTAGGTGCGGGTCGCGGCTCCGTTCGATCGCACGCTGGTCGGTCGCATCATCCCGTTGTCCTCATGGTCGATGATGTGACAATGCCAGACGTACCCGTGACCGCCATCGGGACTGAAGGCGTAGAGGCTTCTGCGGGAGGAGTGCTCGCCGGCAGATCCATGGGCGCCCAGCGAACGGCGATCCGGGTCACCTGGCCGGGCAGCATCATCACCGTGTCCTTCCAGCCCGCCTCGTTCGCCTGCGGCGGCCTCGCGGGACCCTTGAGGAAGGCGCCCACGCCGGGATTGCCTCCCACGGCGCCATCGGCGTTCGGGATGTTGTAGTCGTTGGGCGGGCCGAAGCTGTCCACGATCGTGCCGCCGTAAGCCTCGGCATAGGCCGCCATATACTTGCGGGTGTCGTAGTTCTGGCGGTTGATGAGCTGGAACTGCACCAGGTGCAAGTGGACCGGGTGGGCGTCGGCGGTGGTGTTGATGATCTCCCAGATCTCGGTCTCGCCTTCTTTCGGCAGCTCGGAGTAACCCGTGGTGCTGCCGCCGACGGCGATGAGCGTGAAATCGGGGCGGACATTTCCATTCACATCCTTGCCGTCCCATTCCGTGTTGTTGACCAGCACCTCCTCCGGACCGCCCTCATAGTCGATTCCGTTCACGGTAATCGGCTCGGAGATCACCTCGTTCAGCGTCAACTGGCGGCTCTTCTGGGCAACCACCCCCGGAGCGAGAGTGCCCGCCACCGGGTCGACCAGCCGAACCATCGGGGTGCGCAGGGCGCCGCCGCTCGCCGGATCGTAGCTGGTGTCGGTGCCCACGCCGGCGATCACCCGGAACTGCATGATCCGCCCGAGGGTCCTTCCCTCGACCGTGTCGCCGGCCGGGTAATGGGTCTTGGCGACGTTGCGAAGAATCAGCGTGGTCCCCGGCGCCAGGCCGGCGAAGTCGACGATCACGTCGGCCCGCTCGCCCGGCATCAGCAGTAGCTTCTGCAGCTGGTTCCCCGACGCACCGGGATCGATCTTGACCGGGAGGTCCAGGTACCCTCCATCGGTGCCGATTTGCCAGAAAGCCGGCCCCCGGGCCTTGGTGGCCTGGCTGGACAGGAACATCTCGTAGGTCCTGGCGTTCGAGCCGTTGATGAACAGGAGCCGATAACGCTTCGGCTCGACATTGAGATAAGGCCACACGTGGCCGTTCACCGCGACGGTGTCCCCCGTGAACTCGGGGACCCAGTAAGGGTGATCGGGGTTAGGGATGTCCGGCGTCCCGGCTGGAAAGTAGAGCTGCCCCTGTTTGTCGAACATCCGGTCCTGGATGACGAGCGGAATCGGTCCGGGAAGGTTCGAGGGGATCGAAATATCGGCAGGGTCGGTGATCAGGTAACCCCCGGCCAATCCCGCGTAGACGTTCAGACGGGTGGCCCCCAAGGCGTGGTCATGGAACCAGATGGGTGCCGGTTCCTGGTTGTTCGGGTAGCGGTAGACCGCCATGTTGGTGCCCAGGCCGCCGGTCCCCGGGAAGCTGTAGTAGCCGTGTCCCTGGTACATTCCGTCGCTGGTGAACCAGGCATCGGGCCCGCCGTCGATCTCGGGCGGCACATCGCCGCCGTGCAGGTGGACCACCGCCGGGATCGGGCCACGATAATTCTCGGCGCACTCCCCGACCGGAGGCATCCCCTCATTCAGCATCGCCTCCTCCGAGCAGGCGTTCTGCTCCTTGTTGATCGGGTCGGCCCAGTGGATCGTCTGATCGGTTGAGTTCTTGTAGGCTAGGACGCGCGTGGTGGAAGCGTCGCCGAGGTTGTTGATGAACGTCGCCTCGGTCGGGATGCCGCGTTGGGCGATGATCACCGGCCCGAGGTAGGTGCTCCGGGTCGTGGAGGGGCACTCGGTCCCCACGATGTAACCCCATACCCAGGTCTCCGGCGCGACCCCAGGTTCGAACGTCCCGGTCGGCAGCACGTTCGCCTTGAACTCGCACATTGTCAGAGTGATCGGTTGGGTGCCATCAACGACCACGAGGCCGGGCAGCGGGTCGACGAATTGCGGGATGGAGCTGCCCTCGATCGGCACCTGCTGGGTCGTCTGCGCCTGGGCGGCGGGGACGATGGCGAGGGCCGCAAGCGCCAACGTGGCAATTAGAAGTCTCTTCATTAGTTGACCCCCCTGTTTCTCGTGACGGTTCCGGTGCACCTCGTCGCGCCGTGGCATGTGGGACTCAACACGACCCCGTAATTGGCAAGATCGGTGCCATCTGCGCGATCCGGTTCCGAAGCGCTGTTTACGGGGTGGAGTCATCTCCCGGCGCCCGCTCGAATCACGATTTTTTTCGCGCGGGCGACCGATCCCCGGAACCCTGACGCAACTTCCTCGCGGGACGAGCGCGGTCGCAGCACGAAACCGGTGAGAAATCCGGGCTGGCGTTCCGGGGCGCCATTCACGGCACGCGGTCTGCAATAGAATGCCTCTCAAGGAGGTGCGCCATCTGGGATACGCGGTGAAGGTCAAGCTCTATGCCGAAGGGAAGTTCGTCGGCCTCATCATGAAGGCCCGCACGCACTTCGAGGTCGCCAGCACCGGCAGCGAGGCGATGGACGAGTTCCTCAAAACCCAGAAAAATCTCCGGGCGCTGTCCACCACCGACGAAGGCCCGCGCTGGGTCTAGGAGGAGGATGCGAAGATTCAGGAAGTGACCACGAAGTTCCGGGAGAAAGGGGAGGAGTTCGAGCACCTCAAGCCGGAGGATGGCTTCACGACACCGCCCTGGAGGAAATAAACCGCCCCCCTGTCCCCCGACCATCGCCAGTCCGAAGCGGTGCGCCCTTCATGCATTCCTCCAACGCGGCGGCCGCTTCTCGAGGAAGGCCCGGATCCCCTCGACCGCGTCCGCCGTCTTCATCAAATCGTCGAGGTACAGCCGCTCCTGCGCGGCGATGTCGACCTTGAAACGCGCCGTCAGGTCGCAGCGCACGGCGCGCACGGCGTGACGCAGGCTCGCAGCCGAGCGCGGCAGGAGATGCTCGCGCGCATAAGTCAGCGCCGCCTCGACTGGATCGTCGGCCAGCGCGTCCACCAGGCCGACCCGCAGCGCCTCCGGCGCCGCGATGGTCCGGCCGCTGAGGCAGAGATCCTCGGCGGCGCCGCGGCCGACCCGCTCGCGCAGGAAGGTCGAGGCCAGCGGCGGAAAAACGCCCAGCACGATCTCCGGCTGGCCGAGCTGCGCGTCGGGAGAGGCGAACACGCGGTGGCAGAAGGCGGCGAGCTCCAGCCCGCCCCCCAGGCAGCGCCCGCGCACCGCGGCGAGCACCGGCACGGCGCTGTCGAGCATGGCGGCGAACAGGCCATGGAAGCCGCGCAGCATCCCCGCGACATGCTCCGGCAGGTGCTCCTCGACACTGGCGCCGTAGCAGAAGTGGGCGCCCTCACCCTGCAGAATGACCGCCTTGAGGTCGCGGGCCCGGCCCGCGTCGCGGAACAGATCGTGAAGCGCCCGGCTCATCGCCGCATCGATGATGTTCCCCGTGCTCCCGGCCAGACGGACGTGCCGGATGGCGCCGGCCTCCAGGGCCGTCACGCGGAGCCGCTCACCAGCCTGTGGTGCGCTCATCGGTCGCTCTCCCCTGGCGCGCTCATGCGTCACTCTCTTCTGACGCGCTCATGCACCACCCTTTAAACAATTCGCGGGGCCGCCGTCAAGCGCGGACGCCTCGCGGACGCCTCGGACGGCCAGGAGGCCAGGCTCCGGGGTGGCCGCGGAGACTTGCCCGGCGCCGGGCCGGTCACAATATTGTCTCTGTCCGCCGGCGCGACCAGCCAGAGGGCCCGATGACAAGAGAAGAAACCTTCCGTGCGGTGACCTCGTCCGATCGCCGCAACGCGGTTCGAGGCGTCGCCTGGGGCGGGGTCGAGTCGGTTGCCAGCGCCGTCGTCGGCTTCATGCTCACACCGCTCGTCGTCGCCAGATTCGGCATCGAGGGGCTCGGACTGTGGGGAGCCTCCTGGTCGCTGGCGCATGCCGCCGGACTCTTCGAACTCGCCATCAGCGGCTCTTACGCCCGGTTCACCGCGCGGGCGATCGCCCGCGGTGACGCCGAAGATCTCAATGCGACCGCGGCCGCCGGGATCGGATTCCATCTGGTCGTGACCTCTCTTTTTGCCGTCGTGGCCGCGATCGCCGGGCCGTCGGTCGTGGCGACGATCTCGCGGGACGGTCATTTCAAGGAGGTGGCGCCCACCGTCTTCGGATGCGTCATGGCCACGGTCCTCATGAGGTTGGCCCTGTCGGTGTTCCGCGGGGTCGTGGCGGGCGCTCAGCGGATCGATGTCCTGGGTCGCATCGGGGCGGGCGTGGCGGTCCTCGAGGGACTCGGTGCGGCGGTCATCGTCCTGTCCGGGGGAGATCTGCGGGGGATGGGCTACAACTCCCTTGCGGCCGCGCTGCTCGCTTCGCTTCTCGAAGGGTGCGCGGCGTACCGTCTTTGCCCGCAGCTTCGGCTGCGGCCTTTCCGGGCTCCCGCCTCGGCCTGGCGCGAGGTCCTGTCGTTCGGCCTCAAGGTGCAGATGACCCGGGCAGCGGAGATTCTGGCGAAGCATGTGCCGCGCCTGGCGCTGGCCGCCGGACCCGGACTCGCGGTCGCCGGCGCCTACGAGCTTGGCGCGCGGGTGGCGGCGGCGCTGAACATCGCGGGAGCCTTGCCGCTCCCCGTCCTCGCTCCGCTGGCCAGCCGCCTGGAGGCCCGCAGCGAGACGCATCGATTGGTGCCGCTCTTGGAGCGCTCGACCCGCTACGTCGCGCTCATCGTCGTCCCCTGCGCCGTGGTCGTGATGGTTGACGCGGGCGGGATCCTTCGGGCCTGGACCGGCCAGCCGGAGCCTCCCGGAGCCGGCACGACCGCGCGGCTGCTGGCCGCGGCCACCATGCTGGCGCTCTTGGCTTCGCCTTTGAGGCTGGTCCTTCGAGGCATGGGCCACGCCGGCCTGGAGGCATCCTCGGCGATGTCGGCCTCGGTGCTGAATCTGCTCTTCGCTCTCGCCCTGGCGGTTCGATTCCAGGCGCCGGGCGTGGCGTGCGGGAGCCTCATCGCCTCGGTCGTCGCGGCGGCGATCCTCGTTGTCGGGGCCCGCCGGGCCACCTCCGGCCGGTTCGCTCCATCGGTCCGCGGATGGGTGGCGGGTCTGCCTCTGGCGGGTCTCGCGGGGTTGATGGCGGGGTGGACGTTCAACCTGATCGTGGCGCCGCCATCCGGACTCGAGGTGGCGCGTTTACCCGCCTTGATTCATCTCGCCGGAGAGGGGGCGGTCGTCCTGATGGTCTTCACGCTGGTGTCGGCGGTGACCGGCGGCATCCGTCGAGAGGATCTCGCGCTCCTGCGAGTCATTCGCGGGGAGACCTGAGACTCCCGATGCGCGCCAGCCACTTGCGGATCTCCTCGAGGACGATCATGACGAAAGGAAAGACGAGCAGGATGCCCCACTCGCGGAACCGGAGGGGTGCAAGCTCGAAGAGGCGCGCCAGGGGCGGCACCATGACGAGGAGCAGCATGACGCCGATCTCGGCGGCGACCCCCTGCAGCACCAGCCGGTTGCGGAGCAGCCCCACCCGGAAGATCGACTCACGATCGGTGCGGCAGGCGAAGACGTTGCCGACCTGAGCGGCCACGATCCCCGCCAGCGTCATCGTGGTTGCGCGGTGGTACAGATCCCCGCTCCCCGCCATCGGCAGTCCCGGGCGCCACCCCGCGATCCAGTAGGTCCAGAAGAAGGCGGCCAGCGACAGCGCCGCCTCGGCCGCGCCCAGGAAGGCGTAGGCGCGCAGCAGCCGCGCCCCTCCCAGCAGGCGCTGTCCCCGCGGGCACGGCGGCCGGTCCATCACCCCCGGCTCGGTCGGCTCGGCGCCAAGCGCCAGCGCCGGCAGCATGTCCGTCCCGAGGTCCACGGCCAGGATCTGCATCACGGTGAGCGGCAGAGGCACACCGAAGAACACGAAGATCAAGAAGGGCACCAGCTCGGGCACGTTGGAAGCAAAAATGTACGTCACGAACTTGCCCATGTTGGCGTGAATGGTCCGCCCCTCGCGGATGGCGGAGATGATCGAGGCGAAGTTGTCGTCAGTGATGACCATCTCCGCGGCCTCGCGCGCCACCTCGCTGCCCCGCTGCCCCATCGCCACGCCGATGTCGGCGGCCTTCAGGGCGGGGGCGTCATTGACGTCGTCGCCGGTGACCGCCACCACCTCTCCCAGATCACGCAGGGCCGTCACGATGGCCAGCTTGTGAGCCGGTGAAGTGCGGGCGAACAGGATTCCCGGCTCGGTCAGGATCCCGCGCAAGGCGTCGGCTGGAAGGCGGTCGAGCTCCTCGCCGCTGATCACCTTCTCGACCGGCAGCCCGATCTGCCTGGCGATGGCGCGCGCGGTCAGGCCGTAGTCCCCGGTCACCATCACGACTCGGATGCCCGCCCGCCGGCACAGGGCGATCGCCTCTGGCACCTCCGGCCTGGGTGGATCCCACAGGGCGACCAGGCCGAGGAGCGTGAGGTCGCGCTCGATCTCTCCCACGGGCGCGCCGACCAGGGCCGCCGGCAGCGGCCGCACGGCCACCGCGAGAATGCGCAAGCCGAGCGAGGCCAGCCGGTCGTGTTCCGCAAGGATGGTCTCGCGCAGCTCCCGGGACAGCGGCCGGGTCTTGCCATACCAGCGCACCTCCCGGCACAGCGCCACGGTCTCGCGCGGAGCTCCCTTGACGTAGGCGATCGCGTCCATGCCTGCGGCGCGCACCAGAGTCATCCGCTTGCGGAACGAGTCGAACGGGTAAGGAGCGAGGATGGCGCGCGCGCCGCGCAGCCGATCCGGATCCGCTCCGGCCTGCTTCGCCGCGACCAGGAGAGCCATCTCGGTCGGATCGCCGCGCTCCGCCGTGGCCTGGCAGACGAGGCAGGCCGCCTCGAGAAGCTCGCGCACGTCCGCCGGTGCGCCGGGGCCGAGGCCGTCGGCCGTGATCGTGCGGCCAGATATCCAGAGGAAGTGCGCGGCCATGCGGTTCCGGGTGAGAGTTCCCGTCTTGTCGGTGCAGATGACGCTGGTGGAGCCGAGGGCCTCGACGGCCGACAGTCGTTTCACGATGCAGCGTTGGCGGGCCATGCGCTGAACCCCGAGGGCCAGTGCCAGGGTCAGCGTCGGGAGCAGCCCCTCCGGCACGTTGGCGATGATGACTCCCAGGGCGAAGAGGAACCCCTGGGCGAAGGAGAGCGCACCGGTGGCGACTCCCAGGACGAGGAACACGAGTCCGAAGGAAAGCGCCAGGATCGTCACCACGCGGGTGACCCGAACCATCTCGCGCTGCAGAGGGCTCGGCTCTTCGGTCACCGACTGCGTCAGGCGCGCGATGTCACCGATCTCCGTGGTCATGCCGGTGGCGGTGACGACCAGGGTCCCCTCGCCGGCCAGCACGGCGGTTCCCGCGAACAGGAGCTCCTGGCGCTCGACGCGCGGCACCCGCGCCCGGTCGTCCGAGGTCGCCGGCAGCTTGAACGCCGGGTGGGACTCGCCGGTGAGCGCGCTCTGGTCCACCCGAAGGCCGGCCGCCGCCAAAAGCTGACCGTCGGCGGGAACCGGGTCCCCCTCTTCCACGCGCACGATGTCGCCGGGGACGAGGTCGGCGGCGGGCTGGTCCGATTCCACCCCGTCACGCACCACGCGGACGATGCGAGGCAGAAGGCTCTGCAGCGCCTCGACCATGCGCTCCGCGCGGTACTCCTGCAGAAAGCTGAACAGGCCGTTGATCAGGATGACCGCGAAGATGGCCCAGCCCAGCGGAGGCATCCCGGCGAGAAAGGCGAATCCGCCCCCGACCCATAGGAGTACTGCGAAAAAACTCACGAACTGTTCCAGCAGGCGCAGGATCAGCGGGCGTTGGCGCACGCGCTCCAGCTGGTTGGCGCCGCATTCCCGTTGCCGGCGCGCCACTTCCCCCGCCGCGAGTCCGCCGGAGGTGGTGCCCAGGATCCCGAGCACCTCGGAGGGAGCGAGCGGCGCTTCCCCGGCCGTCTCTTCGATGCCGGCCAGGGCGGCCACGAGCGACTCCCGGGTGCGGGCCAGGCGGACCTGCTCGAGCACGGCAGCATCTCGCAGGCAAGCCTTCAGGCGGGCGGCCAGGCGCAGCGCCACGACCCCGAGCGACCAGGGGGCGGTGAGGAGAATGACGATCTCAGCGGGTCGGGTTCCGGGGTGGAGGGACGGGCCATGCGGTAACCGGGCCCAGCGCACGGTCGTCCTCCCGCCGGTGCCGCCCAGCGCGTGCACGAGCGCCACGCGCGGCGCGAGGACGATTTGCCCCGGGGGCCCCGGAAGGACGTCCCCGACTTCGGTCCACAGGGAAGACAAGGAGTCGACGTGCGGAGGGATGAGGATCGGATCGCCGCTCAGGAAGGGAGTGATCTTCATCGCGCCGCCGTGGCGGTCTGGTGCGCTGCGTCGGTCAGGCCCTCAGTCCCGCTCCGGCGGGGATCCGTGAGGAGGAGGCGGCCAGCGCGCCGGCCGCCTGGGAGCGTCGTTCCACCGGCAGGCCGGTCCGCAGGGTCTCCAGAACCCGGGCCTCCGATCCCCAGTCGCTCCACTGCACGCCGCGAACGGCAAGGACTGCGAGCCGCGACGGCTCGGCAAGGGGAAGGTTCTCCAGCAGGTCCCGCGACAGGTTCACCGGCGGCATGCGGCGATAGATCTCCCTCACCCTCTCCGACTCCCCCGCCGTTCCGATCGCCCGGGCGATGTCGTCGAAGGCGATCCCCAGCGATGGCGAAATGGCACGTACCAGCTCCAGAAAGGTCTCGGCGCGGAAAATCATCACCAGCGTGTTCCACAATCCGCCGCGCGCGACCAGATCCCGCGCCTGCTCGGGAGGCGGCTTCTCGACGAAACGCGCCACCCCGCGCAGCCCGGGCGTGGCCCGGATCCCTTGCTCCTCCTCCTGAAGGATGTAGCCGTACTCGGTCTCCGGTCCATCCGGCTTGACTCCTAAAAGGACGATCCGGGAGGGATCATCCTCGACGAACCGGAAGGCGATGGCGACGTGGGCCATGAACCGATCCTCCTCCAGGATGAAGTGGTCGGAGGGGAAGACGGCCACCAGGGCCTCGGGATAGCGCCGCTGCAGCCGGACCAGCGGCAGGAGAAGGCCGGGCCCCGTATCCCGGTTGTCGGGCTGGATGACGACGGTCTCCGGAGGACGCGATGCGATCTGCCGGAGCGCGGCGCCTTGCTGCAGGTGGCTCTCGCTCACGACCGTGAAGAGTCGCTCGCGCGGGATCAAGCGCTCCACCCGCTGCAGGGTATGCTCGAGCATCGAGCGCCTGCCGACAAAGCTGACGTATTGCTTGGGGAGGATCTCGCCGATGAGGCGGCTCACCAGCGGGCGAAGGCGCATCCCCTCTCCCGCCGCCAGCACGATTCCACAGCGTCGGGCATGACCGCCGTCCGTCGGGCCCGGCTCAAACTGAAACAAGGGAACCTCCCGTCTGGTGCGCGGGGCCGGGACGGCGCCGGGACTCGAGACGCAAACATTACGTCCTTGGACCTCTGCGCGTACCCGGCTGAACGAATCTTGCGGCCTGCCGCGGTCGGCGCCCGGCTGGGTGATCAGGATCGGCCGGGCGCCCCTGTCCGCAGAGAGCCGGCTAGACCAGCCGGATCTCCCGGGAGGAAACCTGCCGGATGGTCTCGGCGGCGTACACCCTGTCGTGCTGCGCGATGTCCGACAGGCTGATGACCCCGACCGGCCGGCCCTTCTCGTCCTGGATGAGAATCCTGGACTTGTGGTTTTTGATCATCAGCCCCTCAACGTAGCCCACCTCGTCACCGGGCCGGCAGGATACGACCTGGCGGGTCATCGCCTCGCCGATGAGCGCCTTCTGAGGGTCGAGACCCTCGGAGCAGACGCGAATCGTGATGTCCCGGTCGGTCAGGACGCCGACGATCCCGCCCTCGGCGTTACAGATCGGCAGGAACCCGATGTTCTCGTCGCGCATTTTCAGCGCCGCGGTCTGGGCGGTTTCCGTTTCCTTGCAACAGACGACGGGCCTCTTCATGATGTCCTGGCAGCGCATCTCATCCTCCCGGAGCGTATCAGCGCTCCTGATTCCAATTAGAGATATTGCAAGTCCCGTGCCGCAAGGTCATCCTCGCAATGGAGGGGTGCGTTTGACGCTCAATAGAGCCGCGCCTCGCGAGGCTCTGGCACATGACTTGCTCTATCCAATATTGAAGCTTCGATGACGGGAGAAAATCATGGCGCTGCCGGTTCAGATCACCTTCCGAGGCATGGAACCCGACCTGGCGATCGAGGCGATCGTGCGCCGGAGATCGGCCAGGCTGGAGAAATTTTTTCCCCGCATGATCGGCTGCCGGGTCGTGGTCGAGGCGCCTCACCACCGGCACCGCACGGGAAATCTGTACCACGTGCGCGTGGACGCGACGGTCCCCGGGAAGGAGCTGGTCGTGCGCCGCGACCCCCGCGAGCACGAATCGCATGCCGACGTGCGGGTCGCCATCCGCGACGCCTTCGACGCGACGCGGCGGGAGTTGATGGACGAGGCGCGCCGCCGGCGCGGCCAGGTGAAGGCGCACGGCGGGACCGTGTACGGCCGCGTCGCCATGCTGGATGCCGAGGATGGCTACGGCTTCCTCCTGACCCGCGACGGTCGCGAGATCTACTTCCACGCCAACAGCGTTCTGGACGGCTTCGACCAGTTGACCGTCGGCTCGCGCGTGCGGTTCGCCGAAGAAACGGGGGAACAGGGACCGCAGGCGAGCACGGTCGCGATCGCCGGCAGGCGGGAGCGGAGTCTCATGCCGCCGCGCCCTTGAAGGAGGTTCCCATGAATCGTGAATTCGTACGACCCTTGGAGTCCGGCGCTCTCTTCCGCGACCGCCGCGACGCGGGCGCGACCCTTGCGACCCACCTGAAGGAGTACCGTGGGCAGGACACCCTGGTGCTCGGGATCGCGCGCGGCGGGGTGGTCGTGGCGGCCGAGGTCGCCCGTCGCCTGGGGGCCGACCTGGACGTCGCCGTGGCCCGCAAGCTCGGAGCCCCCTACCAGGCGGAGCTGGCGATCGGCGCGGTGACCGCCAGCGGCGGCCGCGTGCTCAACGACGAGATGATCGAACGGTTGGGGGTGCCCGCTTCGTATGTTCAGGCCGTGACCGAAACCGAGATGCTGACGGCCCGGAAGCGCGAGGCGAGCTACCGCGAAGGGCGGCCCATGCCCCGCATCCATGGCCGCACCGTCCTTTTGGTCGACGACGGCCTGGCGACCGGTTCCACGATGCGCGCGGTGGTGCGCTCCGTCCGACAACATCGGCCCGCGCGCCTCGTCGTCGCCGTGCCGGTCGGATCCAGGCAGGCATGCATGGCCCTGCTCGCCGAGGCGGACGAGGTGGTCTGCCCCTTCGCTCCCGAGCCGTTCTATGCTCTGGGACAGTTCTACGTCGACTTCGCCTCGGTGGAGGACGATGAGGTCCGCGCGGCGCTGAGCGAGTTCGGGCCCGCCCACCACAAGGCCGTCTGACGGGCCTCGCCAAAGGGCGGGTTCAGGAGGAGGTGACTGCCATGCCGACGAAGGATGGCCCGGCTGGATTCAGACAGGACGTGACCCTGTCGGCCGACGAGGCGACTCTCCGGGCCATTCTGTCCGTTCCCGACGAGCCGATCGGAATCGCCCTGTTCGCGCACGGAAGCGGGAGCGGGCGATTGAGTCCGCGCAACACCTCCGTCGCGCGCGCCCTGGAGCAGGGACGGATCGCGACCCTTCTGCTCGATCTGCTCGATGAATCCGAAGAGGGCGACCCGGACACGATCTTCGACATCGACCTTCTGGCCGATCGACTTCTGGTGGCGGCCCATTGGACGAGGCGCCACGGAGCGATCCGGGCGCTGCCGATTGGATATTTCGGAGCCAGCACCGGCTCCGCCGCGGCGCTGGAAGCGGCCGCCCGGGAGCCGAGCCTCGTGAGCGCCATCGTATCGAGGGGAGGGCGCCCCGACCTTGCGACCCACTTCCTGCCTCGAGTCCTGGCGCCAACGCTCCTGATCGTCGGCGGAGATGATCTCCGCGTGATCCAGATGAATCGCGCGGCGTATGACCTGCTGCGCTGCGAGAAGGAGCTCGTGATCGTGCCGGGGGCGACCCACCTGTTCGAGGAACCGGGAACCCTGGAACGGGCCGCGGACCTGGCGCGTCAGTGGTTCCGGGAGCGCCTCGCGGCCGGGACGGGATCGCGCGGAGATCACGAGCGGCTCAGAAGGCAACCCCCAGGTGCCCGCCGAGCCTAGGGCGCGGCACGCGTCAGCTCCCCGACATCGAGAATTGTATACCGGGCGCGCTCCGGCGCCTGCCTCGCTTGCGTAAGGGTTCAGAAACCCTATATTTGAACCGGTCAGGAGAGGTGTGCGCATGGCCCTGTCGATCGGCGGCGTGTCGATTCCGAAGCGCTGGATCTGGTCGATCTTCGTCGCCCTGGCATTCGGGATCACCGCCTCGAAAGGGCTCGTGGCCACGAGCGCGGCGGGTGATCTCGAGTGGATCCTCGATCTCACGGCGGCCGTCGCCGCCGCTTGGGCGATCCGCTGGGGATTCCGCCAGCTGCGCGAGAAGAACATGATCGAGAACATCCCGAAATCATCGATCCGCTCGGTCGCGATGGGGCTGGCTGAGATCACCGGCCAGGCCGTCAACGAGGGAACGCTGCCGGCGCCGCTGTCGGGCACCATGTGCGTCTATTACCGCTACCTCGTCGAGGAAGAGCGCAGCTCCGGCCGTCGCGGGAGCGAGTGGGTGACGATCGATCAGGGCGAATCATCCTCCCCCTTCCGCGTCGAGGACCCGACCGGCCGGATCCTGATCAACCCGCTGGGCGGCGAGGCGATGCTCGGCCGGGATTACCGCGACATCGCCCGCGACGGCGGCTGGCTGTCCCGCCGCACGCGCAGGACCGAGTGGCGCATCCATCCGGGCGACTTCGTGTACGTGATCGGCAACGTGGCGAAGCTTCACGACATCGTCGCCGATGAGCGGCTCGAGCTGCAGCAGAGGCTGCAGCAGATCAAGAAGGACCCGGGGACCGTCAAACGGTTCGATCTGGACGGCGACGGAACGATCAACACGCAGGAGTGGGCCGGTGCCGTCGCCGTGATCAAGGATGAGATCTTCCGCGACCGGGTCAGCCGCCCGGCGGAGCCGCAGGACAACCTCTGCATCGGCAAGGGCGATGTCGAGGACACCTTTCTGATCTCGGATCGCGACGAGCGCAGCGTGGTCCGGTCGCTCGGATGGAGGGCGTTCGGCGCCGTCGCGGCAGGCGGCGCGGGAGTCGTGGTGATGGCTGCGTCGATTGTGGGCCGCTTCGGTGTTCTGCCGGTACGTTGGACATTCCCGTGGGAATCACTTCTGCGATAGGGAGGCAACGATGGGTCTCGTGGTGCTGATCGCGTTCGGGCTCGCGGTGGTCATCACCGTCGGCTACTTCATCGGGATCTACAACCAGCTGGTGCAGATCAAGGTCAACGTCGACAAGTCGTGGTCCAACATCGAGGTCCTGGAGAAGCAGCGCTATGATGAGATCCCGAAGCTGGTGAAGGTCTGCGAGGGGTACATGCAGTACGAGCGGGGCACGCTGCAGAAGGTGATGGAGGCGCGCACCAAGTATCTGCAGGCGCAGGGGCCGGCCGGCATGGCTCAGGCCGGCGCCGACCTGGCCGGGGCGCTCAAGAGCCTGTTCGCGGTCGCCGAGGCCTATCCCGACCTCAAGGCCAACCAGAACTTCACGCAACTTCAGGGGCGGGTCACGGCGCTGGAGAATGAGATCGCCGACCGGCGCGAGTTCTACAACGAATCGGTGACGATCAACAACGCGCGCATCCAGCAGATCCCGTATGTCTTCGTCGCCGGCAGGCTCGCGATGACGGCGCGCGAGATGTACAAGGTCAGCGCCGCCGAGACGGTCTCCCCGGAGATCAAGTTCGCATTCCCGCAGCCCTAGGACGCCGGCTTCGCCCGATCCCTCCGGCGCCTGGCGCAGGATCCGGGCGGCGGCCTTCAGCAATGCGAGCTTCATAGGGGGGTGAATAATGCCTGACCTGCCCCGTCAGGCGGTTCCAGGCGCGGTCAGGCGCCGGCAAGGCGGCCACGCCCGGGCCTGCGGGTCGATTTCACCAGCGAGAGAAACTCCGCGAATCCAGCCTTCGCGCCTTCCTGCTCGCTCCACCGCCGCAGCAGGTCCATATCAACCTTGTGCCGGCGCGCAATCACGGCTGCGACCTTCAGGCTCTGGCGATCGGTCCAGTGATAAAACGCGGCGAGACGGTCCCGGCACGAGTCGGTCGAGGACAGGGCCAGGATTGTCGCCCTTCGTATCCTGTATTCGATCGGCTCAATCCGGAAGTCTTTGCCGATCGCGAGAGGGCCGGCGGGAAACTCAACCAGGAACGGGGCTTCGCGGTGCTCGTAGTGATGGCCCTTGCGGAGGAACCCGACCACGGCCAAGGCCCGGTCGAGCCTTTCGGACGAGACGCTGCCCTGAATGATGAAGTCCAGATTGGACGATTGGTAGAGGCCGCCCGAGTAGAGGCTGGCGCAGGCGCCGCCTGTCAGGACGGCGCGGATCCCGGCCGCTTCGAGAGCCTCCCCCACGCACAATGCGACCTCGCTCAGCCTCGATCGCTTGGTGAGCGTCACAGGGACTTTCCGGTGCGGCGGGGCCGCCGCCGCAGCGTCTCGATTCGCTTCTTGAGATCGAACTCCGGCTCCGTGAGGCGTCGCAGGTAACGCTGCAGATCTTCGTACGCGAAGTAGCGTGAATTGACACAGAAGACACGCGTGCGTCCCAGGCTGCGGCCGGACACGATGCCATCCAATTCAAGACCCCGCAGAGCCGTCTGGACACCATAGAGCGACGTGTCGAGAATCCGGGCCAGTTCCCTGGGGTAGCTCTGCTCGAGCAGGCTCAGGGCGAGAAGCACGCGCGTGCGCGTCTTGCCCCCGAACGGGCTGGACAGTCCGACCAACATAGTTGGTCATGTGACCATAATTATAGGTCGGTCGTCAAGATCTCAAGGGACAGCCTGCAGTAGCCAACATGCGGGATCTTCAGGCTCGGGCGCTCAGCTGTTCGGCCTCGGCCTCGGCCTGGATGCGCGCCCGTTCGGCCCGCGAGCTCTTGATCACCTGTTCGAGGGCATCATCGGCCACCAGCGTCATGTCGGCCGCCGCGCTCTTGAGATCGCCGTGCTCCACCGCGCGGGAGATCTCCTCGGCCTTAGTGGCTCCCCTCTTCTTCCCCAGGAAGGGTTTCACGAGCAGGTAAATGACATCGCGGAGCGGCATGTGGCGCGTGAAGCGCCGCAGCAGCCTGAAGGTCTGGTGGGGGTGGTGGGTGAACTTGTAAAGGATCAGCTTCCGCATCTCCTCCGACCTGATCCGGTGGACCTCTTCACCGGAGAGACAGGTGGGGTCGATGGAGGTGCACTTGAAGTACTTGTACCAATCGGTCGCGTCGCTCACGAGGCCGCGCTGCACGTACTCATGCCACAGCGGTGTTCCTCGGTAGACGCACAGCCGATTGAAGCCGAAGCTGTCGATCCGGATTTTCGAGGCGAACCGAAAGGTGGCCCGAAGGTCCTCCTCGGTTTCGCCGGGGATCCCCACCACGAAGAAGCCATGGACGATCTCGATTCCGGCTGTCTTGGCCCTCAACACCGCCGTCTCGATCTCGGCCAGGGTCTGCTCCTTCTTGAGCCGGTCCAGGCTCTTCTGGCTGCCGCTCTCGATGCCGAACATGAGGGTGCGGCAATGGGCCTTGGCCATGGTCGGGAAGAGGTCCATGCAGACGGAGTCCACCCGCCCCTCGCAGCCCCACTCGATGGTGATCCCGTGCTCGCCGATCCCCTGGCAGATGGCCTCGATCCGCCGCGGCTGGAGAAGGAAGTGGTCGTCGACGAAGAAGACGGCGCCGTAGCCTTCCCTCTCGAGGTGCCGGAACTCCTCGACGACGTGACCCGCGCTCCGGGAGCGCCATTTCCCTTCGTTGAAGATCGGGATGTCGCAGAAGACGCACGGCCAGGGGCAGCCGCGCGACGTCTGCATGGTCGTGAAACGGTCGAGCGACAGGACGGCGGGGACGTCGAGGGGCATCGATTCCACGAAGTCAAGGGGCAGGCTCTCCCGGTCCGGGAAGGGCCATTGGTCCAGATTTCGGTCCAGCTCCCGGTTCGGGTTTTGGCGCAGGCGGCCCCCCTTCTCCTGCCAGGTCACGCCGGCCACGGTCGACGGATCGTCCAGCCGCTCCAGCAGGTCGAGGATGAGCTGCTCGCCGTCGCCGCGGCAGACGAAGTCCACCTCCGGAACCTGCACCTTCACCAGCGGGGCATTGAGCGATGCGAAGACCCCGCCGAAGGCGATCTTGACGCTCGTGTCGGCCGCTCTGATCCGGCGGGCCAGCAGCTTGGCGTAGGGGTAGCTGGTGGTCGAGAGGAAGCTGAACCCAACGAGGTCGGGACGCTGGCGGAGAGTTTCCGCGACAATGAGGTCGTCCGGCGTATCGGGGTTGGCCTGGTCGAACATGACCACTTCATGGCCGGCCCGTTTGAGAACCGCGGACAGGGACATGATGCCGATGGGCGGGAAGCCCATGACCTGGATGCGGCCGTTCTTTCCCCGTTTCTTGCCGGGGATGGCGTAGAACTGGGGGTCGCGGACGTGGACGAGGAACACTCTCATGAGAACTCCCTGGAAACCGCCCCGGCCCCGCCGGAGGGCATACAGAATACACAAATTCTCCGGGCTTGCCACTGGGATTATTGTGGCTTGCTCAGGTACTCGTGATCCCGTCCTGCCCGCCGCCGGCAGCGATGATGGTGCCGGGGGCCCGGGTCGCACTACTAAAGAAGATCGCGTCCGGAAATGTGGACGGGTTCGAGCTGCCCCAGGAGGCGTGGAGGGTCGCCGCGTAATCCCGGCACGATCCCGCCGAGGAGTGCCGCACCTCGTGGTGCTTCCCTAGGTCAGCGGCTTACATCCCCGGCGGCGTGACTCCTGAGTCGATTCTGCTCGTTTCACCTCGCCCGGCCATAGGCTGTGTCGACGAGCGCGAGCGCTTCTGTGTCACTTCAGCCCGGATGGACTTTTCAGTAGGGACAGGGTTGGCGGGGCCGGAAATTCACGTGGACACTCGCTCAACCGTGACCGCTGTGCCATAGCAGAGGACTTCGGTTACCCCCTGCATGAGCTCGGTGGCATCGTAGCGGACACCGATGACCGCATTCGCCCCGAGTCGCTCGGCATGGGAGACCATCATATCGAAGGCCTCAGAACGCGCCTTTTCGCAGAGGTTGGTGAAGAGGGAGATGTTCCCGCCGACAAGCGTCTGTAGCGACCCGCCGATCGTACCGAAAATGGATCGAGATCTCACCGTGATGCCTCGGACGACGCCGAGCGTCTTGGTTACGCGGCACCCCTCGAGTGTGAAGGCTGTTGTTGTCATGGCGTGGTTCATTCACGTCCTCTCTGCTCCTGCCTGGAGCTTCTGCCGCTGGCGCGTCCGGACGTCAGGCCGCTGCGAGCCCGCCGCCTGCCGACGGGTTCATGGGGTGGTCATGGGCCGCGATCTCCCAACGCGGGATATCGGCTAGGGCGGAGCGTATTCAGGGATGACCTCCAGGCCGGCCCTCAGAGCCACTACCTGGCGACCGTCCGCGGCATTGGCCTCCCTCCTCCTGCTGGATCACGCGCGACGCCCGAGGCGCGTGAGCCGATTTCCCCGGGTCGCCCGTGGAAGCCCTCCAGAGCCCCGGCTCGCGGGCCGCGAGGAGGCGGTCGAAGCTCTGCAGGGCCATGGCGCGGCTTCCCTCGATCCGGGAGAGCGCCTCCGCCGCACCGGCGGTAGCCATCTCGGAATCCCCCCGCATCAGTTTCCGCAGCGCCGAGACGCTCTCGTGGAACGAGAAGGAGACCGTCCGGCGCGCCCGCATGAGCTCCGTCCAGTCGAGTCTGCCATCCCTCCCACGCGGCCGCGGCTGACTCGGCGGGGTGAGCGCCAACATGGCCATGTCGTGCCCCTTCCGGGCCGATTCGAGGGCCCGCTTCAGACCGACCTGGGCCGGCTCCGGCAGCTGGGTCAAGAGGTCGTTCAAGACCTCAACGTGCCTCGACGTGGCGTAGTTGATCTGGGTGATGACGTTCTCACCTCCCGGCTGCTTCCCGACCACGCCCACGTCACCAGCTGGCGCCTGCACGACCGCTGCCGGCACGACCAGGACAAACACTAGGATCCATCGGCCGATTCTCATGGAACACCCCCCGGAACGTTCCTATGCTGCGTCATGGTGGCGGCTCACGCCAGAGAGCACGGGCTTTCGTTTCCTATACACCCATTGGCGCTCGGGTGGCAAGCCAAGGTCAGCCCGGAAGGTGCAGCCCATCCGCAGCGCTCCCCAAGCCCGGCGCACGCCGGGAGATCTGGGTAGCCCTGACGCCACCGAGTGTGTTCACGGCCGCGGTATCCCGGCTCTCCGCGAGGTCCGAGAGAGGCAGGGAGCCGGAACGGCCGAGAATGCCGGTAGGCGGGACCGGATGTCACGCTCTCGCCGATTTGTGCCTATCCTATTGGGACGGGTCCGAGGAGGGAGGCGGCGTGACAGGCGGAGGGTTGATGCGATTGCGATCCCGGAAGGCTTGCTGAGGGCGGGGCCAAGGTGGATTTCCGCGGTCACGCCGCGCTCCAGCAGGAACTGACCGCGCTCGCGCGAGGGGACCGGGCTGCGTTCGACCCGCTCTTCCGGAGGCTGTGGCCCCTTCTCCGTGGCTTCGCATCGCGTAGTCTGCCCGCCATGGAGGCGGACGACGCCGCCCAGGAGGCACTGCTCCGGATCTTCTCGCGGGCAAGTGAGTTCGACCCGGGCCGCGACGCGCTGGCCTGGGTCCTGGGCGTTGCAGCGTGGCAGATTCGAACGCACCGAACGCGGTCGCGCCGCCGGCGAGAGCGAACTGCTGAAGAAGTCCCGGACCGCGCGGACGGGGCGCCATCGCCGGAGCAGCTGGCAATCGCGCGGGACCTCTCCTCGGCTCTCGATAGAGCGCTTTCCGAATTGGCGCCGGTCGACGCTGACACGCTGCTGGCTTACTCCCGGGGCGAGCGCCCCGATCTCCCCGGGCCCACTTTCCGCAAGCGCGTCGAGCGGGCGCTGGCGCGGCTTCGGGGTCGCTGGAGGTTCAACCGTGGCCCTTCCTGAATCGTCGGGAGAGAGTCTTCGAACCGCCGCCCGCCGAGCCTACGAGCTGGGGCGCCTGAAAGGGGCGTTGGCGCGGGGCGTTGGTGCGTTCGGCTTGGCGCTCCCAGGCTTCCTCGCCTGCGGCCGGACGCCATTGGCCGCCGCCTGTTTGGCGGGGTTTGTGCTCGTCGTCGTGATGGGCCGTCACCGCGGCGAGGGGTTCGAGGACGGCGTGCGTGCCGGCTTCGTCGCGGGACTGCTCCCGTGTCTCCTCCCCGCGATCCTCCGCGCCATCGACCCCGATCTTTGCGACCTGCTCTTCGCTCGCGGCCCCTGGCTCTGCGCGCTCGGCGGGATCGTTGCGGGCGTGATTCTTGGTTTGCGAAGCCGCTCCAGCGACGGGAAGCCGTTCTGGATCGGCGCCGCCGTCACTCTCACGTTCGCCGCCACGCTCGGCTGCATTCCTGCGGGGGCGATGGGATTCGTCGGCCTCCTGGCAGGCGTTGTCGCCGGAGGCCTGCCGGTTCTCGCGGCTCGCCGAGCCTCCATTTAGCAGGACCCGGTCACGTTCGCCTCGTTCGCGCCTATCCCTGATGAGTCCGCCGACGATTGGCGCCGGCGAGATGGAATGAAGGAGAGAAGATGAGAACCGTCCGTGTTGCTGCAGCTGCCCTTGTCTTCGTGATTGGAGTCATCCCGTCGCTTCTTGCTTCGCAAGGCAAGACCGCTGCCGAACCAGCGGACCCCTCTCCACAAATGGAGAAGGAGTCGCCCCTGGCCTGTAACCTTTCGGCGCTCACTCCCAAGGAGAGAAAGAGGCACTTCGACGAGCTCGGCCCCAAACTGCTCTCGTTGAAGAAGGGTGTTCGAGAGCTTGCCGATGGCTATGAGTTCGAGTTCCCGTCGGACCCGACGACGTATCGTCTCCTTACGGAGTGGGCGGCCGGCGAGCGTACCTGCTGCCCGTTCTTCGATGTTGACGTTCGATCGACGCGTGAGGGTGGGTCGGTGTTCCTGCGCCTGACGGGAAGAGAGAACGTGAAGAAGTTCATCGAGGTCGACGGAGCGGCATGGCTGGAAAAGTGATCGGCTGGCCGGGGATCTGTTCCTCCCAAGAATCCCGTTCGCTTCGAAGGGGGGGCCCGGGCGGGCGACGGGGGGGCCACGATTCTTTACGGGAACCGCGGAGACATTTACACGTACCACCTTTACACTCGGGTGACCTGATCGATTCGGGTGGCGACGGCAGGGTGGAGAAATTCAACCGCAAGTTTCGGATAGATATCCAAGAGGGCGAGCCGTTAGAGTCGGCTCATGCCTGAAGCAAACTCACTTTCACTGCTGGAGGGTCGAAGGATGACGAAGAGACTCGCGCTTCTCGGTATCGCTGTACTGCTGGTGCCCTCCCTGGCCGCCGCCGTCGAGGCCAGGGGTGAGAACTCGGCCTCGGGTCCCACCATAGTCCGGATGGTGCAGTCCCCCGGAGTGTTCGAGCCGCAAAACCTCGAGCTGCGCCCGGGTCGGTACATCTTCATGATCACGAACCTGGGAGTCGATCACCAGGTCGACTTCGTCCTGAAACGGATGGAGGGGCAGAACGCACAGGGCGGGGCGGACCCCAAGCCGATCCGCAGCGCCCGACTCACGCGGCTGATCCGGAACAGGGAGACATCGAACACCGCGGTCGTCGAACTGAAGCCCGGCACCTATATCTACGATAGTCCCCTGAACAACACCCCCGAGTACACGCTGACCGTGCGCTGAAGAGCAGCCCTCCTCGGCACGCCCGCCAGACGACGCCGCAGGAGGGTTCTTCCTGGCCGGTGTCACTCCCGAAAACTCCATCCGGCCTTCTCCTTTCAGATCGTCGAAGCGTTCCCGGGAAAAGGGACCGAGCCCTTGTATCTGCTCCGAGATCGTGATTCCATCTACGGCGACTGGTTCCGCCGCACAGTGGCAGGACTGGGCATCAAGGAAATCGTCACGGCCCCTCAGTCGCCCTGGCAGAATC
>JBGPLZ010000021.1:0-35911 GCA_041486695.1 Acidobacteriota bacterium | reverse complement strand
CGACTACTACCAGCCGGAAGCCTACATTCCGGCGGGCGATGTCTACATCGAGAAAGAGTCCACCATCAACGACGAACTCGACAAACTGCGCATGTCGGCGACGCGCTCGCTCTTCGAGCGCCGCGACGTCGTGATCGTGGCGTCGGTCTCCTGCATCTACGGCCTCGGCTCGCCCGAGGCGTACCACGGCATGATGGTCCTGTTCGAGCCGGGGATGCAGATGGAGCGCGATGCGCTCCTGCGCAAGCTGGTCGAGATCCAGTACGAGCGCACCACCCTCGATCTCGAGCGCGGCAAGTTCCGGGTGCGCGGCGACGTGCTCGAGATCTTCCCCTCTTACGAGGAGTTCGCGGTGCGGGTCGAGATGTTCGGCGACGAGGTCGAGACGGTGTCGGCGATCGATCCGGTGCGCGGTGCGGCCCTGCGCCGCCTGGATCGGATCCCGGTCTACCCGAACTCGCACTACGTCACCCCGCGCGACAAGCTGCTCAAGGCGATCGATTCGATCAAAGAAGAGCTCGCCTCCCGCCTGGCCGAGCTCGAGACGGCCGGCAAGCTCCTGGAGGCGCAGCGGCTGCACCAGCGGACCATGTTCGACCTGGAGATGATCAAGGAGATCGGCTACTGCCAGGGGATCGAGAACTACTCCCGGCACCTGACGGGGCGGCGCCCCGGCGAGCCGCCGCCGACGCTCCTGGATTACCTGCCGAAGGATCACCTGATCATCCTCGACGAGAGCCACGTGACCGTGCCGCAGCTGCGGGGGATGTACGCCGGGGACCGCTCCCGCAAGACGACCCTGGTCGAGTATGGCTTCCGCCTGCCATCGGCCATCGACAACCGGCCGCTGCAGTTCGAGGAGTTCGAGGCGCGGGCCGGCCAGCGGCTCTACGTCTCGGCCACGCCCGGCCCGTACGAGCTGGAGCGCGCCGGGGGCGAAGTGGTCGAGCAGGTGATCCGTCCGACCGGCCTGATGGACCCGGTCATCGAGGTCCGTCCGGTGGGGCATCAGGTCGACGATCTGCTGCACGAGATAAGGCAGCGGGTCGAGCGCAACGAGCGGGTCCTGGTGACCACTCTTACCAAGAGGATGGCCGAGGAGCTGACCCGTTACTACAGCGACGTCGGGGTGCGGGTGCAGTATCTGCACTCCGACATCGACACGCTGCAGCGGGTGCAGATCCTGCGAGGCCTGCGCAAGGGCGAGTTCGATGTCCTGGTCGGAGTCAACCTGCTGCGCGAGGGGCTCGACCTTCCCGAGGTGTCGCTGGTCGCCATCCTGGACGCCGACAAGGAAGGGTTCCTCCGCTCCGCCGGCTCGCTGATCCAGACCTGTGGCCGCGCCGCCCGCCACGTCCGCGGCCTGGTGCTGATGTACGCCGACAAGATGACCGACTCGATGCGCAAGGCGCTGTCCGAGACCGAGCGCCGGCGCGTGATCCAGGCGGAGTACAACCGGGCCCACAACATCACGCCGGAGACCATCGTCAAGGCGATCGATGAGGTGCTGGGCAGTATCTACGAGGCCGACTACCTCAAGGTGCCGATCGACAGCGAGGCGGGCCCCGAGGCGGGGAAGACGCCGGCCGAGATCGAGGCCGAGGTCGCGACCCTGGAGACCCAGATGCACGCCGCCTCCGAGGCGCTCCGTTTCGAGGAAGCGGCGGCGCTGCGCGATCGGATTCGCTACCTGCGCAAGGTCCTGGTGCTGGCCAGCGCCTGAAAGGGTTCCCGGGTTATCGAGATGGACGCCGCCGCCCCCGCCCGCCAGAAGCTCGACGATCTCCCCGACGCCCCCGGCGTCTATCTGTACCGCGATCGATCCGGGGCGATCATCTACGTCGGCAAGGCGAAGTCGCTCAAGAGCCGGGTGCGATCGTATTTCCAGGGCGCGTCGGCCGGCGTCGCGCCGAAGACCGACGCGCTTCTCTCCGACATCCACGATCTCGAGGTCATCGTCACGCGCAGCGAGGTCGAGGCGCTGATCCTCGAGAACAGCCTGGTGAAGAAAGAGCGGCCGCGCTACAACATCCGGCTCCGGGACGACAAGAACTTTCCCTACCTGAAGCTGACGGCGACCGAGCGCTACCCGCGCCTGGTGCTGGTGCGGCGGGCGCGGCTGGATGGCAACCATTACTTCGGCCCATACCTGCCGGCGAGCTCCGCCAGGCGGACGATCCAGATGGTGGCGCGCCACTTCAAGGTCGCCACCTGCTACCTCGAGAACATGGACGGCACCCGCCCGCGCCCCTGCCTCCTGTACCAGCTCAACCAATGCCTCGGGCCCTGCGCCGGCCTGGTGCCGGACGAGGAGTACGCGCAGGCGGTGCAGGACGCGCGTCTGTTTCTCGAGGGACGGACGAAAGATTTGCTGAATGTCCTGAAAGACAAGATGGCGGCGGCCGCGACGGACGAGCGCTTCGAGGCGGCGGCCCACTACCGGGACTTGGTCGCCTTGCTGGTGCGCCGCCAAGAGGGGCAGGCGATCGCCTCGGTGGGGCTGGAGGAGCAGGACTATGTCGCCTTCGCGCGCGAGGGGGACGTCGCCTCGGTGCAGGTCTTCCAGATGCGCGCCGGTGTGGTGCGCGGCCGTCGCGAGCTGTCGTTCGAGAGGATCCGCGAGGACGACCCCGAGTTTCTGGCCACCGCCATGACCCGCTACTACGGCGCCACCGAGGATATCCCGGAGACCATCAACGTGCAGCTCGAGCCGGCTTCGCGTGAGGTGCTGGAGCAGTGGTTAGCGGAACACCGCGGACGGCGGGTCTCGATCGTCGTTCCGAAGCGGGGGACCCGGCGGCAGTTCCTCGATACGGTGGCGAAGAACGCCAGGCTGTCGTTCGAGGCGATGTTCCGGGCGCCGCACACGCACGGGGTCGAGATCCTCGAGGGGCTCCAGGAGATCCTCGGTCTCGACGAGCCGCCACACCGCATCGAGTGCTTCGATATCTCCCACATCCAGGGAAGCGACCAGGTCGCCTCGCTGGTGGTCTGGGAGGCGGGCCGGCCGAAGCGCTCCGACTACCGCCGCTTCAAGGTCAAGACGGTCGAGGGCTCGGACGACTTCGCCGCCATGGCCGAGATCGTCGGCCGCCGCTACGCGCGGCTGCTGCGGGAGGGGAAGGCGCTTCCCGACCTGGTCTTGATCGACGGCGGCAAGGGGCAGTTGTCGTCCGCGGTGCGGGTGCTGGAAGGCCTCGGGCTCGGCCACATGCAGGTGGCGAGCCTCGCCAAGCGCCAGGAGGAGATCTTCCTCGACGGCCGCGCCGGCCCGATCCGGATCCCGCGCGACTCGCCGGTGCTGCACCTCGTGCAGCGGGTGCGGGACGAGGCGCATCGCTTCGCGATCACCTTCCATCGCAAGGTGAGGACGCGCCGCACCGTGACCACCGAGCTCTACGGTATCGAGGGAGTCGGCCCGCGCCGGGCACGCCTCCTATTGAAGAGGTTCGGGTCGGTCCAGGGAGTCCGGGAGGCGCCGCTGCAGGCGCTCGCCGAGACGGTCGGAACGAAACTGGCGGAGGCGATCAAGGCGGCGCTTGGGGCACGCACCGCTGTGCTATAGTCCGGCCGCCCGTCGGAGGGGTCTCTCCGAATGACCGGGCCGGCTCGCGAACGCTTCCGGGGTAGATGATGGCCAAAGGCGGCGGTTCATTCTGGGCCCACGGCACCGGTCTCCTCCTCATCGTGATCCTCGTCATTCTGGGCGCGGCGGCGGCGGGGTCGTATGCGCTGGTCTATACGGCCGCTCATCCGCCGCGCGACAAGGTCATCGTCGACCCCGGCGATCTGATGCTCTCGACCGAGGAGGCCATCTTCCAGGCCTCCGACGGGGTGCCGCTCTCGGGTTGGTTCGTCAGGGGGCGTCCCGGCTGGCCGGTGATCATCCTCTGCCACGACCTCGGCGGCGCCCGGGCCACGCTGGTCAACTCCGGCGTGGCGCTCAACCGCAGGGGATATCCGCTGCTGTTGTTCGATTTCCGCGGCCACGGCCTGAGCGGCGGCAAGGATTCGACCCTCGGGATCAAGGAGCGGCTCGACGTCCTGGGCGGGATCGAGTACCTCAAGTCACGGAAGGACGTCGACGCCAGCCGCTTCGGAGTCTGGGGGATCGGCATGGGGGCCTATGCCGGCCTGCTGGCCGCGGCGGAAGAGAAGGCGATCGTCGCGCTGGCGCTCGACTCCCTCTACCCCGACGTCGGCACGCAGCTCGACCGGCGCGTCAAGCAATCGATGCCGCCGGCTCTTTACCCGATGATGAATCTCGTGCGCCTGGCCTACGATCCTTACTTCTCGTTTCAGCTGAAGCGCTACTCCGCCCTGGGGAGGATCGGAGAGTTGGCGGGCCGCAACCTCCTGTTCATCGCGTCGACCGAGCAGCCGGAGCGCTACGAGGAGGCGAAGGATCTCTACGCGGCGCTTCCGGAAGCGTCCTCGGGCGACAAGAATTTCCTGGAGCTGCGGGCCTCGGTGGTGAGCGGGCTCTACGCCGAAGACAAGAAGAAATACGACGACGCCATCCTGAATTTCTTCTCGACCTACCTCCCGCCGCGCGGCGCCGCTCCTCCGGGAAAGGCGCCGAAGACCCTGCAAGTCCTCGAGAAGTGAAACGCGTCCGGCAGATCGTGGTCTCCTTTGCCACCATGGCCACCATGGCCGCCGTCGCCATCCTCGCCGGTCCCGGACTCGCGGGCGGGGCCATCGCCGCTCCCGCAGGGCCGTCGGTCGGACGACCGCCCGGCTCCACGCCTAAGGCGAATATCCTCTTGATCACGGTGGACAGCCTGCGCCGCGACCATGTCGGCTGCTATGCGGGAGGCGGCGGCGAAACGACCCCGATGATCGACGCGCTGGCGGCGCGCGGGGTACGGTTCGAGCGGGCCTACGCCGCCTCTCCCTCGACGGTCCCGTCGATCGCGACGATCCTGACCGGTCGCACTCCCGCCCATCACGGGCTGCGCCACGATCGCGCCGCCTGGCTCGATGCGGGGACCCCGACGATCGCCACGGTCCTGAAGCGCTCCGGCTACCGCACCGGCGCGATCCTGGGGTCATTTCACCTGGATGCCGACCGCGGCCTGTCGGCCGGCTTCGATCTCTACGACGGCGACATCGAAGGAGTGCGGAAGAACGTCGTGGGCCGCTCGCGCGAGAGACCGGCCGATGACGTGGTGGGCCGCGGGATCAAGTTTCTCGACGCCGGGTCGAAGGGTCCCTTCTTTCTCTGGCTCGATTTCTACGATCCCCACTACGATTACGATCCCCCCGAGCCGTTCAAGACCCGCTACCCCGCCGATCCGTACGCCGGCGAGGTGGCGTACGTCGACGCGCAGATCGGCCGGGTGATCGACACGCTGCGCGAGCGCGGCCTGATGCCGGGCACGTTGATCGTGCTCGCCTCCAGCCACGGCGAAGGCCTCGGTGAGCGCGGTGAGACGGGCCACGGAGCCGGTCTCTACGAGAACACCATCCGCGTTCCACTCCTCCTTATTCCACCCGACCGCCTTCCCGGTCCCACGCAGCGCTCGTCGGTCGGGGCGATCGTCGGGCTGGTCGATCTGGCCCCCACGATCTTCGATCTGCTCGGGATCGCCCCGCCCCCGGCGCTCGATGGGGTGTCCCTGGGCCCGCTTCTCGAAGGGGCGACTCCGGACCGGGCGCGGCCCGCGTTCGTTGAGGCGGTGGAGCCGTACGAAGCGTATGGCTGGAGCACGCTGTTCGCGGTGATCGATGGGGATCGGAAGGTCGTGGTCGGCCAGCGGCTGGAGGCCTTCGATCTCGGGGCCGATCCGGGGGAGGCCGCGCCGCTCCGACCCGCCCCTTCCTGGGCGGCCGAGCTCGAGCGGCTCGGGCGAGCCCGGCTCGGGTCGCTCGCGACTCCCGTGCTGTTGCGCAAGCAGATCAAGGCGCAGATCGATCGACTGGCGCTCCCCTGGCGCGACTCTCCGGTCTGCCTCGAGAAAGAGACCTGGCCCGATCCGCGCGACCGCATGAGCCTGCTGGACCCTCTCACCAAGGCGCGCATCGCCGCCGACCATGGCTTCGCCGGGACGGCGAGCAGCCTCGCCTCGGAAAAAATCCTCCCGGTCGATGCCGGGAACGTGACCGGGCTGGAGCTGGCCGGGCTCCTGGCGCTCCGGAACGGCGCCGACGAGGGGCTTTATCAGATGCTGCAGATCCTGCAATGCAACTATCCGTATCGGGCCACCGCCTACCACTTTCTGGCGCACCAGCTGCAGCGCCGCAAGGAGACCGGCCGGGCGGAGATCGCCTATAAGATCTTCGCGGTCATCGAACCCCGCAGCGAGGAGCCGTTCTATGACCTGGCGGCCCTTTATGCCTCCCAGGGCAGGAAGGACCTGGCCTTCGAGAACCTCAGAAAGTCGATCGATCGGGGCGCCAGGGACGTCGATTACATTCGCAAGGATCCCCAGATGGGGCCGCTTCGGGACGACCCGCGGTTCTCCAGGCTGGTCGGGCCGATCCCACCCAAGACGCCACAAAAGAAGAAGTAGCAGGCGCCGAGTCTTCTGATTCTGTCGAGTTTCTGGACATTTCCCGTCCCGCCGAGGAGGTAATTTTCTTGGACGGGAGACCCGAATAGCGGTATATTTCGGGCCGTTCCCGCCATTCCCCTCTCAGCTTCGCGCAGCGTTCGACAGGGTGGTGGCGCAGGAGGATGGCCCGACGCGATGATCGCTTCCACACTGCACCCAGGCGAGACCCCGGCTGGCAGCCGGGCTCTGAACCCGGTCGAGGACTTTCATCCGGGGCGCGACTATTTTGCCGCCCGGCGCCCGGCCTTCGGAGACAGCTCCGTCGACCTGGTCATCGGTCCTCTGCGCATGCGACTCGAGGGGCTGTCCGAGCCTCAGGCGATGCGTCTCGAGGCGCGCTTTCATCCCTTCGTGTCCGCTCCGGACCGCGTCCCCGATCTGACCATCGCCGTGCGCCGCGCCGCGGTGGTAGGCTTCCTGAAGCTCCCCGCGCCGGGCGCGTCCGAGACCTACCGGCTCGAGAGCCGTCCGGAAGGGGGACGGGTCGCCATCTGGTCCTATGAGTTCGCCGGTTGGGTCGATCCGAGCCAGGGCTGCGCCGAGCTCGACCTCGCCGAGGCCGAGGGGGTGCTGTTTGATCGCGGTCTGGAAAATTTCCTGCGCGTGATGACCGCCTCCTTCATCCTGCGCCGCGGAGGTCTGCTGCTGCATGGCTCGGGCGTGGTGCGCGACGGTCGCGCCTACATCTTTTTCGGGCCGTCCGGAGCGGGGAAGACCACCGTAACCCGGCTGTCGCCCCGCGACCTGGTCTTGAGCGACGACCTGACCCTGATCGTCCGGGGGGAGGGTGACCGTCCCATGGCCGCCGGCATCCCGTTCGGCATGGCGCATCATCGGATACCGGAGACCAATGAATCCTTCCCGATCGCCGCGCTCCACCGCCTGGTCCAGAGCCCCGCCGTGAAGCGCTCCGAGATCCACTATTCGCAGGCCGTGGCCGAGGTCGCCTCGAGCCTGCCGTTCGTGATGCAGGAGACGGGACAGGCGATGCTGGCGATGGACACCGTCGCCGCGCTGCTGCGCACTGTGCCCGTCTACCGGCTCGAGTTCCGCAACGACGACTCCTTCTGGCGCGTCATTGAGGGCCGTTGAGATGCTCGATCGAGCCCTCGTCCTGACCAGGAATCCGGGCGCCGCCTACAGGATCTATGACGGCCAGGCGACCATCGTCCTGCCGGAGCAGGCCCGGGTGACGGTCTTGAACGAGGTCGGCAGCCTGGTCTGGGATCGGATCGACGGCCGGCGCACGCTGGGCGAGATCCTCGACGCCGTCGGCGAGACCTACGAGGTCACGCCGGAGCAGCTCGAGCGGGACGTGCAGGAATTTCTCGATGCGTTGCGCGAGCACCGGATGGTGAGCTGACATGGCCAATGCCCTCGAAAAGATCACCGCAAGCAACTGGGACCGGGCGGTGCCGATGTCGGCGCTCCTCGAGCTGACCTTCGTCTGCAACCACGCCTGCTCTTTTTGCTACAACAGCCCGACCGGCCAGCGGGAGATGACCACCGCCGAAGTGTTCGACGCCCTTCAGAAGCTGGCCGATTTCAACATCCTCTATCTGACCCTGTCGGGCGGCGAGCCGCTGGTGCGCAAGGACTTCTTCGCGATCGCCGGCCGGGCGCGCGAGCTGGGATTCGCGATCCGCATCTACACCAACGCCTTCCTCATCGATGCGGCGATGGCGAAACGGATCAAGGATGTCGCCAACCCGGTGGAGGTGGAGATCAGCATCCATGGCGCCACGCCCGCGACGCACGAGACGCTGACCTGCGTTCCGGGCTCCCTGCGCAAGGTGATCGAGGCCGTCAGGTTCCTCAGGGCCGAGGGCGTGAAGGTCGTTCTGAAGAGCCCGATCACCCGCGCCAACCAGCACGAGGTCCTCGATCTCTACCGCCTGGCGCAAGAGCTCGGCGCGGTGATCATCTTCGACCCGGTGATCACCCCGCGCGACGACGGCGACAAGGATCCCCTCGAGCTGATGGCGACCGACGAATTTCTCCAGACCTTCTGGACCGACGACGCCTACGCCGGAGCGCGCCAGGAGAACGTGCCGCTCCCGAGGAACGATGCGCCGGGCGAGGCGGTCTGCGGCACCGGCCGGTCGGCGCTGGCGATCGACCCGTACGGCAACATCTATCCTTGCGTGCAGTGGCGCCGGAGCGCCGGGAACATCAAAGAGCTGACGGAGCTCAAGGGGATGTGGCGCACCTCGCCGGTCCTGATCGAGGTGCGCCAGGCCGCGGTCGACATGGCCGACAAGCTGCGGGCGCAGAAGGAGGCCGGCCAGTCGGGCGGCTTCTGCAATTTCTGCCTGGGCGTCGCCGATCTGCAGACGGGCGATCCGCTGAGCTACTACCCGCAGGCGGCGAAGAACGCCGAGTTCAGATTGAAGGCCTTCGAGGCCTGGAAAGAGAAAACTGGGAAGACCGCTGAGGATCTCGGGGAAACCCTCAGCAAGTGCAGCATGTGATCGGCTCGACATCACGCTGCGCCTCCCAGAAGAGGTGATCGCCGGGACCCGTCCCGGCGGGCCATGCGCTCGTCACACGTCCTCCGAATCCTGACCACGGGCGCCCTGTGCGCCGCCTTCAGCGCTCCGGGCAGCGGCGCTCCCGCGCCGGCCGCCGGCAGCGCCGTGCTTCACCTGACCGCGGCGCGCCCCGGGCTCGAGCCGGCCGGCGGCGGACGTCGAGTCGTCCCGCGCATTCCGGGGTTCGGGAACGCCAGCCGACCCGGCCGGCCGATGCTGCCTGTCAAGGTGCTGATGGTGGCGATCCCGGAGGGCAGCGTCCCCGAGTTGCGCATTCTGTCCGCCCCGTCGGAGCCTCTCGGCGCGCTCGACATTGCCCCGGCACCCCGCGTCCGGGTGCCCGAGCGGCTCGAGCGGCCGCGCGGCGTTGGCGGGAAGAGCCGCGGCCGGGGGCCCGACAGCCAGGACTACGAAGAAGATTTCACGGCCGATGAAGGAGTGTACGGGCGGGACGAGGAGATCCCGGCCCAGGCTGTCCAGCTGGGGAACACCGGCTACCTGAGAGAGCAACGCTACGTCGAGGTGCTGTTCTCGCCGGTCCTCTACAACCCGGCGCGCCGCCATGCCCGCTTCGTCCGCGAGGCGCAGGTGGAAGTGCTCTTCAACCTGCCGGCGCGCTCCGGCACCTTCGACAGCGGGCCGTTCGAGCCGGACTCGCTGTTCGAAGCGACCTACCAGGACAGCTTGGCGAACTACGAGCAGGGGAAACTGTTCCGCGTCCGCCCCGGAGTTGTGCAGGCGGCCGCGCCGGCGCCGGCCGGCGCTGTGGCGGCGGCGAGCGCCTCCACGATTGACGCGGTGGTCGCGGCCGCCGCCACGACCGGCGTCCCACGGTACAAGATCGCCGTTTCCCGGCCGGGTATCTACCGGCTCGACTATTCCTTCCTGATGACCAACGCTCCGGATCTGCTGACGGTCGACCCGGGAACGCTCATGCTCAGCGCCGAAGGGGTGGAGGTGCCGATCTCGATCCGCGACGCCTCGGGCGCCTCGGGGGAGCTGGACCACCAGTTCGGTCCGGGCGATTTCCTGGAGTTCTACGGCCAGCCGAAGCGAGAGACCCCCACCATCCCGAACTACCACTTCGGGGGGTCCTTCCCGGACATCTTCCAGGCGAACGATTTCACCGACGTCCAGATCTACTGGCTGGCGCCGGCCGACCCGGCCGGGTCCCACCTGAGAGTCCCCGCAGTGAGCGGCGCGCCCGTATTTCCGGCCTTCCCGATCGCGGCCCACTTCGAGGACCAGGCGGTGTGGGACGAGAATAACATCTACCTGCCGCTGGACGACAACGACCCGTTCTTCTCGATCCCGTCGCTTCTCGCCGGCAGCACCCAGGCGACCCGCGACGTCAGCATCCCGCTCCCGGGGCTGGCGGCGGTGGCGGCGACGGCGAGCGTCACCCTACGGTTGCGCGGCGGCTCCGACCTCGCCGCCTACAACCCCGATCATCGCACCAGGGTCTGGGTCAACAACGATACGGGGGGAGGGGACGAAGTCACCTGGGACGGAGAGATGATCCTCTCGGCCACGTTCAACGAAGCGCAGGCGCTCCTCGCCAACCCGACCGTGGTGCACTTTAGCGCCCCCGGCCTGGCCGGGGTCAGCCTCGACAAGCAGTACCTCGACAGCGTGACCATCCGCTACCAGCGGACCTTCGCAGCCTCGGGCGACGCCCTGCTGTTTTCCTACCCGAACCAGGACGCTCGCTTCCAGGTCTCCGGATTCAGCGGGCCGGCAGCGACCATCTACGAGGTCTCGCGCACGCTCAATGGCAGCCTCGAAGCCGACCCGATCCGGATCACCGGGGCCGCGGCCGGCGGCGCGCCCACGACCACTTTCACCTTCGACGTGCCGCTCGACAGCTCTGCCTCCGCGCCGACGACGCGCTGGTTCATCGTCGCCGGCCCCTCGGGCGCGCGCCTGCCGGACGGCATCACGCGCGCCGCCGACCCGGTCCTGGCCGATCCGGCCAACGCGGCCGACATCATCGTCATCGGCGCGCGCGGCACGCTCGATCCGGCCGCCGGCGGGGCGCTCGACAACCTGCTCGCCTACCGTTCTTCCAGCCAGGGGCTGACCTCGAAGATTGTCTACGTCGATCAGATCTACGACGAGTTCGCCCACGGCCTGAGAGACGTCAATGGCATCCGGGCGTTTCTCGGCTACGCTTTCGACAACTGGAAGGGACCCGCAGGCACCGCACGGCCTCCGGCGTTCGTCCTGCTGGTGGGGGACGCCACCCCGGACTACAAGAACACGATCGGGGACCCCGGCTGGGTGGACCAGGTGCCGACCCCGATGATGTTTCAGCACAGCTCGATTCTCGGGTACTACAGCAGCGACAACTGGCTGGCGTCGTTCCGCGGCACCGACCAGATTCCCGACGTCTATCTGGGCCGGATCAGCACCCGCACGCCGTTGGCGTCCGCGGCCGTGTTCGACAAGATCCGGCGGTACGAGCAATCGCCGCCGCCCGGGCCGTGGAAGGGGCGCGCCATCCTGATGGCCGGAGACGGGAAGCCCCAGAACCCGGCTGAGGCGAACGACTTCGAGTCGGTGCAGAACACTCTGGCGGCGGCCTACTTCTCGTCGGCGCCCTACACCACCGCGAGTCCTCTGCTGTATTTTGCCCAGGCGCCCTGGAACTCGACGGATGCCGCCGGCTACCGCAGCGCCCTGATCAACGAGCTGCAGTCCGGGGCGGCCGTCTGGTCCTACGTCGGCCATGGGTCGTTCGAGACCTGGGGCGCAACGACGTTCTTCACTTCCGAGGATGCGGCTTCTCTCACCAACGCCGGCCCGCTGCCGTTCATGCTGAACATCAACTGCCTGGCGGGGGGATTCCACTACATGAACACGATCGGATCGCTGGGGGAGGAAGTGACCAACAACCCGGACGGCGGGGCGATCGCAACGCTCGCCCCCTCCGGCCTCACGCTCAGCTCCATAGGCAATGACGTCACCGACAATCTGTTCGGCAGCCTGTTCGGGATCAACCGCGATCGCCTCCTGTCGCGTGCCGCCACCCGTCTGCGGGCCGCGCTGTGGAGCGAGGCGAGGATCGTCGATCTGCAGAGTTACACGTTCCTGGGGGATCCTGCGACGCGCATCGCCACGCCCGCGCCGACCCCGCCGACCGACCTCGTGGCCGTCTCCGGGAACGGGCAGGTCGCGTTATCCTGGACGGCGTCGCCTGAACCGGTGGCCGGATATCGTCTCTACCGCGCCACCACCGCGGCCGGCCCCTACGCGCCGATCACCTGCGGCCCGGTGTCGTCCACGTCCTGTGTCGACGCGACCGTGATCAATGCCACGAATTATTACTACTACGCCGTGGCGGTCGACGCGGAAGGGTTCTGGGGCCCGGCGTCCAACGACAACACCGACTGCGACGCCGGACCATCCTGTGTCCTGTCGCGCCCGATCAACCCGGGGCCTCCGTCGGTCCCGTCCGCTCTTTCGGCCCGCGATGCGGGCATTGGGGGAACGCTGTCGGTGTCGTGGCAGGCCGGCACGGAGCGCGATCTGAAGTGGTACAACCTGTACTATAGCCAGCAGTCCGGCTTGTACGGCTCCAAGGTGAGCGTGGGACCGGGGTCGACGTCCACCTTGCTGACCGGCCTGGAGGATGGCATCCGCTATTACGTGGCGATCAGCGCCACCAACACCTCCGGCAACGAGAGCGGACTGTCGGCCGAGGTGTCGGAGGTGCCGCACCTGGTCCAGGGGATCGCCCCGCCGCGCGCCATCATGGACCTGAGGGTCACCCGCTCGGGATCCGACCTGATCCTGACCTGGAGCGAGCCGACGGTGGACATCTACGGCCATCCGACCACCGTCGTCCGCTACAACATCTATCAGGGGACGACCGCCAACTTCCCGCCCAACGCCAGCCACCTGATCGGGACCAACGTCGGCGGGTCGAACACCAGCTTCACTCACGTCGGTGCGGTGACCGGTCCCGGACAGCTTTATTACCTGGTCACCGCCATCGATTCAAACGGGTTCGCCTCGGGAGCGGGACGAGAGCTGCCGAACGGGATCGGCAATCTGATGCTGACCCTGGTCAGTGCCAGCCCCACGGTGGTCCGCCTCACCTGGTCGGCCGTCATGACCGATCTCCAAGGCTACGGGACGATCATCGATCACTACCAGGTGCACCGGACTCCGACGCCCGTGGGCCGGGGTTCCCTCACTGCTTCGACGATTTTCCTTGACAACCTGCCGGGTCCTTCGGTGGATTTGGATCTGACCGGTCTGAGCGGACCGTCGTACCTGAGCGTCCTCGCCGTGGACAACCGGGGGAATCTCAGCCCCTTCTAGGAGGAGTGTCGTGCGCGCATGGATGTGATCAAGACCGGCAGCGTGGCCGAGCTGAATGGGGCCCCCGACCTGGCAGCGGGCGAATCGTCCGCAGTCACCGCGCTGGTAGAGCGGGCGAAGACCGGGGACGCCGATGCATTCGGCGACCTGATGCGCCTGTACGAGCACCGCATCATCAGCATCGGAGTCCACCTGGGGCTGTCGCTGGACGACGCCCAGGACGCCTGCCAGGACACCTTCGTCAAGGTGTTCCGCTACATCCACCGCTTCCGATCGGGGGAAGTGTTCTTCAAGTGGCTGTACCGGATCGCCCTGAACGTCATCCATGATCACCGGCGTCGAGCCCGGATGATCACTGCCGTGCCCATCGAGGTCTCCGGGGCCGCAGTTGACCGACTCGAGGACCGGGCCGCCCCTCTGGCCACCCGGGTGGAGAACGCCGACCTGGCGCGCAAGCTGGTGGCGGAGCTGGACCACCTCACGCGCCAGGAGAGAATCGCCTTTGTTCTCAGGGATCTGCTCGAGACCCCGACGGAGGACGTCGGCAGGGTGATGGGTTTGTCCCAGGTGACCGTCCGCCGTCACTGCATGTCGGCGCGCCACAAGCTGCGCGAGCGGCTTTTCCCGGACCGAGAACTGAACGGCGGCCGGGAAATCTAGGTAATAGGGTTTGACGGCCCGGCAGAAGTCACCTGCCCCATCCGCTGACTGAGAAAGGCCATTTTGTACTTGACACTCGCCTATTTCGCGGTATCTAAAGGAAAGCTCGGCCGAAGGGCAATTATTTGGTGGAGGCTTTACAGGGACATGGCTGTCGGCCGGATTCTCTTGACCCGCAATGTCTTAACCCAAACGTGCACAGGGGGAAGCAGATGAGGACATTCGTCAAATGCATCGCGGCTATCGGCGTTGTCATGGTGGTTGCTCTGTATACGGCACCCGCCGCTCACGCCCAGTGTGGAACGCCCGTAGCGAGCGCGCAGACCCAGGACGGATATTATCAGTTCAAGGGCCTGCACGCCACCGACGCCGTGACCGGAAAAATTTATCTGTGGCATAACCCCGCCTTCGGCAGCGGAGCGACAAACGTTGTCTGTACCGTGGCCGGGGCGGAAAGCGCCGGCGGACCTTGCCAGCCCAGTGCCGGCACCGCCGCCGATGAGTTCGTCACCGTCAACGGGGACTGGTCCAATCCCGGCTTTATCGGCTGTCCGAACTCCCAGGGAATCGGCGATGCCCCGAACGTGGTTGTTATGGCCGCCGATATGCTGCCGAACACCCCCGACCATCATGCAAAGGTCATCGTCGCATCGGTTGGCCAGGACTCCGCCGGCGGGTTCAGCTTCGACTTCGCCCAGGACTACGACCCCTCGACCGGCCTGTTCGCTCCGGCCCTGGCGACCGATCTGAGCGGGCCGCAGATCACCAAGATCGAAAACATCGACCCGATTAACCAAAGGGCGGACGTGAGCTTCCTGATCCGTAACGACACGGCCCTTGCTGCACTGCACGACGATTGCGTCCCGGCGGGCAAGCTTTTTACCGGGACCTGCACCGACTACCCGAACATCGGGCGCCCGGTCCTCGATGGCTACGCACTGTACCGTGCGGCAGGACAGTCGTGTGCGGCAGGGCCGATGAACAGTTCTCCCGGCACGTCCGGCTCTCCCTGGACTCGGGTCTCGGTGCCGGAGATCACCACTCTGACCTACCCGATCCAGAACGTGGCGTTCAAATTGTTGCAGGAGCCGTTCGATTCTCAGGTTGTACCACTATCGTGCACCTATTATGCCCTCAGCTTGAAACTCGGTGGCGCCAGCCCCGGTGAGGCGGGGTCTCCCCTGAGCATCGTCTCCAACAACGTCAAGCTGACCACCGCGGACCAGGACCACGACGGTATCCCTGACCCTGTCGACAACTGCCCGACGGTGTATAACCCCACCCAGGCCGACACCGATGTCGGCGGCGGTGATGGGGTTGGTGACGCCTGCGACAACTGCCCGACGGTGGCGAACGCCAAGCAGGAGGACACCGATGCCGGCGGCGGCGATGGGGTGGGTGACGCATGCGACAACTGCGCGAAGGTGTATAACCCCAGCCAGGCCGACACCGATGTCGGGGGCGGCGATGGGGTCGGTGACGCCTGCGACAACTGCGTGAATGTGGCGAACCCCGACCAGGCCGACACCGAACTCGGCGGCGGCGATGGGGTGGGTGACGCCTGCGACAACTGCCCAACGGTCTACAATCCACCGACGGTCCCCGGCGGACCACAGCTTGACAGCGATGTTGACGGCGTCGGCGACGCCTGCGACAACTGCCCGACGGTGGCGAACCCCAGCCAAGCGAATTCCGACACCGACACGTTGGGAGACGCCTGCGACAACTGCCCGACGGTGGCCAACCCACCGACGGTCCCCGGCGGACCACAGCTTGACAGCGATGGTGATGGCCTCGGCGACGCCTGCGACCCCTGCCCGTTTGTAATCGGCACTCTCTGTGTAGATATAGTCACCGATGTCAGGATCAGCTTCACCAGCAGACTGGGCAAGGGTTCCGGAACGGTCTCCTGGAGATCGACCTTGGAGGCCGACCGGATCGGCTACAACGTCGTGGTCTATGACGGTAAGGGTAACCGGCTCCAGCAGAACACCAGCCTTATTCGGTGCACGGAGTGCACCACGGGCTTGGGAGCCACTTACAGCTTCATCGTTCCCAAGCACAAGAGCGGCCACAACATCTTTGTCGAGGCGGTCCGCTCCGATCTCAACTTTAAGACGTACGGGCCGGCGGTGAGGCAGTAAGGCTGACTGAGGGTGGAAGAGCAGTGAATCGACCCCGGTTCCGCTTCACCCAGGGCGGAACCGGGGTTTTCGTTTAGGTCTCGCCGCAGATGTTCGGATCGGGCCATGGAAGGAAGGACCTCCTCACCGTCGCGACGATCGGCTGTGCCGCGCTGCTTCTGGCCTGCACGAGCGCCTTCGCCCAGTCTTCGCTGAAATCGCGCCGGGAGTTGGTGGTCGGCGATCATCCGGTCGGCGTGATCGCAGCCGACTTCGACGAGGATGGGAATCTGGACTTATTGAGCATCGATCAGATCTCCAGCACGCTGACTCTCGACAAGGGGTTCGGCGACGGATCGTTCCGGAAGCTCACGACGATCATCGCGGGGGTCCTGCCTTCCGGCGGGACCTACGTCGACGTGAATGGCGACGGCAAGCCGGACATCGTCGTCTCGAACCACAGAAGCTTGGACGTCACCGTCAACCTTAATGACGGCACCGGCAACTTCCTGCCGAAGATCAGCAACCCGGTCTCCGGCAATGCCGCCGGCCTCGCCGTCGGAGACTGGAACGGCGACGGTAAGATCGACGTCGCCACGGTCAACACCGTGCAGAACAAGGTCTCGGTCCTGCTCGGGGATGGTACCGGCCACTTCGGGTCGCTGCGCCAGTTCACGACCGGGACGACGCCGAAGCAGATCGTCGCCGCCGATTTCAACAAGGATGGAAAGCTCGACCTCGCCGTGGTGAACAACCTCTCGAACAGCATTCAGATCTTCCGTGGGGACGGCGCCGGCAACTTCACCCTTCTGAGCACGGTGGCGACCGGAACGGGGCCGATCTCCATGGCGGCGGCCGACTTCAATGCCGACACGAACCTCGACATCGCGGTCAGCAACAACGTCGGTGAGACGGTCGGCGTCTATCTCGGCACGGGCACCGGCACCTTCGGCACGCCGCGGCTCTTGTCGCCCGGCTTCGGGCCCTATGGGATCATCGCCGTCGACATCACCAAGGACGGCAAGCTCGACCTCCTGATCACCATGTTTGAAATCTCCGGCGTTGGCGAGCTGGCCCAGATGGTCGGCGATGGCACCGGCAACTTCGGTCCGCCGACGGTCTACAGTACCGGCCCGTCGCCGCGCACCGCGGCCGTGGGCGACTTCAACAAGGACGGCAACCTCGACGTGGTCACCGCGAACAATACCGGGAACACCCTGTCGATCCTGCAGAACGTCGGCGCCGGCGCCTTCCTGACCGCCGGACGGGTGAACGTCCCGGCCGGTTCGTTTCCCGCCGCGCTGGCCGTCGACCACTTCAACGCCGACAGCATCCTGGATATCGTGATTGCGAACGAGGCGACGAACACCGTCTCGGTCGCCAACGGCGACTGCCTGGGCGGCTTCGGCGCGGTCAACTCGGCCAACAACACCGGCATCACCCCGCTAGCGATCGCCGTCACGGATCTGAACGGCGACGGCGATGCCGATCTGGTGACCGCCAACTACGGCGACGACACCCTGTCGATTCTGCAGAACAGCGGCACCGGAAATTTCACCGTGACCAACGGTCTTCCGGTCGGGACCCTCGGCACCTGCTCGAGCGTGACGGCGCTTTCCGTCGGGGAGATCTCCGGAGACAATCATCCCGACGTGGCCTTCGTCTGCGAAGGAGGGGGATGGTACTGCACCCGGCAGGGCACGGGCGCCGGCGGCGCCTCGGCCTTCGGGGCACCGGTCTGCACGCAGATCGGCGGCGCCTTGGAGGGGATCGCGCTCGGCAACTACAATCTCGATGCCCTCGAGGATGCGGCGATCACTTCGCGAGACTTGAATCAGATCGACATCGCCTTCTCCAACGGCAACGGCGGCGTGGTCGACATCCCCGGCACCTTCCCGGTCGGGGCTCTGCCGACCGGCATCGCGCGGAACAATCTGCACGGTCATAACTTCAACTGCAATCTGCCCGGAAATGGCTTCTGCGATCTGGTCGTGGCGGACGGTGGCTCGGCGAGCGTGAGCGCCCTTCTGGGTGACGGCGGCGGGGTCTTCTCGTTTCCGTCCATCGACAGCGTGGCCGGCCAGGCGCCCGAGGATCTGGTGCTGGCCGACTTCAATCTGGATGGCTGGCTCGACGTCGCGACGGTCAATACCAACTCGAACAGCGTCACCCTGCTGCTGGGGGACGGCACCGGACGCTTTACCAATGCGGGAGACTACGGCGTCCGCGACCAGCCGCTGGCGATCGCCGCGGGCGATTTCAACTGCGATGGCCGGCCCGACCTGGCGGTCGCCGACAACTTCAGCGACAGCGTCACCATCCTGCTCAACCAGATAGTGGTGGGGGACCCTCTGCAGTTCACCTCGATAACCGGCACCGGCAAAGTTGTGTTCCGCTGGGGGATCGTCCCGGGAGCGGTCTATGACGTGATCAGGGGGCGGGTCAAGTCGGTGAGCCAGGGCGCTTCCAGCTTCAACCTCGGGGCGGTCACCTGTCTCGGCGACAACCTCACCGTGACCGATACCGCCGACACCCCCGATGGTTCGAACCCGCCCCTCGGCGACGCCTACTTCTATGCCGTCCGGTCGGTGGTGGGCGGGGTGCCGGGCCAGTACACCGTGGCGACCAACGGCAAGCCTGGGGTTCCGGCCTCCGGCGGTTGTCCTTGAACGGTTGTCTCGATCCTCGGGTATATAAGCACATGAACCCTTGTGGCGACGTGCGTCGGCTTTTGCCCCTCAGTGCGGGGGGTGACCTTTCCGATCACGAAGCCTCGGTCGTCAGGGTGCATCTGGTCAATTGCGAAGCCTGCCGGTTCGAAGCTGAGAAATACCGTTCAGTAATCTCCTTGGCCAGGTCGGCATGCACAGGAGAGTATCGGATGTCTTCTGTCGTGAGGCGGAAGATCGCCGTCGAGGCGGCCGAGCGCGCCTCGCGGGGTCTCTGGAGCTGGCCTCTGACGGCCCTTCTGCCACGCCAGGTGCCGGTCTTCGCCACCGCCATGGCCGCCCTGCTGGTCGTCGTGGCTGGTCTGCCGATCGCCCTGCGGCAAGGGCGCCAGATGATTTCCCCCGATAGGACCGCAGAGGTGATGCAGATCGAGGTGGTGGTGGATGGTGATGCCGTCAAGCTCGCCTGGAGCGACGGAAACCGCCAGTCCTACACGGTCACCAAGACCACCGACCCCAGGGCGGGGTCCCGTCAGGAGGCCCATCTGGTCAAGGGAAATGTCTGGGTCGACGCCGACCCGCAGTCGTCGCCGGTGGTCTTTTACAAAATTGAATGAGCTGTTTCAGGGCAGATTTTCGTTGCGCGTCGGAAGATTTAGCGGTAAATAGCGGTGGACAGACATCGTTTGAACACCGCCGGGTGTAGAATCAAGGCCCTCGTGGCCTAATTCCGAGGAGGTCAGGGACATGCTCAAAGTGAGAACAGCGCGCCTGTCGGTGGCGGTCTTGGCGGTGGCGGCGATCATCGTGGTTGCCGGCTCGGTCGCGATTGCCTCGAACATGGGGTTCAAGTTGAACTTCGCCATTCAGCCCACCGCGTCGCTGATCAACGCGATAGGTGACAACTGGACCTCCATCCCGTACCACAATCCCTACGGGACGATGGGGGGCCTGTGCAGCCAGATTGGTCTCCAATCCGTGATTCCCAGGGCGCGGGTCACGAAGGTCGACCAGAGCACGAACGCTGCGACCAACGGCGACTGCGGCACTGCGGCGGCCAATTCCATCCCGTTGCCCTTAGATGGCAGCGCGGTTCGCATCCGCCAGCGCGGTGTCTGCAGCAACAGCGCCACGACGTTTTGCAACGCCCCCGCCGTGGGGTGCGTGTCGCCGGGAACGTGCGTCGCGACGAGCGTCATTATCGTCGGCTCGCATGACCCGGTGCTACCGGTTGCCCCCAAGAAGTTTTGCGCCGGTGGAACAGGGGCTCCCCCCGCAGGCTGCCCGGCGCTTGGTACGTGCGGAGCTGGTATTGCCTGCGGTACGGGAGAGTTTTGGTTTGAGGTTCCATACCATACCACGGCGGTCACGATGGCTGACCTTTGCCTTTCGGCCGGTCTCACCTCAACGATTCCCCGCACCCGGCTAACGCGGGTGCGCGCCTTAGACGGCGTAGCCGTCAATGGCGACTGTGGGACTGCGGCGGCGGCTGCCGTCAACCTGGTCCTCGGCGAGGGAGTCCGTATTCACGAAACTAACGCGAATAAGACTCCCTTTGTTCCGGCGCACTTTTAGTTGTAGGTAAGCCACTCTACTAGGAGGGATTGACAACAATGCGTAAAGCCATTTTAGCCTCGATTTTCATCGTCGTAGCCGTCCTGAGCGGAGCGCCGGTTTACGCTTCCTGCGGACCCCCTACCGCGCTGGGACACCTGAACGATTCGTACTTCATCTGCGGCGACAGTGGTCCAATCGTGGCGTATGCCTACGAACTCGATGCGCCATCAGTTGGCACCGGTCCGATTAAAATCTCGTGCTCGGCGTTCGATGGTGTCCTTTGCACCGGCAGCAGTGGTGTTGTTGGCGACAACAAGGTCACGATCGAGAGCGATTGGTCCAACGTCGGGATCTCGGGATGCCCGGTCGATCCGAGCACCGGCGGCAAGCGGGTCATGCTCGTCGTGCAGTGCGCCGATGGTCAGGGCCTGATGGTGTCCCTGAGCGGCCACGACGGTGGCCTGGCATACACGATCGAAGCGGCCCAGCCGTTCGATGGAAGCGTGAGTAGTCCAGTGGCCGCCGGGCCGTTGAGCACCAGACCGAAGGTGACCGGCAGCGCGGCGACGTCGGCCGGGAGCGTGAACTTGACCCTCCACTTCGAGAATCCGAAGTCCCCCACTACCCCCTTCTACAGCGATTGCGACGCAAATACTCTCGGGGCCTTCCTTGGCACCACCTGCCCGGACGCGTTCGACAAGAACGCGTTTCTGACCCGCGCCCAGTACGGAAACGTCTGGAAATCAACCCAGGCCTGTGGCAACACTCCGGATCCGACCGCTACCAAGTGGACGGACACTGGCGTGCTGATTCCGGCAACCGGCGGTGATGTCGCGGTATCGGCCCTCCTGCCGACCGCAGTTACCGACTGCCTGTACTTCGGTGGAGAATTGAACCTCGGCTTCCCCCGCGTGACGGGGCAGCCTTTCGGGATCGCCGGCACCGTTCAGGTGGGAGGCCAGACGGTTGCCCCTCCAAAGGCGGACAACCTGAAGGCGTCGAGCGCTGCGGGGAAAGTCACCATCAGCTGGTCGTCGACGAACGAGATCGGTCTGGGCGTCTTCAAGGTCCTGGCCATTTCGAAGTCGAAGGGTGAGCTCGAGTTGACCTCCGTGAGCCCCAGGGGGAACGGCGGTAGCGCATCCTACTCCGTCACCCTCGGCATGGGCGACTTCAAGGGCGCCAAGACGGTCATCGTCCGGTCGATCCTGACGGACGGCTCGAAAGTCGACTCGGCCGCGGTTAATTTCTAACGGAGAGGGAGACGTACTGATGAAAAAGACCTACGAAAAACCCGCGATCGTCCACACGGAAAAGATCGAGGCGCGCGCCGTGAGCTGCTCCAAATCGGACGATGCCTGCGCCACGAGGGGACCGATCACCAGCTAGGCGTCAGCGACGAGAACTGACACGGGGCCACCTGGGCAACAACCAGGTGGCCCTTTTTGCTGTGGCCAGCATGAGTATCTTCACGTCGCGCTGCCGACACGCTACTTCGACGGGCTGGGAGCCCCGCGGCTTGCGCGTCCTGCCCCAGCGGTTGTGAGGTCGTTCGTAGTCGCGCTCATCGAGAGCGATTCCGGAATCGGCTCCACATTGTCGAACGAAATGGCGTCGAACCTCGTGCTACCAGGTTGTAGACGGAAGAATTGAGAACTACCATAGACAGTCCGGTCGTCTTACTATTTGATTGCGGGCACGTCGACAAGATGGTAGCCTCATGAACCAACAGAGTTGTACAATTTTCGTGCGCGTGGAGTTGGACCATGTGCAAGGTCAGCGCGACCGGGTTTGTGGTCAGCGCTTCATTGATTTTCGCCTCGCATCGCGAGGCGGCGAGAGTCGTGCCGGTTCCCGCCTACGGTCCCAAGTTTTCCGAGAATCTCAATGCTCAGCCTGGTCGGGACCGCCCGCAGGTCAGACGCCGGCACGCGCTTCCTGGGGCCTCTCGTCTCCCATGAGTGGAATGCGCGAATCATCTTGGACGACCGCTCTCAAAACGTTTCGGTCCCCAGCGCAACAAAAGGGGGTGAGATCACATTAAATCATGCGGCTAGTGAGATGAGTGACAGGCGCGCTCCCCGGGGTGAGGAGTTGCGGAGCACCGAACCTGCAGATTCTGGGAGGTTTTCGATGTACTTCACTCTTCGGTCCGGGCGTGCGTTCCTTCTCAGACTGGTTGCGTTCACTTTTGTGTTAGGGTCCCCGGTTTTTGCCGCGTCACCCTACTTTAAAGATGTCTGTGCTTCGGGTTGCACCTACTCCTCGGTGCAGGCTGCCATCGACAGCATCACCGACAGTAGTGCAACCAACGTTTACACGATTTTCCTTGACAGTGGTGTGCTATCGAGTAACACGTCGATCACCACCAACGGCAAGAGCTACATCAGCTTCGTCGGGCGCGGGATGGGGGTCTCGATCGTGCGGGCGTCCGCGACTTGGTTCCAGAATGTCTTCAACGGCACGCAGCCGTCCGACTTCTTCGATCTCGCCGGCTCGACCAACGTCACTTTCCGAGGCCTCACGATCGACGCGAGGACGCTCGACCCTGGCGGCCTCTACTTTTCAGGACTCAACTATGCGGGCTTGCAGGTAGGCGACGCTGACAGGATTCTCATCGACAGCACAGAGATCCAGGGGATCATCTACGCTCTCTGGGAGGACACGAATACGAGCGGCCATCTCATCGAGGTTCTCAACTCCAAGATCCGCGGTGTCAACGCAGGGGTCTCTATTAGAAACGCGACATGGCACATCTTCGCCAGCGACATTCGCGCCGTAACCAGTGGTGGTGAAAGCGGCGGAATCGTGACCTGTAACGGCGTCCAGGTGTTCGGCGCCGTCAACACCACGATCTGGGGTTCCCACATCCATGCCGAGAGCGGCGTGCCAGGGCTGAACTATGTTGTTGCTGCCATAAACAGTGCCATGTCTCCTGGCGGGAGGCTGAACATTCTCGGCTCGACGCTACATGTCAAGATGACCACGGGAGATGTTGGCAGCGCAACCCGCTTCATGGTCGCTTATTACCTTACCTCCGGCTACCAGGGAGAAGGAACGCTGATTGGAAGTGAACTGCTCTATGAGACAACGACCAGCCTCAGCCAGGGTCTCGTCGGAGGCATCGGCTATGCGTCGGTCAACCCGGCGGCGACGATCAACTTGGTCGGGGCAGCCTTCAACAACAAGGCGACCGGTGGCTCGATCCGGGCCGATATCATTGGCTCTCCTGCCATTTCCCAGAATCAGCCGACGATCCGGAACGCGGGAAGCCGGATCTCCTCAGCCGTCAGCTCCAACGCCACGCCGCTGCTGGCCGGAATCGGTGGTCATTTCGACACGATCAGCACCCAGTCAGGTTCCGTCACCTTCCCGGGCTCCAATACCGTGACTGTGACCCTGCCCGTCGCGATGCCCGATACAAACTATCGGGTGGCGGTCACGCCAAACGTCTCGGAAACGATCTACGTTGGTGCGAAAACGACCACCACCCTTACCTTGAAGTCGTCGAAAACAGGATCCACGGCCGTTGTCGACTGGACGACGACGCGGTAGGCAGCAGCCGTCAGCGATCGTCCACTGCGCCCCGCAGCCGCGCGCGAGCTCGGCGGTGGGGCGTAGTCCGGAAGCCTTGAGAAGACAGGCGATCACCGAGTGGGTGAGCGTCGCGGCGCTGGGTGCTTTGGCGCTGGCGCTGCGGCTCGGGTACATCTTCCAGGTCAAGGACACCGCGCTCGTCGTGGCGGAGGATCTGCGACCCGTCCTCGATCATTTCTTTGTCCTCCGCCGTCTGGATCTGAGCCACGCCCAGGTTGTAGTGCGTCCCAGGAGAACACCCGGTTGTCCCGGGTCGAGATTCGGCGTGGAGACCGGGCTGTAATCGATCCCGTCGCTGAACCGAGCCGGCACCAGTTGCCTTCCGAGCAGGAACGGAATGCCTGCCGCCCATCGCATCCCGGCATTGAGGCCCAGGGTGCGGCATAGGGCAGGAAACGGGCCCGGGAGTTCGGCATCGGAAGGTAGAATGGCCCGCCGTTCCACGGGGGGAGGGGCCGCGTGCCCGAGGGTCTGAAAGTCGTCGTCGTCCTGCCGGCCTACAATGCCGAGAAGACGCTCGAGCGCACCTGCGCCGAGATCCCCCGCGGGATCGTCGACGAGGTGATCCTGGTCGACGATGCCAGCCAGGACCATACCGTCGAGTTGGCCCGGCGGCTCGGGCTTCACACCATCGTCCATCCGAACAACCGCGGCTATGGCGGCAACCAGAAGACCTGCTATCGGGCGGCGCTCGATCGCGGCGCCGACATCGTGGTCATGCTCCACCCCGACTATCAGTATCCGCCGCAGCTGATCCCGGCGATGGTCGAGCTGCTGCGCTCGGGTCTGTTCGACGTGGTCATCGGCTCCCGGGTGCTGGTGCGGGGGGCGCTCAAGGGCGGCATGCCGCTCTACAAGTACGCCGGCAATCGTCTCCTGACCCTGGCCCAGAATCTCCTGGTCGGCCGCAAGCTGTCCGAGTACCACACCGGGTACCGGGCCTTCACCCGGCCGGTGCTCGAGACGCTGCCGCTCATGGAGAACTCCGACGGCTTCGTGTTCGACAACCAGATGCTCTGCCAAGCGATCTACTTCGGCTTCGGGATCGGCGAGGTGAGCAGTCCCTGCCGGTATTTCCCCGAAGCCTCCTCGATCGGTTTTCTGGCGAGCCTGCGCTACGGGATCGGCGTGCTCGGGACCGGGATTCTCTTCCGGCTCAATCGATGGCGCATCCTCGCCTCGCCGATCTTCGACGGCAACGGGAAGCGACTCGCCCGAAGGTGTTAGAATCCGCCTTCTATGAATCCCAACCCCGACCTAGGGTCGTCGGTCGCCGGTTCGGCCGTTGCCGCGACGCCGGTTCGTCCCGAGACCGGACTGCTGGCCCCGACCTTCCTGTTCGCCTTCTATCTGATGGCGTCGGCGGCCGCCGGAACCTTGCTGGGGGTCGGGATGCGGCTCTACGGACTGAGCGCCGGGGGCACGGCCAGCGCCAGCCTCGCGGCGGTCGCGGCGATCGCTTTGGGGGCCGCTCTGGGGTCTCACTTCGGCGGCCGCGCCGCTGCCTCGACCCCCAACCCGGTCGCCAACCTGGCGACCCTGCAGCTGTGCTTCGGCCTGGCCGTCGGCGCCTCGACCCTGTTCTTCCGGATGGCCCAGGGAGGCTATGTTGTTTTCTGGCCGGTTCTCGGGGGCACCCCGGCGGGAACCTGGGGTCTGCGGTTCTGCCTGGCGCTCGCCCTGTTTCTGTTCCCCGCCGCCTGCTATTTCGCCATGCTGCCGATCTTCGGCCGGCTGCTGTTCGCCGGCACCAAGCAGCTGGCGATCGCGACCGGGTTCGCGATCGGCCTCGCCCTGGCCGGCGGAGCGCTCGGTCTGCTGGCGGCCGGCACGGTCTTGATCCCCGACCTCGGCCTGCGCGGCGGGGCGCTGATGGGCATCGCCTTCTGCGGCATCGCCGCGGGCGGGACGATCCTGGTCCGGCGCAGAGGTCTCGAGGGTCCGGGCGCGCTCGGCGCGAATCTGATCCGCAGTGAGAGCGCTGCGCGGGAGCCCGAGGACGATGACGTCCTGCTCGACGAAGAGACGATGGCCGGGATCCAGCTCGCCGTCTCCAACATGCTGATCGGCTTTTCCGGCTGGGTCTACTACATCGCCTGGAGCCGGACCCTCACGTTCATCGCGGGTGGCACGGCGCCGGCCAGGGCGGTCGTCGGGGCGGTCTTCCTGGCCGGGCTCGCATTGGGGGCCCTGCTGCTGGCGGGCCTCGCCGAGCGCCTCGGCCCTTTGATGATGGCCCTGGCGGGGCTGCTCACCGCCTCGTCGCTGTTCGCCTATCTGTCGATGCACTTCGTCCCGGCGGCGGCGCTGCTCTATCTCCGCCTGACCCCCTTGATGTCGAGGCCCGCCCTGTCGCTGCTTCCGGCGTTGGCGGTGGCGGTGAGCCTGACCCTGCCGGCCTGCCTGCCGCTCGGCGGGGCCCTGACCCTTCTGCCGCTGGCGGCCCAGGCGAACCGGCGGCCGATGGCCAGGACCATCGTCTTTCTGGCGATGGGAGCCGGATTGGCCGAGCTGCTGGTCGCTCTGACGATCCTGCCGGCGTTCGGGGTGCGGCGCACCGTGTCGCTGGCCGCGGCGCTCGGCCTGATCCCGGCGATTCTGTTCCTGGGGGCGGCGCCGTTCCGCCGGCCGACCGTGCGGACCACCCTGTCTCTCGCGCTCCTGGGTGGGATGATCGCCCTGGGAACCTTCCCGGCCGCCTGGGACCCGCGCATCGTCGGCGCCGGGCTCTACCGCTACGGCGAGCGCGCCCTGGCCCGCTTCGGCGACTCCGAGAAGTACCTGGCGGCGCGCCGCGGCGTCGAGGTGCTGTTCTATCGCGAAGGACGGGACGCCACGGCGATGGTCGAGCGGACCCTGCAGTCGGCCGGCGACCAGCTTCCGCCGATCGAGACCCTGGCGCTCACCGTCGACGGCAAGATCGAAGCGACCACCGGGGACGATGCCCGGGCGCAGGTGCTGCAGGCCCACATCCCGATGCTGATGCACGGCCCGGCCGAGCGGGTCTTGTTGATCGACTATCTCTGTGGCGTGACCGCCGGGTCGGTGCTGCGCCACCCGGTGAAGTCGGTGACCATCCTGGAGCGCGAGCCGGCGCTGTTCGAGGCCGCCTCGCTGTTCACCGAATACAACCATCGACCGCTCGAGGACAGCCGGGTGACGAGGATCGTCGATGAGGCGCGGGCGCGGCTGTACGCCGACCGGACGAAGTATGACGTCATCGTCGTGGGGTCGATGGAGCCCTGGCTGCCCAAGGACGCCGCGCTGCTCACCGGCGAGGGGTACCGGCTGCTCAAGTCACGCCTGCGGCCGGGCGGGCTGCTGGCCCAGAGGGTGGCCCTCGCGGCGACCAGCGAGGCGGCGATCAAGTCGATCCTGCGCACCTTCGCGGGCGCCTTTCCGGAGATCGCCGTGTTCCAGATCTCCCCGGAAGATCTTCTGGTGCTCGGCTCGTCCGAGCCGCTCAGCGTCGACGTCGGCTGGTTCAAGAACGTCCTGTCCTCCAGCGCCAGCGTCTCCCAGGATCTGGCCCGGGTGCTGCCGCTCGGCGCCAACGGGCTGCTGCTGGAATTCCGCCTGGGAGGCGAGTCGCTGCGCTCGATCCTGGGAGACGGGCCGGAGAACGATGACGATCGCTCCGCCGTCGAGGTGGCCTCCTACCGGCCGCTGACGATCCACGATAACGGGCCGTTGCTCGCCGAGGTGAACGGTCACTGGGCCGATCTCGTCCCGCACCTCAAGAACTACGGCGCCTCGCCGAAGGAACGGGCCGGCTTCCTGTACGATCTGGCCAAGGCGTATCTCGGGGTGGTGACCGACCCCGACCGGGCGCACGATCTCGCCCGGGAGCTGACCGTCCTCGGGTTCCCGATCAAGGCGCGCTGGATCACCGGCGAGGCGAAGCTGCAGCAGGGGGACGTCGATGGAGCCCTCGGCGAATGGCGTGCCGTCCTCGAGGCCGAGCCCGACAACCTCGACGCCCTGTTCAGCCTGGGAACCTACTATCTCGACAGCAACGATCACTGGCAGGCGGAAGGGTACCTGGCGCGGGCCGCGCGGCTGTACGCCGACACCCCGGTGGTCCTTTACACGCATGGGCGGAACCTGTATGTCCTGGAACGATATCGCGACGCGGTCGAAGAATTCCGCCAGGTGCGCGCCATGCCGACCGGTCTGTCGCAGTTCCCGGTCATCGACTATCTCGAGGGGATGGCCCGGCTCAAGCTGGGGGAGTCGGCGGCGGCGGCGAGCGATCTGGAAGCCTACCTCAAATGGGCCAACAAGCAGACTTCCCTGACCCGTCTGGAGGTCGACGCCCATCTGAAGCTGGCGGAGATGTACGACAAGCTGGGGAAGCGCTTCCAGGCGCAGCAGGAACGCCAGAAGGGGAACGACCTGCTGCGCAAGATCCAGGCGTATGCCCAGCGCCGGTCGGCCGCCGCCGGGTCCGGTCCAGAAGTCACCGATGCTCCGGCGTCCGGATCGACGCATGCGAAGCCGTGACCTGACCCAGCTGGAGGCGCGCCTCGGGCACCGATTCAAGAACGAAGCGCTGTGCTCGCGAGCCCTGACCCATTCCTCCTATGCCCACGAGGAGAGCGGCGGGGCGGACAACGAAGCGCTCGAGTTCCTCGGCGACGCGGTCCTCGGGTTCCTGGTCGCCGAGAGCCTGTTGCGTCGCTTCCCGGACATGGACGAAGGCGGCCTGTCGAAGTTCAAGGCCTTCCTGGTCAGCGGTCCGAATCTCGCCGCGGTCGCCCGCGGCCTCGGCCTCGGCCCGCACCTCCGCCTCGGCAAGACGGCCGAGCGCGGTCAGGGGCGGGTCAAAGAATCCCTCCTCGGCGATGCCCTCGAGGCGGTGATCGCCGCGGTGCATCTGGACGGCGGAGACGCCGCCACGCGCGCCCTCGTCGGCCGGCTGTTCGACGCGCAGATCGAGCGGCTCGACCGGGTGGAGATCGAGGGTCGAGACTTCAAGACGAGTCTTCAAGAGGTCCTGCAGGCGAGCGGCCGGCCGACCCCTCGCTACCGCGTCCAGGCGACCGAGGGGCCGCCCCACAAACCGGTCTTCCACGTCGATCTCATGGTGGAGGGAGAAGTGCTGGCGCGAGGCAGCGGCGGCAGCAAGAAGGAAGCGGAGCAGCGGGCCGCCCGCCAAGCTCTGCGCGCCGTGAAGCGCACCGCGCCGTGAAGCGCGGCGCCTTGAAGAGCGCTCAGGAGCCTGAGGCAGGCCGCCGGGGCGGCTTGGCGGTCGCGGGCGCCCCGGCCGGTGGGGCCGGCTGATTGTGCCCCGCCGGCCGGGCCGGCTCATCGTACAGCTCGTCGGCGAGCGGCTGGAACCCGGAGGCGCGCAGGCCTAGGATCGCCTGGCGGATCTGCGCCGCTTCGGGGTAGGCCGGTTCGATGTCGAGGGCCGTTTCGAAACAGAACAACGCCCGACCCGGCTGGTTCAGGCCGCGCGAGTAGATCAGGGCCCGATTGACGTAGACCTGCGCTTGCTCGAGCCGGCTGAGCCCCGCGCTGCGGCGGATCTCATCGAGCGTACGGAGGGCGGAGCGGTAGTCGCCGCCGTTGAACAACGCCTCCGACAGATCGAGCTTCGTCCGGAGGTCGTCGGGCCAGAGATCGTTCGCCTTCCTGAGGATCTCTACCCCGCCGGCATTGTCGCCCTTCAGCATCGTGGCCCGCGCCAGCTTCCGCAGGGACAGAAGGTACGATGGCGAGATCTTCAGCACCTCGTTGAAATCGGCGATCGCCTGATCGAGCAGGGCCATCGCCGACTGACGGCTGCCCCCGTGTTCGAGCAGGCTCTGAGCCTTCTGCAGCCGGGCCAGGCCGAGGCCATGGTGGATCCCGATGTGGATCCCCTTGAATTGCGGGCCGCGCGCCACCGACTCGACCTCGAGCTCGCGCGTCAGCGCCTGGCGCGTCACGGCCGGACCGAGCTGCGCCAGGAACCGATCTCCCTCCGGGCCTGGCGGCCCTTCGTTTAACAAGATAAGACCGAGCTGAAAGCGCTCGAGCGCCTGGTCGGGCTCGCCCTGGGCATAGTAGGCATTGCCGAGGATGAGCGCCTGCTCGATGGCCGGCACCACGCCGCGCGGCCGCTCCACGTTGATGCCGATGGTCAACAGCGCCAGGAGGGCGACCGCCAGCAGGGCAGCACCCGACGGGCGCAGGGCCCGCGCCCGGTCGACGATCGCTCCCGAGCGCTTCACGAAGGCGAGCAGAAGATCGGCCAGCCGGCCGAGGCCTCGCAGTCCGGCCAACACGCTCGCCGAGGCGAACAGGGCCAGAAGCGGCACCACCGGCACGCGGAAGCGGGAGAAGTTGAAGAACAGCAGGACCGTTCCCGTGTAGCCGAACAGCAGGACGTACGAAGGCAGCAGCCGCCGCCATCGCCGGCGCGTCAGGAGCAGCCCCAAAAGGCCGAGCGGCGCCAGGGTGCCGAACGTCAGCCAGAGATGCAGCCGCACCGGCATGAAGCCCCCGCCGGCGGGAACCTTCAAGGTCGGCCAGGGGGAGGGCGGGAGAGCCACGTTCAACTTGTGGAGCAGGGGCGAGAACTCCTGCGCGACCTCGTAATCGAGGTTGTCCGGGAGCTCGTAGAAATTCCAGAAGTGCACCATCTTCCGGACCAGCAGACGCGCCCAGGCTCCCGGCTCCTCCTGGATGAACTTGAGCCCTTCCCGGAACCAGAACCAGGACGACTGCATCGGCGTCAGCGGATGCCCGGAGATCTCCGAGGCCCGGTCGATGAAATCGGCGTGCTCGTACCGCGGGTCGGGCCGGACGAAGGGGGGTGGAACGTAGAGTCCGTTGGCGTCGGCATTGTTGCCGATGAAGAAGACTTCGCCGCCTCCGGTCGTCAGCAGGACGAATTCGTGCGCCACGGCCCAGTTGCGCAGCGTCACCGGGGCGATGACCAGGACCGCCCCGAGGGTGAAGGCGGCCGCCGCCCTGAGGCCGCGCCGGCCGAGGCCGCCGCCGAGGATCAGGGCCAGAACCGCCAGGACAGGAGCGAGCAGGATGAAGTTGTCACGGTCGAGGGTGGTCAGGCCATAGACCGCGCCGGTCAGCGCGAAGATCCAGAAAACCCGGCGCGTCCCGGCCGCGGCGCGCTCGCGGGCGAGGTCGAAGAGAAGCACCAGAAGGATGGTGAAGAACGGCGAGAGGAAGGTCTTCATCACCATCCCCTCGTAGAAAATGAACGGACCGTAGAGCGCCAGGAGGAGCCCCGCCAGGAGGCCATGACGCTCGTCCAGAAGCCGCCGGCCCGCGACGTAGGCGAGCAGGACCGTGCCGCAGCCGACCAGCGACTGGGCGACGAGGATCGGCGTGATGCCGTCGCCGGCCAGCTTGATGAACAAGCCCAGGATGTAAGCGTAGAGGGGGCTCTGGACGAAGGCCTCCTTGCCGAGCCAGGCGCCGGCGGCGATCTGCTTGGCCCACTCGTAATAGAAACCGGGGTCGAGCTCCTCGGGGACCACGAGGGAGCTTCCACGGAGCTGGAAGACATAGATGAGACGAAGCGCCAGCGCCAGGAGCGCGAGGCCCGCAACCCAGATCCGGCGTCGCATGTCCTAACCCTGCTCTTCCCGTATCTGGTTGAGGCGCTCGAGGAACTCCGGCTCGACGAGGACCTCGCGCGGCTTGCTGCCGTCGGGCGGGCTGACGATGCCGTTCTGCTCCATCATGTCGACCAGGCGGGCGGCGCGGGCGTAGCCGAGCTTCAGGCGGCGCTGGATGTGCGAGGTCGAGATCTGGCCCATCTGCACCGCCAGCCGGACCGCCTGATCGTAGGCCGGGTCGACCTCGTCATCGCGCGCTCCGGCGGCGCCCGGGGCATTCTGCGGATCCTCGCGCGTCACCGTCTCGTCGTACTGCGGTTTCGCCTGCTTCTTCAGGAACGAGACGATCCGGGTCGCCTCGACCTCGGTCACCAGCGGGCCATGCAGGCGGACGATGCGCGCCGACCCGGGGGGGATGAACAGCATGTCGCCGTGGCCCAGGAGCTGCTCGGCGCCGTTGGCGTCGAGGATGGTGCGCGAGTCGACCTTCGAGGAGACGCGCATGGCGATCCGGCAGGGGAAGTTCGCCTTGATCACCCCGGTGATGATGTCGACCGAGGGGCGCTGCGTCGACAGGATCAGATGAATCCCGACGGCGCGCGCCATCTGGGCCAGCCGGGTGATCGCCACCTCGACCTCGGGGCCGGTGGTCATCATGAGATCCGCGAGCTCATCGACCAGGATGACGACATAGGGAAGCGGCTCCGGGAGCTCGGAGGGCGAGAGGATGGTCCGGGGCGGGGCGTGGGCCGCCCGGTCGGAGGCGGCGGCCGCATCGGGGCCGTCCGCCGGAGGCGGGGGCGCGGCCTCGGGGGTCGTCTCGGCCCGCTCCTTCTTCTCCCGCCGGGCCACGATGTTGTACTGTTCGATGCTGCGCACGCCAACCTCGGCCAGCTGCTTGTAGCGCCGCTCCATCTCCATGGTCGCCCAGCGCAGGGCGTTCGACGCTTTCTTGGTGTCGGTCACCAGCGGCGTCAGCAGATGGGGGATGTTCTCGTACACCCCCAGCTCGAGCCGCTTCGGGTCGATCATGATGAACTTCACCTCGTCCGGGCTCGCCTTGTAGAGGATCGAGGTGACGATGGTGTTCATGCAGACGCTCTTGCCTGAGCCGGTCGAGCCGGCCACCAGCAGGTGGGGCATCCGGGCCAGGTCAACGTAATACGGCTCGCCGTTGATCTCCTTGCCGAGGGCGAGGGTGAGGGGCGCCGACGCCTTCTGGAAGCGGTCGTTCGACAGCAGCTCGCGCAGCGAGATCGTCTCCCGCGTCCGGTTGGGCACCTCGATACCGACCGTCGACTTGCCGGCGATCCGGTCGATCCGGATCGACTCGGCCTCGATGGCGAGGCAGAGGTCGTCGGCCAGGGTGACGATGCGGCTGTACTTGACGCCGGCGTCCGGCTTGAACTCGAACACGGTCACCACCGGGCCGGGCTGGATGGCGATCACCTGGCCATTGACGTCGAACTCGCGGCACTTCTCGGTGATGATCCGCGCCGTCTCGACCAGATCCTTCTCGTCCACCTGATCCCCCGGCTGCGGCGGGTTGAGCAGCGACAGGGGCGGCGGCATGTAGCGCGCGGTGTTCTCGACGAAATCGAACTGCGGCTGGGCTGCGCCCCCGTCGGCCGGCTTGCGGGCGCCGCGGCCGGAACGCCGGGCCGCCCGCCCGTCGGCCGGGCCGGCGCCGGATGGAGCAGCACCGGACTCGGTCATGGCCGGGATCGGGATCGGAGGGTGGGGCTCGACCGGCGCTTCGATCTCCGCGGACAGCTTCGCATGGCGCTCGCGCTGCCGGCGCGCCACCTCGAGCCGCAGCCGCTCCTTGCGCCGGGCTTCGCGGTGGCGGACCACCGCCAGATAAAGATTGCGGGCCAGGGCCGTGATCCGTCCCGAGACCATCCTGAGCGCCTCGACGAACGAGGCGCGGGTGACCAGGAGAAGGCTGGTGCCGACCAGGGCGATCGCCACGACCAGGCCTCCCCAGCGATTCAGGAGGCGCGCCAGGAGGCGGCCGAAGACAGTGCCGATATAGCCGCCGGCCGGCGGAGCTCCGGGGGCGGCCCCGACGTCGAGCAGCAGGTGCAGGCAGGCCGCGATCGACAGGGCGAGCAGAAAGTATCCGGCCAGGTGCGACAGCGCCCGCTCCCGCCGTCCCCAGAACATGCGCCAGCCTAACAGCAGCAGGAGCGGGGGCGAAGCCCAGGCCCCATAGCCGAGGAGCTGCCGCAGGAACTCCGCCAGGAAGGCGCCGCCGATCCCGGCGACGTTGCCGACCGGCTCGCCGGACCAGTGGCCGAGCGGCCACGGGATCGGGTCGTTGGCCCGGTAGGAGGCCAGGCTCAGGACCAGCAGGATGGCGAAGGCCATGACGACGATCGCCAGGGCCTCGGCCCAGAAGCCGCTGGCCGCCGGGGCTTCCCGGCGGGGCGAGACGGTCCGTCTCCGGGCGCGCATGGGGCCGATTCTATCAGGTCTCGATGATCGCGGAGATGATCATCGGCCGACGGTCGAGACGGTTGCGGAACAGGCGCTTCAGATCCTGCTGGATCAGCGCCTTGATGACGCCGCGATCGGCGCGCTGCTCCGGGCTGGCCGCCTCGACCGCCTGCCGGACGGCCCGCGCCGCCTCGCGCAGCAGCTCGCCCCGCACCGGCTCGTGCACGAAGCCGCGGCTCACGATCTCCGGATCGCCCGCCAGGACGCCCGTCTGCCTGTCGATGGCCACGACGGCCAGGACGACGCCGCCCTCCGAGATATGGCGGCGATCGCGCACCACCAGCTCGTCGACTTCCTCGAGGGTGCCGTCGATGAACACCCGGCCGGCCCGGACCTTCGCGGCGACCGCCGCCGCGGAGCCGTCGATTTCGAGAACATCGCCATTCTCCAGCAGGAGGATCCGCTCGCGCGGCATGCCGGTCTTCTCCGCCAGGCGGGCGTGGCTGTAAAGCTGCCGAGGCTCGCCATGCACCGGCACGAAGAAGCGCGGCCGGGTGAGGGTGAGCATGATCTTCAGCTCCTCCTGGCTGGCATGCCCGGAGACATGAAACGGCGGCCCGCCGCCGAAGATCACGTCGGCGCCGCGGCGATAGATATGATTGATGACGCGGTTGATCGGTTTCTCGTTGCCGGGGATAGGGCGGGCGGAGATGACCACGAGGTCTCCCGGCTCAATCGAGATGTCCCGGTGATCGTTCAGGGCGATGCGCGACAGAGCCGAGATCGGCTCGCCCTGGCTCCCGGCCGCCACCACGGCGATCTTGTGGGGAGCCATGCGCTTGACCTCCCGGGCCTCGACGAATATTCCGGCGGGAGCCTTGAGGTGACCGAGCTCCTGGGCCACTTCCGACGTCGAGACCATGCTCGACCCGACCAGGGCCACCTTGCGCTTGTGCTGCACCGCCAGGTCGATCACCTGCTGGATCCGGTGCACGTTGCTCGAGAAGGTGCTGATCACGATCCGGCCCGGGGCTTTTCGGAACACGCCGTCGAGCGCGTCGCCCACCCGGCGCTCCGAGCCGGAGACTCCTTCGACCTCGGCATTGGTGCTGTCCGACAGGAGCGCCAGCACTCCCTGGTCGCCGTAGAAGGAGAAGCTCTGGAAATCGAAGTGCCGGTTGTCGACCGGGGTCTGGTCCATCTTGAAGTCGCCGGTGTGGATCACGATCCCGGCCGGCGTGGTGATCGCCAGCGCCAGGGCCGCGGGGATGCTGTGGGTGACCTGGATGAACTCGATCCGGAACGGACCGAGCGTCACCTCGTCGCCGGCTTTCACGGTCTTCAACTTGCGATCGTGAGGGAGCCCGTGCTCGCGCAGCTTGCGCGCCGCCAGCCCGAGGGTGAGGTCGCTGCCGTAGATCGGCACCCGGACCTTGTCGTACAGGTAGGGGAGCGCGCCGATGTGATCCTCGTGCCCGTGGGTCAGGATGATGCCGCGGACCTCCTCCGGGCGTTCGAACAGATAGCTCAGGTCCGGGATGGCGACGTTGACGCCGTAGACCTGCTCTTCGGGGAAGAGGACCCCGGCGTCGACGACGATCAGGTCCCGCCCGTGGCGCAGGAGAGTGCAGTTGGTGCCGAACTCGCCCAGACCTCCCAGCGGGATGATCTGCAGCGGGCCGGTGGAGGGGGAGCGGATGGGGTCGTGCTTGGCGCGGGTCGTCACCGGGCGATTATATAGAAAATGCCCGAGACGAGTGTTGTTGGTTGAGGTCACGGGAGAGCGGGACTGAGGGATCCCCAGTCCTGTCTCCAGGCCAGCACTTCCTCGGCGCGATAGCGGCGTGGCGCGACATTCAGGGCCTCGGCGGGGGTGGTGTT
>JBGPLZ010000020.1:0-36112 GCA_041486695.1 Acidobacteriota bacterium | reverse complement strand
CGGCCACATCGACCACGGCAAGAGTCAGCTCGTGCGGGCGCTGACCGGCATCGATCCCGACCGTCTGAAAGAAGAGAAAGAGCGCGGGATCACCATCGATCTCGGGTTCGCGAGCCTGACTCTGGCCGACGGCACGCGCCTCGGTTTCATCGACGTGCCCGGGCACGAGCGCTTCGTCAAGAACATGCTCGCGGGCGTCGGCGGCATCGACCTGGTGCTGCTGGTGATCGCGGCCGACGAATCGGTCAAGCCGCAGACGCGCGAGCACTTCGACATCTGCCGTCTGCTGCGCATTCCCAGGGGCCTGATCGTGCTGACCAAGACCGATCTGGTGGAGGCGGACCTGGTGGATCTGGTCCGCCTCGAGGTGCGGGAGTTCGTGGCCGGTTCGTTCCTCGAGGCGGCGCCGATCGTCGCGGTGAGCTCGCGCACCGGCGCCGGGCTCGAGGAGCTGAAGGCGGCGCTCGGCCGGCTCGCCGCCGAGGTCCCGCCACGCGCGGCGTCGGGTGTGGTGCGATTGCCGGTGGACCGCTCGTTCAGCATCAAGGGATTCGGCACGGTCGTCACCGGGACGCTGATCGCCGGCACCCTGAGGGAGGGGGCCGAGGTGTCGATCCTGCCGCTCGGACGGACGGCGCGCGTGCGAGGGATCGAGACCTTCAACACGGCAACCAGCGTAGCCTCACCGGGCCAGCGGACCGCCGTCAACCTGCAGGGGCTCGACGCCAGGGAGATCGAGCGCGGAGACGTGCTGACCGAACCCGGGGTTCTCGAGCCCTCGCATCTCCTCGACGTCGTGGTCGATCTTCTGCCGGCGGAGGAGGCGCGGCTGAAGAATCTGGCGCGCGTCCGCTTCCACCACGGCACGCTGGAGGCGATGGCCCGCGTGAAGCTCCTGGACGGCGCGGGCGTGCCGCCGGGAGGGCGCGCCTTCGCGCAGCTGCGCCTCGAGCGTCCGGTCTCGTCCCTGCCCGGCGATCGCTTCATCCTGCGGCGCTACTCGCCTCCGGTGACGATCGGCGGAGGTACCATCCTGCACAACGCGCCCCCGAAGCTCCGGCCTTCGGCGCCGGGCGCCCGGGAACGGTTCGAGCGCCTCGCCGAGCCGGGCGACGAGGGGCGTCTGCGCGTCCTGATCGAGGAAGCGGGGGAGCAGGGAATCACCGCCTCGACGTTGCGCGCCCGCACCGGTCTCGAGGCCGCCGCGATCGCGGCGACCCTCGCCCCGGCTCTGGCGGAGAAACGGATCGTGGCGCTGCCTTCGACGCCCGGCCGGTATGTCGCGGCGGCGGCGCATCAGGACCTGTTCCATCGCACGCTGTCGACCCTCGAAGCCTTCCACCGCAAGGAGCCCCTCGCGGAGGGCATTCCGAAGGAAGAGCTCCGCACGCGGCTGTTCGCCCGGAGCCATGCCGACGTCTTTCGCAGCCTCCTGGCGGAGCTTGTGGCGGCCGGCCGCGTCCGGATCGCCAGGGATCGCATCGCCCTCGCAACGCACCAGGTTGCGCTGCAGCCGCACGAGGCGGCGCTTCTCGAACGGATCGAGGCCCGCTTCGCGGCCGCCGGCACCAACCCGCCGGACCTGTCCGTCGTCGTGGTCGAGCTCAAGGCGGACCCGCACGCGGCCGAGAAGCTGTTTCATCTCCTGCTCACCCGCGGCCGGCTCGTGCGCATTCCCGACGGCAAGGTCTTCCATGTCCTGGCGCTCGAGGATCTGAAGCGACGCTTGTGGGAGACCCGGTCGAAAAGCGCGGTGATCGAGATCGCCGCGTTTAAGGATCTGAGCGGCACGAGCCGGAAGAACGCCATCCCGCTTCTGGAGTACTTCGATCAAGTCCGGGTCACGCGCCGCGACGGGAACCACCGGATCATCTTGCCGCCTCCGGGGTCCGCCGTAGCCGCGAATTGACACGCCCTTGCCGGGGATCTAAGATGGTTGCGAGGTGACCCATGGGTTCAATTGGCTTTCCCGAGCTGATACTGATTTTCATCGTCGTGCTGCTGCTGTTCGGCGGCAAGAAGATCCCCGAGCTGGCGCGCGGGCTCGGAGCGGGCATCCGGAACTTCAAGGACGCCTTGCACGAACCCCCGGAGGGGGATAAGAAGGACAAGCAGGCCTGATCCAGGGAGGCTGAAGGCTCGGCCGCGCCTCGCTTCGCCGGCCCCGGTCCACGGGCCCGAATGCGGCTGGCGCGGCCTTCTCATTATGCCCATGGATCCCCTCCCACCTGTTCCCTCGCCACAAGGACGAGAAACGGTCGCCCACCAGAAGGCGGCGGTGGCCCGCCTCAAGCGCGAGATCCTCGGCGTCGATCGGAACAACCGACGGGGCTACATCCGGGAGTTCCATGACGAGTTCAGGAGCTACGTCGCGGTCAGCTCCCGGGACGACCTGACGATCGACTGCTACAAGGCCGACATCATCTATCTCGGGGACTACCACGCGCTGCCGGCGTCGCAACGGTTCGCCGCCGAGCTGCTCGCCGAGATCGCCACGCGGGTGCGGGAGGTGATCCTCTGCCTCGAACTGGTCTACGTCCGTGACCAGCCGAGTCTCGACCGCTACATGCGCGGGGAGGTGAGCGAAGCGGAGTTCCTGAAGGCCATTCGCTACCATGCCGACTGGGGCTACGACTGGCCGTCGTTCCGGCTCCTGTTCGAGACCGCCCGGACCCACGCCGTCTCCGTCTTCGGCCTCGACTCGGGGCCGCGCTCCGGCTTCCGTCACATCCGCCAGCGCGACGCGCACGCGGCGGCCCGCATCGCCGATCTGGCCGCCCGGCGCCCCAACGCCCGCATCGTCGTGGTGATCGGCGAGTCGCACCTCGCCCGCAACCACCTGCCGCGCAAGGCGACCGACCAGCTCAAGAGCCAGGGCCTCGAGAAGCGCAGCATCATCGTCCTGCAGAACCTCGAGGAGATCTACTGGCAGCTCGCGGAGCGCGGCCAGGAGCAGGTCGACGTCGTCAGTCTCGGCCCCGGACGGTACTGCTGTTTCAACACCAGCCCCCTTGCCAAATACGAGGCCTACCGCCGCACCCTCGAGGTCTGGAAAGGGGAGGAAGAGCACGAGTCCCAGGTTGATCTGACCTCGACCGTGCACGGCATGATCGACGCCATCCTGAAATTCCTGCGCGTGGACAAGTACAGCCACCGCCTGCGGCGCCACGCCGGCGGCGGCGAGGTCATGGTTGACGTCTATCCCGAGGTCTATTCCGGCATGGACGAGAAGGATCTGCGGCGCCTGCTCAAGACCAACCAGTTCTCCACCGAGGAAGCGGACCAGGTGCTGGGCCAGATCCAGCGCAGCGGCTCGTGCTTCATCCCGCGGATCAATGCCATCATGATCGGCCAGCTCAACATGGTGCACGCGGGGGAGGAGGCGGCCCACTTCGTCAACCTCGCGCTGAAGGGGGAGATCTACGACGACGCGCCCCGCGAGATGCCGCAGCACGACCTCTTCTACAGTGGCGTGCTCGAAGAGGCGCTCGGCTTCTTCGGGTCGAAGCTGATCGACCCCAGCCGCAACCACTTCTTCGAGACCGAGTTCTACCAGTACTACCGCAAGGAGCGCGCGGAGATCGAGACCAACACTCCGTACACCTACGAGGATTTCAACGCCATCATCCATTTCATCCTGCTGCACAAGAAGTTCGAGCAGAACTACGCCCGCTACCAGGACGTGCCGGCGGAGATCCTGGAGGGCATCCGCGCCGCGCCGCGCCGCGCCAACATCCTGATTCACGAGCTCGGTTACTTTCTCGGACAGCAGATGTACGACGCTTACAAGGCGGGGACGATCGACCAGCGCGAGATCACCGGCCTCTTTCGGCTCTCGTTCCGCGGCAGCGGCAGCGCCCTGCGGACCTATCTCGACCTGACGGAGCGGGTGGGGCTGCCGGCGCCGGACAGCGCACCCCAGCCTCCCGCGGCGCGGTGAACGCGACCCATGCCAATACTCGGACAGGCTCCTAGGCGGGAAGCCGGCGGAACAGGACTCCGGTTGTCGAACTGAAGGTGAATGGGGCCGGGACGCTCTCGAGGTAGCCCAGGCGGCCCAGCGCCTCGAGAGCCACCAGCGTTTCGGAGAGGGTCCAGCCGAGACGGGCGGCGAGATCATCGGCCACGAATCGGGTCTGCCCGGTCGCCGCCAGCGCCTCCAGGAGATCACGGCAGTGCCGGTGCGCGGGCAGCCGATCGAGGCCGAGGCAAAGATCCCGCACCGCCGCGGCCGCGAGGATCGCCACCGCCCGGGCGAGCGGCGCTTCGGGCCCTTCGAGATAGACATCGAAACGCGACAGCCCCTCGCGGTGGGCGCCGACCAGGCCGCCGCAGCGATCGCTCCCCGAGGCGCTGACCATCAGGTCGATCGCCACGTGCTCGATCAAGTGCGCGAGGAGAAGCCCATCGACCTCACCGTCGTGTCGGCCGGCGACGGGCAGCGCGGGCGGCTCACCCTCGAACAACCAGGCCCCGATGGCCCGCCCGTCGGAGCACTCGTGCTGCGGCAGCCGCGGGCAGAGCGACAACAGCCCGTCCCGCTCGGGAGGCCCGAACCGGGCCGCGCGGCGGCGCACCTCGGGGCCGAGATCGAGCCTCATGCGGACGCGCGTCCGCCCGGGAACGAAGTCGGGATTGAGGATGGAGATCTCCGGGAAGGGGCCATGCTCCACCCGCACGATCCGCATCGGCGGTTCGGTAACGAGCGCCGGGAGGGCGGGCGGTCGCGCCTCCGACGTCGGTTCGTTCGGGGCGGCGGCATGCGGCCCGGCATGGGGCCGCCTGGCGCCATGGGCGCGTCCCTGAATCTTGTCCTGGAAGCGGCGACGCAGCTCGTCCGACAAAACGACCTCCGCCGGAAACGGTCCCCGGCCTTGCTCAGCGCTCGTGCGGCAGGGCGTCCTGATCGAGGGTGCCGACCAGCGCCACGGCGTACTCTCCGGTCTCCTTGTTGAGCATCTCGACGCGGGCGGAGGCGTTGACCGAGTGAACGATCAAATCGCCGAGCTTGGCGCGCAGCAGGCCGGGAGAGGTCGGTGAAGCCTCGAGAGCCGGCAGATCCTGAATCCTGAAGCGTGGCATGGCGTCCGGGCCTCCTGGTAGGACGGTCGCGGGGTGCGCGGCCGTCTCAGACCGTATCGAACGGCGTCTTCTCGACGTCGATGGTGCCGTGCAGCACGATGCGGTACTCGCCGGTCTGTGGATTGACCGACTCGATCCGCACGCGCGCCGAGGTGGAGCTGACCAGCATCTCCCCCAGCTTGGCGCGCAGCGACGCCGCCGAGGTCGGCGACGCCTCGAGCAGGGGAAAGTCCTCCAGCCGGAAACGGTTCATTCGTGCCTCCTGTCGATCGAATCGGGTTGCGGGGCATTCTCGAGCGCGACCTCAGGGGCGACCACCAGAGAGCAGGCGATGGTCTGGCGATAGATCGCCTGCGTCCCCGTCCCAGAATGCCTCGTGATCTCGGTGTCGAGTCCCTTCTGGATCTCGTCCACGAGCTCGTTCAGGATGGTGAAGCCGCGCGCGCCGGTCCTTTCGTCATGCTCCGGCCCCGCGACGAGCAGATCGCTCTCCTCGCGGCTGAGCCCCCGATGGCCCGCCACCGGGAAGGCGGCCGTCCCTGCCGGGATGGCGGCCGTCCCCGCCGCTCGTGGCGGCGGCAGAGGCGGCAGCGGGATCCTCCTGCGAACCGGAGCCGGCGAGCCGGCATCCGAGCGGTGCTGGCCGCGCGGATGCTTCCGGTGGTCAGTGGCCATCTTGACTCCTCCTGCGCGGCGGGGCCGGCGGAGAGGGAGGCCGCGAGATCGGCTCAGCAGCCTTCGGTGGCAGCGGGGCGCCGAAGCTCCAGAACGAGCCGGCGATGAGAGCGGTGTTTGCGCCCGGCCTGGCCGGGCGCCGGGTGGCGCGCTCGGTCGGCCACGCCGCCGCCGCGGGTCGCGCGGGCGCCGCCGCCGGGGTCGGCGCGGGCGCCGTCACTGCGGGTCGCGCCGGAGGCTCGGGCATGGCGGGCGTCGTCGCCGAGGGTTGTGCGGTTGGCGCGGTCGCCATGGCCGTCTCATCCGCGAGGGCGGAGAACAGCGCCGCGGCCAGCGCGCGTGATGAGTCGGGAATGGCGTCGGCGGGCGGCTCGCATGCGGCGGGCGCCTTGGCCGGCTCGGACGACACCCCGGGCGGCGCGGCCGGAGGTTGATCGTCGACCATCGCCAGCGGACCACTGTCGAGAATCTCGTCGGCCACGGTGATCGACATGTCAAAGCCCCCGCCGCCCATGCCGGCCAGCCCCATCCAGCGGACCAGACCGACATCGTCGACGAACGGGTCGGGATCGGGGGGCGTGATGTCGATCTTCGGCCCGGTCGCCGCCTTGGCCTTCGCGCCGGCATTCGCAGCGGTGCCCGACGACCGGGCGATCGCGGCCGGCCGCTGCCGCGTCGGCTCGCGGGAGGCGGCGGGACGCTTCCGCGCGGCCTTCGGCGGCGCAGTGGCTTTCGGCGCCGCCGTGGCCCTGGGCGTCGCCGCGGTCTCCGGCGCCACCGCGATTTCCAGCGCTGCCCCGGGCTCCGGCTCGATGGCGGCTTCCGGCAGGTCGTCAGCCTCGCGCGGCTCCTCCATCGCCACCGCGATGATGCGGCGGGCCAGGGTCGGGGTGATGCCGCTCTGCTCCGCCAGACGCTCGACGCCGGCGTCGGCGATCGCCGCGCAGCTCCCGAAGCCGGCCTCGGCGAGGGTCTCGATCACCTCGCGTCCGAACAGCTGGATCAGCAGCGGGTTCAGCATTCGGCGACCACCTCTTGCGCGAGGGCCATGTAGTCCCGGCTGCCGCGCGCCCTCGGATCGTACTCCACGATCGGCAGTCCGTAGCTCGACGCTTCCTTTAATTTGACGTTGACGTGGATGATCGTCTGGAACAGCGCCTCCCCGAAGTAGCCGTTGAGGTCCTTCAGGATCTCGCGCGAGAAGGCGGTCCGCCCGTCGTACATGGTGGCGAGGGCGCGCACCCGCACGCCGCCGTCGCCCGACGGCACCCCCTGGATCAGCTCGAGCAGCTGGCTGACGCCGTACAGGGCGAAGAAGCCAGTCTCGACCGTGATGATCGCCTCGTCGGCGGCGCGCAGCGCATTCGCCGTCAACAACCCGCCGGTCGGCGGACAGTCGATCAGGACGAAGGCGTAGCGCCCTTCGACGTCCCGAAGCGCGCGCCAGAGAGTCTCTTCCCCCTCCGGCAGGGCCGCCAGGCGCTGCTCGCTGAGCAGCAGCCGCGGGCTCGAGGGGGCGAGGTCGAGATTCTCCGAGACCTCGCGCACCACACCGCCCATCCGGCCTCCGTTGGTCAGCGCGTCGTAGACCGTGGCGCCGTCCAGCTCGGGCCGGCCGCGGCTGAGGCCGAGCGAGGCATGCGCCTGCGGATCGAGATCGACGATCAACGTCCGGCGGCCGAGACGCGCCAGGCTCGCCCCCAGGTTGATGGCGGTGGTCGTCTTGCCGCTGCCGCCCTTCTGGTTGGCGATCGCGATAACTCTCACGAGCCCGCCCTCGTCATCTCACCGGCCGCGCGCGTCGCTTGTTCGGCCCGGCGCGCCTCGATCTCGAGCAGCAGCGCCCGGCCGACACCGCGCAGGCAGGCGGCCGCCGGGGCCGCCGGCTGGTTCAACAGGATAGGCAGCCGGGCCGCGACCGACAGCGGCACCCGCTCGTCGTCGAGGATGTGCCCGAGGAACAGCAGCCGCCGGCCGAGGAACCTCTGGCTGATCTGATCGATGCGGCCGAAGACCTCGAGCCCCTCCATGGCGCTGCGGGCCCGGTTCACGACCACGGACAGCCGCGCGTTGGCGTTGTGATGCGCCACGTTCTTGATGACCGCGTAGGCGTCGGTCATCGCGGTCAGGTCGGGTGTCGTGACCACCAGCACCTCGTCGAGGGCATAGAGGAACACCGTCGTGGCGCGGCCGATGCCGGCGCCGGTGTCGACCAGCACGACGTCGGTCCGGTCGCCGAGCCCCTCCATCGCCGCCACCAGGCGGCGCAGCCGGGCCGGGTGCAGATCGGCCATCTCGGGCACGCCCGAACCTCCGGCGACCAGGCGCAGCCCGACCGGCCCGATCTCGGCGATGGCGTCGAGCTCGGCGCCATGTTCGATCACCTCCATCAGCGACCGGCGCGGCTGCACCCCGAGCAGCAGATGCAGGTTCGCCAGCCCCATGTCGGCATCGATCGCCATCACCCGCACGCCGGTGGCCGCCAGGTGGACAGCCAGGTTGCTGGTCAGGACCGACTTGCCGGTCCCCCCCTTGCCGCTGGTGATGCAGACGATCGCCGGCCGGCGCGACCGGGGTATCCCGGCGGCGGGCGCCGGGCCGGCTTCGGGCGCGCTCACCGGCCGGACGGCCGCGAAGGGCGCCGCGGTCAGATCGCCCAGGCCACGCCCCAGCCGCGGCTTCACGACGAGGCCCTCATGCGGGGCTGCGCCGCCGCAGCCGCCGCTCGCGCTCGAAGCGATCGAACTCGTCCAGCTCTTGGGTCGACAGGGTCTCGAACGGGTCGGACGGGTCGGTCTCTTCGGGGAACGGGTCGGGCAGGGCCTCGGCGTCGCCATCCTGGTCGACCACGAGCTCGGCCGTCACCGGCACCGCGACCTCGCGGTCGGCCCGGGGCTCGAAGGCTCGCGGCCGTTCGCGGCGCTCCTCGGCCGGGCGCTCGGTCACAGCGAACGACTCCGCGGCGGCCAGGCCGAAGATCGGCGCCGCGTCCTCGATCAGCAGGACATTCTTGCCGGCCGCCGGAACGGGGCGGGCCAGCAGCGCCGTGACCGGCTGCTTGAGAAGCTCGAGCCGCCGCAGGAACCGCTCGGTGAAGGTGGGCGACAGCAGGAGCGCCCGCACCGGTCGTTCCATGTCGAGGGCGGCCTGCTCGTGGATGCGACGGAGAAGATCGCGCTGGTCGGCGATCCAGATCTGCTGGTCGAGAAGGCGAAGCATGGCCAGGTCGAGATCGCCGGAGGACACGGCGAGCAGCGTCAGCGCGCCGCTGCGATCGAGCCCGAGGATGTCGATGGTGCCGGCCCGGCCTGCGGCGAGATCGACGTCGAGGACGCGAAACCCTTCCTCGAGCGTCGAAGGCGCCGACACGATCAGCGCCTTCAGGCGATCGGGATCGACCGGGGGCCCGCTGGGAATCCGTGAGGGCACCGCGCGTCTCGACATTTTAAGGGGTTACGCCGACCCGGACACGGCCGGGCCGTTGACTCGACGACCAGCGCGGCCACCACCACGCCACGCCCGCATCGTAGAGCGGTCTCCCCGGCCAAGTCAAGGGACGCGGGCCGGGCTCAGCGTCACGCCCGCGCCGGACGGGAGCTCCGGATTAAGAGCCCCCGGCTGTTAACCGGAGGGTTGTAGGTTCGTGTCCTACCTGGGGAGCCAGAACTCATCCTTCTCGAAACGGCGGGCCAGTGGTTAACAGCGGCTCGCTTTTTCGTTTCTCCCGAGAGTCCACGAGTGTGCGTGGGTTGGCGCGGCTGGCCGGTCCCGAGGGACCGGATCGGGAGAGCAGCATCCTTCCCACCCAGCCCTCGCGCCGACGCGTCCCGGCTCTCTGACTCTCCAGGATCACGCCGAGAGGCCAGGATACCGTGGACATGGAGTCGAAGTGACATCGAGCCGAGAGACGTGGCTGTCGGATCTATTAACTAGATGATGCCGAGGGTTGACACGGGTACCTCTCGATCCGACGCTTGCGACGAAGGGATCAGGGGTGCGCGATCAGGAGCAACGTACGGGCGCGGCTCAGCACACAGTCCAGAGTCCGCTGGAGAGTTTCGGCATCGAGCGCCGCCAGGCTCTCGTCCAGTACGACGAGATCGGGGTGCTGAAGCAGAGCCCGCGCGAGGTAGAGACGGCTCCGCTCACCATGCGATAGTTGCCAGCCCGACTCGCCCACCATTTGGTACAGGCCCCCTGGCATCCGCTCCAGAAGCTCTCCGAGCCCCACCTCCCGACACACGGCCTCCGCCTCCCGGAGATCCTCGGGGCGAGGAGGCCATGCCCCGCCCATCAGGAGGTTGAAGGCGAACGTTTCGGTGAGAACGTGATTTTCGTGAAACTGCGGCGCGACCACGACTCGACGCCGCCATTCCTGTGATCCGAGTGACTGCAGATCGAGACCTCTCGAGAGCAAGAGTCCGGATTCGGGAGCACGCAAGCCCGCCAGGAGAGCGGCGAGCGTCGATTTGCCCCCTCCGGAAGGCCCCTGCAGGAGAAGCCGGTCGCCCTCTTCGATCCTCAAGCTGCAACCCCGGAGAACGGGATCCCGGCGATCGCGGAAACGAAACACGAGATCGGTCGCCTCCAGGATCGGTTGCTGATCTTTGTGGTGATCGTCGTGACTGTCGAGCGACGAAACGACACCGGTCGAATTTCGGTCACGCTCTCGCGCCGCGGCATGAAAGAGCCCGGCGACTTGACGCCACGCGGTCGCGGCACCGGCAAGATGCCACACACCTTCCGCCAGCTTCTCCAGCGCCTGGTTGGCGAGCAGAACTCCTCCGAGTCCCACGGCGAGCAGAGCAGGGGTGGCCGAGCCGGTCACAAAGGCTGGTGCGAGGGCCAGAAGGCCGAGGGCGAGCCATCCTCGGGGGACGATCGCCATCAGCGCGGCGGCGCTCCGGTCCATCGCCTTTGAGAGGTCCAGGTATTTCACGATGGACTGGTCTTCGTCATCGTGCCGGACGGCAGGCGGCTCCTGGGCGAGGCGCGTCCGGTGACCGATCATTCGCTCGACCGTTTTGTGGGTCATCGTCAGGCGCTCGTCGGCCCAGCGTTGGCGCTGTCGGAAGTTGCGCACCCCGAGCGCGACACAGAGCGCCACCCAAGCGACCAGGAGGAGGCCGTGCAGGACTCCGCCCGCACCCAGAGCGAGGACAACCGTCGCAATCGCCATCTCGATCAACGCCATCATCCCGAGAAAGCCGCCGCTCAGCGCCAGCGACTCCACCGCCTCGGATTCGAGGATCCGCCCGAGGAACTGTCCCGCGCCCTGGTGGCGGATCTCCTCGGTCTCGAGCTGGAGGGCTCCATGGAGGAGACGCTTTTTGAGGAGGCCACCCGCGCCGATCGCGATGGCTCCCTGCGACCAGGTGACGAGAGCCCGCAGGGGGATCAGAGTGAGCAGCAGCAGCACCCAGGCGAGAAGCCATCCCTCATCAAATCGACCCTGGAGCGCGGCTCGCCCGATCACCATCCATGATGCGATCCAGACAACGTACTGCAGGAGATGAGCGCCGAGGAGGACCAGGGATCGCCGCAGCAGCCCCGCCGAGCGCATCTGCCGGAAGAAGCTCGAGCCCGGTGACGCCGTCAGCATCCAGATGCCGCCGATCCTCTCGCCGCCGATTTGATCACGCAGCACCCTTGTCACCGCCCGTTCGCGACCGTTGCCCCGCAGACCCACTTCGTCGACAAGCTTTTCTGTCTCGGCAAGATGCTTCTCTTCGAGATCGCCACTCAGACACCGCGCGACGACCTCGAGGGACACTCTGCGCGGGATGAGATCGGGTCCCAGCAGATACAGACCACGCCTCGTGCCACGCACAAGTGCCAGGAACCGGGGCTCACCCGAGTCTGGCAGCCGGAGAAGGGCGGGGCCGGCTTCCGGCAGGAACTGTCTGAGATCGGCGTACGAAATCTCCGCGGCCGCCGCCTCGATCCCGAGGCCGCGGGCGACGGAGCTCAGCCAACGATTGAGGAGATCGCCGCGTGCCTGGGCGGCTCGGGGCAGTGGTTCGGGGACCCCGGCGGTGCGAGGCGAAAGTCCGCCATGGCGCGCCAGGATCTGGAGCGCCTCTCCCAGACGGTTGCCGTGCCAGCAGAGGGCGGCGAGGTCGCTCATGTCGAGCCCATCGTCCCGGCGCCGCCCGACAGCCGGCCCCCGGTAAGATCGAGGCGCCTCCAGATTTGACTCGACCACAGCCCGTCTCGCTTCACCTCGGCATCGAGCAGGGCCCGATACCGCGAGGCGGGTTGCGCCGCGAGCACGCTGGGTGCCCCTTCCTCCTGGACACGGCCGCCGTGCATCACGATGATCCGGTCGAATGCGAGGGTGTCGCTGACGTCGTGCGAGATGAAGAGCAGGGTGGCATGCGGCCACCATCCATTCACGCATTCAAGCAACTGCCGACGCTGCCCGCGAGGCAGACCGCGGAATGGCTCGTCGAGGATGACCAGTCGCGCGGCGGGACGAAGCATGCCTCGCCCGAGCCGCACCCTCTGCCCTTCCCCCCCGGAGACCAGCGCCCCTCCTTCACCCAATGGTGCCGTCATTCCGTCGTGCAGCTGTTCCACCACGCCCCTCAGGCCCGACGCTTCGATCACCCGGCCGAGACGCGCGGTCGAATCGGCGGGGGCGCCGTAGCGGAGATTGTCCAGAAGACTCCGATTCCAAAGCTGAACGGAAGAATCGACCCAGACGGTTTCGAGTCGCAACCGCTCCAACCGCCGTCCATTCAGAGGATGCCCGTCGACGACAACACGGCCTGCCGCCGCCCGGTGCCAACCCAGAAGGAGCCCGACCAGACTGGACTTCCCCGCGCCGGAGGGGCCGACGACCGCAATGCGGCTGCCAGGGGAGAGATCGAGATCGACCCCGTCCAGAACGACATGCCCCGCGATCCGCACCCCGACCCCTTCCAGCCTGATGGCGGCCCCCGACGGGTTGCCCGCCTCCTGGCTATCGGCCCCCGGTTCGACAGCAAGCGCGGGTTCCTCCTTGGGCTCTTCCTCTCGCGCGCCCAGGGGTTCCAAAAGGCGCAAGGTCACGCTGCGTTGGGTTGGGTACTGTCGCATGCTGATGCTGACTTTCTCCCCCAGGACCGGCAGGTTGAGAGCCCAGTACACGAGGAGTAGCGCGGCAGCCAGATCACCGCCCCGCGAGAAGTAGCCGAACAACATCCAGGACGCGAGGCTGAATCCAGTGATGAGCTGGAGCCCCTCGATCAGCACCACCGAGCGCTGCAGTCGCATGCCGGCTCTCGCCCATTCGACCAGAAGGCCCTCGTGCTCGCGCCGGAGGGATCTTTCCGCCCCGTGCGCGCGCACCGCGACGATCCCCAGGAGAGCGTCGAGGTAAAAGCGACCCAGCGCGCCCGAATGGGTTCGAACGCGCAAATCCTGTTCGGTGAGGACAGGCTGAGCGAGGAGCGGCAGGATGACCGAGGCGGTCGCGGCGAGGACCGCGAGAGGCGCGCTTACGGGGTCGAGCCACGCGATCCCGACCGCCGTGAACAGGATCTCGAAGATCGATCGGATCAGTTGGCTGCCGAGGATGGGCAGGGAGCGGATCTCGTGGACGCTGTGACCGCGCTCCGCCATGTCCGACGTGAGCCGGCTCGCGAAGTAGCGATCACCCAGACGCGGAATCTTGTCCAGGAAGGCGACCCGCAATCGAACCTCGAGACCTCGGCCGAGCCGGAGAATGCTCGTGGTCAGGGGCAACTCCAGCACCATGAGGGCCGCAATGAAGGCGAAAAGCGCGGCCATCGCGACCAGGCGCTGGCCCGAAAGCGGCAGCTCCCGCCATAGATCCAGGAATCCCCGGAACAGGAGCGCCTCCACGACCACACTACCGGCTGCGAGACAGAGGGCGGCGATGAGGATCGATGGAACGAAGAGCCCGTCAGCACGGAGCATCAGCAACAGGTCGCGTGTCGGCCGGTTGGGAGGTTCAGAGAGCGCAGCGGCGAGATCGAGGGGCAGGGGTGACGGCTGCGCTCCTGCTTCGCGGCTCGGTTGCTCCGCGGCCGCGCCGCCCGGGATGCGCCGCCCGCGGACCTGAACCAGCACGGCTCCTCTCATGCGCAGGAGGCCTTGCTCCTCCTGCCCGCGCTCATCCTGCCGCACGGACCAGTAAGGCTCGGGGATGACGTTGTCCGCGGGCCCCTGCCGGGCGCGTGCCACCAAGGCTTCGATGGCGCGTCCGGCCTGGGCGCCTCGGGCCAGTCCCCCCGCGCGTACGATGGAGTCGATCATTCTCGTGGCCGCGTCCAGGGTCGCCATGAAGCGCCATCCCTCATCGGCCAGGGCCGCCCCGGTGACGCGCGTGATCACGGAGTTGGCGAGCCCCAGTCTCGCCAGGCGGGCGCGAAGCGCCGCGAGGAACCCCTCCGAACCTGCCCACTCGCGCCAGGCGGTCGCTGGAACGTCCTTGGAATGGACGTACACGGTCTCGAGGAATTGCGCGCAGCTTTTCCAACATCGCCCGACGGCCGGATCCATGACTTGCACCAGCGGACCGTGGCGTCTCCACGCGACGACGAAGTGGGTCGTCCCGCCGGGAAGGGTCGCGACGACAAGCGCCGGCAACGACCCCGCCTCGTCCAGGAGCAGATGATCGACGGGAACCATCACTTGCTCCGCCTCGAGCCCCAGCTGGACCGCGACCTCTTCCAGGGTGTCGATGGACGTGCCGTCAACGTCAGTCTGGCAGGCCTCGCGCAGGCGACCGTAGCTGGCGGAGATCCCGAACCCTCTCAGCAGGCAACTGAGCGCCGCCGGCCCGCAGTCCATCGCGGAAGACTGCACCACTTCCGGAGCGAAGAAGCGGCGGGGATTCGAGGCGAGGCGCGTCATGGGCTTTCGGCGGAGTCATCGCCATTCGGGATGGAGGACCTCCGAGCGGTGAGGAGCTGCCCCAGGAATCGCAGCACCAGTCTCGCCGGGGAGATGCGCTCGACCAGAACCTCGATGGAGCCCGGCAGCCCATGCTCGAGGCGGATGGGGGAACCTGGATCCGGCTGGACTTCGAACTCGACCCGCACCCGTCCATCCCGGACCTCGGACGCGACGACCGAAACCGTCGCCGGAACGCTCCCGTACTGGGCCCAGGGGTAGCCGTCGAGACGCAACTGAGCCGGCTGGCCCGTTCGAACCCGGCCGAGAGTGCCCGAAGGGACGAAGTCGGCCACGACCTTCAAATGTCCGGGGGCGATGACCGCGGCGACCTTCTCTCCTGCAGCGACGAAGGAGCCAACCTCCAGCTTGGCGACCTCGCCGACCCGTCCCGTTGCGGGGGCTCGGATGTACCTCCTCTGGATCTCGTACTCGATGCGTTGAATGGTAGCCGTGGAGGTGCCCGCCTTCCCCTCGATCGCCGAGGCCTCGCCCCTAAGGCGCTCCAGGCGCGCCCTGCGCTCGCTCTCCTGCTTTCGCTGGTCCTGCTCCTCTCGATCGACGCTCAGGCGAAGGGCCTCGGCTCCCGCCTTGCTCTTCTCGATTTCGGCCTTCGACCGGAGATAATCCACTTCTGAGAGCTGGCCCTCGGAATACAGGCGCGCGAACCGTTCCCCCTGCGCTGCGGCAAACTGGGCCGTCGTCTCGGCCTCGTGCAGCTGTACGCGCGCCCCATCGAGCGCCGCGCGCGCGCCTTTCTGCGCGTCCCTTACGGCCTGCTCTTCCGCGGCAATCTCCTGGTGGAGGGAATCCAGTTGCGGGGCGAGCGCGGCCAGGCGAGTTCGCTCTTCGTCGAGCTGCAGCCGCTGCTGCTCGGAGTTCAGCTCGACGAGGCCCTCGTCTTCCTTCACATCCTGGCCCAACGTGACGCGCGTGCGGACGACGACACCGTCGACCAGGGCAACAACCGGATGGACTGCCCGATCCATCTCCAGGCGCGCCGCGGAGGAGACCTCATAGAGAGAGATGCGTGCGAGAACGAACCAACCAAGCCAGGCGCCGATGATCGCGACCCCCAGAGCGATCCCCACGACCGAACGGCGGAACCCATCTGCTTCCAGGGAGCGCATCGTTCGAGGAAAGGTCTTCGACACCAGGCACCATCCGCTGGGGGATTCCGGCCGCCCCCTCGACGGTTCGCACCCGGGGACGACCCTCTGGACGCTACATTGTAGTCACATCCGCTCGTCAGCATCACGCCGGGAGGCGGGGGGGTGCCGACGTGACGGAAGGGCGTGCGGCGGCCGGTCGTCCCTAGGCCTCGGCTCCGCGCCCCATCTCCCTTAGCAGAGCGGCGTAGTTCTCCCGACAGATGGCCGCCTTGGGGTGATTCCTGCCGAGCCGTCTTTCGAAGATGGAAAGCGCCCGTCGCAACATGTCCAGCGCCGGGGACGACTGCCCCCGCTCTTTCAGGAGAAGCCCCAGGTTGTTAAGGGTCATTGCCACGTCGGGATGTCGCGTGCCCAGGATTTTCTCCTTGATCGCCAGCGCGCGCCTGTACAGCCGCTCGGCTTGTCTCGGCTTCCCCTGGGTGTTGAGGACTGCGGCCAGGTTATTCAGGTTCACGGCGATTTCGTAGTTATCGGAACCGTACGTCCGCTCGAAGATTGCCTGGGCTCTGCGATATAGGTGGAGCGCCTCGGCGTATTTCCCCTGTCCGTCAAGCAGCGCCGCCAGGGCGGCCACATCCTTGGCCACGATGGGGTGGTTCCGCCCGAGTGCCTTCTCGCGAAGGGCAACGGATCGTCTCGCGAATGGCTCTCCGCGGGAGTACCTGCCTCGCGCGTGCTCGAGCCCTCCGAGATTGTGATAAAGGGTGGCCAAGTCCGGGTGGTTCGGGCCGAGAAGCCGCGAAGTGATGGAGAGCGCCCGCCTGTAAAGCCGGGCCGCCTCCTCGAACCGACCCTGGTACTTGTACAAGACCGCCAGGTTGTTGAGGGTCGCCGACAGATCCAGGTCCCGTGGACCGAAGGCCCGCTCCGCCATTGCGAGCGCTCGACGATAGATCCGTTCGGCCTTGCCGTAGGCCCCCTGCCCCCGGTGGATATTGGCCAGATGGACCAGCGACTGGATGCGGAGCCTCTCGATCGCCGGCTCTCCATGGTGACCGCGCATGATCTTCACCGACCGGCGGTAGAGCCTCTCTGCTTCGGCATACCGGCCGAGATCCTGCTGAACACCACCGAGATTAATGAGGACATTCGCAACGTCGGGACTCCTGGATCCAACTGTGCTCTCGAGGAGCCTGAGCGCCCGCACCGCGCAGGACTTCGCCTCCCGCGGCTTCCCTGCGTCGCGAAGCTCGACTGCACGCTCGTGCAAAGCCACCGCCCGATCGACCGCCCGGGTTTCTTTGGCGGCGTCTCCAGCAGCACGCTTCTCACGGGCGCTTCGTGAAGCATTTTCTGAGGGCCGACCACGACGTGTCTTCACGATTGGCCTCGGGAAGGTTGCCCCAAAAACAGGACGAGCAACCGAATGGTTGCTCGTCCCGTCTAACCTCGTCAAGCTTTGGGCAAGCCAGCGAGATCTGCTTGTTGAGACCCTAGGCCTTGGTCTGCGCCACGAGAGTCTCGTTGTGATTGCCGCCGCCGCTCCACACTGCCGCGCCAGCTTTGACGTTCGTCTTGACCTTGAGACCCGAAGCCTTGGTCTGTGCCACGAGAGTCTCGTTGTGATTGCCGCCCCACACTGCACAGCCAGCTTTGACGTTCGTCTTCATCTTCATTGGCCTACCCCCCTCGGTACCACAGTTAACTGCCGAACCCGACATCTTGACTAGCAACTCGGATGCCAAGATTGTGATCGCATGGAGGGGAGCAGATCCAAGTAATTGAGAAGGTGATGGTTAGTGAGCTTCTTGTAAACGCTATGCGGTGGGGAAGGGGTAGGTTCACGAGATCGATTGAGACTTACGCGTCGTGCGGTCAAGGCAGTAAACCAGTAATATGATTCGACTTAGTTCGTGAGTCTCAACCGTGTGAGGCCATGATATTAGGTGAGACTATCGTTCAAGTGTCTTATAAATAATGACTTCCATGTTTTTGGTATCAAATGCTTTGTAGTTGAGACGTCTCAGAGATGGGCATGGGCATTCCGAGAGATGCCTTGGAAGAGCGGAGGTTGACTCGGAGAATGGACATGGGTGCCTCCCGTTCGGTAAGCTGCTCGACAAGTCACGATGAGGTGGAGAGTATGCCGATGATTGGAAGTAAAGGGAAGATTGCAAGGACCGGGCGAAGTGTTCAGCAGGCATACGCAACCGGCTCGACCCCGGCGCGCCTGGCGATCCGCTTCGGAAGGTTGATCGACGGCAAAGGGAAGGCTGTCGACGACGCCGTCGTTGTCGTGGAAGGAGGCCGGATCACGAGCGTCGGCACCGCCACGGCCGCGATTGGGAAAGACGCTGCGGTGATCGATCTGACGCGCTACACCGGCATCCCCGGTCTGATCGACGCGCACACGCACCTGACCTATGCCTACGACGCACGCGCCGGCGGGCGTCCATGGGTGCAGGTCATCGAGCGCCACCCGGCGATCAACGTCTTCCTGGCTCAAGATAACGCCCGCCACGCGCTCGAGTGCGGCGTCACCACGGTGCGCGATCTCGGCGCCTTCGACTACTCTGATATAGCCATGCGCGACCTCATCAACCGCGGTGCCATAATCGGTCCGCGCATGTTCGTCTCCGGCTACGGCCTCCGCACGACCAACGCGCCGGTCAAGCCGGGCTCGACCAGCTTCGACGGGGGAGTGGCCGACGGCGTGCCGGAGGTCCTCCGCGTGGTCCGACAGCAGCTGGGCGCCGGCGTCGACGTGATCAAGATGTACGCCTCGGGGGGAAGTGGCGAGCACCTCGATGGCCACCAGACCTTCACGTTTGAGGAGATCAAGGCGGCCGTCGATGCGGCCCACGACGCCGGTAAGCGGATCGCCGTGCACTCGTATGGTCCCGATGCGGCGCGGGATGCGGTCCGCGCGGGGGCCGACTCGATCGAGCACGCCGTCGGTCTCGACGATGCGACCCTCGCCGAGATGGCGCGGCGGAAAACCTGCTACGTCCCGACGATCGATCACAACCGGTACTATGCGGAGGAGAAGGATCTATTCGGGTACGGGTCCGAGGCGGTGGTGCGCTTGAACGATTTCGTCGGCCGAAACCTCGAGACCGCCCGGCGGGCGCACCGGGCCGGTGTCATGATCGCCATGGGCTCCGACGCCGTGTTCACCATGTTCGGCCAGAACACCCGCGAACTCGAGTGGCTCGTCAAGGCCGGCATGACGCCCACAGAGGCTCTCGTGGCCGCCACGACGAACGGTGCCGTAATCCTGGGGATGGAAGAGGAGCTCGGCACCATAGCACCGGGGTACTACGCCGATCTCGTCGCGGTCGACGGAGACCCGCTCGCCGACATCGGGGTTGTCGTCCGGAACGTCAGGTGGGTCATGAAGGGAGGGGCCGTCGTCTCCGATCGGACGCACGGATCGCGGTAGCATGACCTGAACTACGGCTGCCCCTACTGAACAGCCCATCCGGTTCGAAAGTGATACAGAAGCGAACGCCCTCTTCGGCGCTGCCTATGCCCGGACGAGATGAAACGATCAGAACCTGCCCCTCCCGAGAATTCCGTCCGCCTCGAGGCGGCGTGGCTGGGCGGTGTCAACAGGACGCCTAATTTCCGCCCGATCCGGACGTTAATATTCCCCCCCTCGGTGGTTGTGGTTTTCTCATCCTTAATGTAGTTGTTCCTGAGAGAGAGTTAGTTGTAGGGCCTGTGGAGCCTGTGGGCGGCGCGTTGTGAGCGCCGTCCAAGGGGCGGTAGGCCACGCGTTGTGAGCGTGGTCCACGGCCCCGGCAGGATCCACAGGGGCTACAGGCCGACCTCGGCCTGGGCCGCCGCCGAAGACGCTCCGCCCCCCCCTCAGGCTGTCTCCCTTGTGCCGGGAGCGGTGGGAGGCGTATCATCGGCCAACCTCTTTCCTGAGAACGCCGCTTGCCATCGGAAGGAGCCTCGGATGACCTGGGAGGCGACAGACCCTTGCAGCCCTATTGGATATGGCTGCCTGCTCCGCTTCCGGGAAGCTCGTGATCGCGCCTACGTCTATTTCAGCAGGCCGGCTAACATGTGTATGCGGGCGGTGGCGGGCTCGCAGCGGAATGACGTCCGCGATCGCACGCCGCAGGTGATACGGGGCGTTGAGCAGACTGCAGTTGAACTGTAGGAGATAAAGAGTGGACCCGACGGACGCTCGCTCATGACGTGGGCACCCCATTACCGCATAATCACATGCCTGAACTCGACCCGCGCGACCTCGTAACGATCAATCTCAAATACGGGTCCGCCGCGACACCGCGCAAGACTCTCGCCTTCTCTCAGCTATGCGCGAAGGTATTGTATCCAGTAGATCGCCCCCTGGATGCAGGCAAGCTGCGTAATAAGATTGCGACGACATTGGGAGTTCATAAAATTTCCGAGCAGCCCGTGGTTGAAGGCCTGATGCTTCTAGAAGGGCTTGGCAAGGTAACTCGACATGCGCACAAGTGGCAACTGACGGACAACGCTAGGGAGGAAATCGAGAACGACATTGCCCGGTCAAAATCTGAGCTTGACGGCCTGCTCAGGCGCCACTTCCCATCGGCGATTGATCGCACGTTGCTAGTAAGCTGGTTCAACGAAGCTGCTGCCCGTGTCTTCGGTCAGTTCGGTGACGAATGGGTAGCCGCAGTGTGCCGTGGTACGCGCCAATCGGTTTCTCGTCTGAAGCCGCTGAGGACGCTTCTCGGCCCATCAACACGGAAGTACAAGCTAGAGGAGCATGCGGGAGCCCTAGAGGCTGGCTTTCTTGAATTCCTGCGTAGCGAAGAAATTCCGGACCAAGGCGTACTCATGTCGCTCGGGCAGGCAATGTTCTCTGCCCGCCTCGTGGCTGCTGATATCGGCGCAGACCCCATTACGCTCGAAGAGTTTCGAGCGGCCACTATACTGCTAGATACGAATTTACTGTTTGCGATAGCCCTCGAGGATCATCGTCTGGCGAAGTCCGTTCGGGCGCTGGGTCGCGCGTTCAACAGCATTGGCGCGAAGGCCATTTACGTACGACCGACCAAGGAAGAATTTGATCGGGCGGTCAGCTGGATCCGCCGTCAGTTGCTGCCCTTAGTAGAAACGTTTCCTAATGAGCTAATCGCCGGCGTCCACAACGACTTTGTAGCGACCGCTCGGTCCCGAGGGTGCAGGACACGTGAAGACTATGAGCGGTTCTTCACTGAGCTCAGTCTGCTGCCGACCGAACTGTCTCTGGACACCCCACTCTCGATGATGGAGGATCCGGAAATAGCTCGTGCGATCACTAGAGGGGAGGAGGACACAAGATTAAAGCAGCGGATCAAGGCGCTCGCCGCGCAAATCCGACCTGAGTGGCGTCGAAGGGAAAAGCCGGACGCATCACTTCAGCATGATGCAGCGCTGATGCATGTTACTGAGGGCGAACGCACACGTGGGGCGAAGTTCTGGGTCCTGAGTTTGGATCGGAGTTTGCAAGCTTGCGCTGTTGAGCGTGCGGGACCCCATTCTATGCCGGCGGTCGTGTCAGTGGATGCCCTGGTTGAAATCCTTGCGGCTGATGGGGCTGGCCCTAGTGTCGATCCAACCGATTTTGCCCCGCTGATAGCGCGCATCATAGTAAATGAGTGTGCTCCGCCCGCCGGCACTTATACCGTCGAAGATCTCCAATGGATGTACAGCATCAATGAAGGAGTTGCAGAACTATCAGCTGATGACGCAAAGGACATTGCAAGAGTTGTGGCAAAGGCGCGTGTTGAGGGCGCGAGAGTCGGTGATGCACAGTTGGCATTGAAGGTGAATCGACTCTTTCAGGTGAAGCGCAGAGAGGCTGAGGAGCGCCTACAGGACGCCCTGGAAAGGGCACGTGGAGCGGAAGTAGACGTTGGTCGTGAACGAGAGGAGAAGGCTGCATTACAGAGGGAACTGGTCCGGCATCGGACGCGCGACATTGTTCGAACCGCACGCCGGCGTCTGGCCCTGCGGCTTGCATGGAGGATTCCCGTTGCTCTTGCAGGCGCGACTAGTTTGTGGTGGCTGGTTGTGTGGCTTGCGAGGAGCATGGAGCATAGAGATGTCGTTGCAAGCGGCCTATCCTTGTTGGGATGCGCAGCGGCACTTTGGAAGCTGGGATCGAGGCCTATCAGCGAATATCGCGCAGAAGTTAAGGTGGCACAAGAGCGGGCTCAGAGAGAGGTGCTCGCCCGCGCCAGGAGCAATGGTCCGCTGTGATGTCTCAATGAACGGCCGGGGGCAAGGTAACGATCCGTTTTCTGATATGGCTGAACCCAGGCGGCGTGAGATGCGGGTACGGCTCTTCGAGCAGAAGAGCGGATTTTCCGGCAGGAGCCCCTCGCGTTTGGTGGCCTTGTGCCGCCAGAACCTCCGGAACTTGACGAGCAGGGCATCCGGCAGGAAGACATCGCCAGCCCGGCCCCCCTTGGCGATTCCCGGCCGTAACCGGACCCGGTTCCTGGGCCTGCCATCCGTGATATATACATCCCCGACGTTCAGGCCTACGGTCTCGGCCAGCCGGAGCCCGGTCCCCAGGGCCAGCGAGTAGATGAGGTGATCCCGGGGATTACGACGCGTGGAGCGAAGAAGCGTCCGTTGCGCTGCTTGCGTCAAGGTCTGCGGGCTAAGGTGGGGCACGGCGACCTCCTCGTCCCAATTCATGCTTGGGTCGGGCGGGAAGTCAAGAGTGCTGAGGCTCTCCTTAAGGACTGGACGTGCTATAAATTCCATCGTGGCAATGCACTCGCATTCTCCGCTTGGCTTATCGGAGCGTGCCAGCCTATCGAATTCAGATGAAAAGTAACCAGAAACGGAACCGGACCATGCGATGGAAACTTGACCGTCTGAAAGACGGTCAGCCTCCACGCGTGGTGGACCTATTCGCTGGGTGTGGTGGCCTGTCGCTTGGCACCCACCTCGCGGGGTGCCAACAAGTTGGAGCGCTGGAGTTCGATCCACCGGCCGCGCGATCCTACGCACAGAACTTCCATAGCAAGGCAGTGGATAGGCACGCGCGCGTGCGAGACATCACGAAGACGGATCCGCACGAATTCATTCGAGATGTGTGCCCAGGATGCACCGACCCAGTCCGAGAAGTTGACCTTCTGGTCGGTGGGCCTCCCTGCCAAGCATTCGCCCGCGTCGGACGCGCTAAGTTGCGCGAGATAGATCGACATCCGGAGGCATTTCTTCACGACGAGCGCTCGGGTCTCTATCGGCACTACCTCGAGTTCGTGGAACGCCTCGCGCCAGTAGCAGTGATCGTGGAGAACGTGCCAGACGTGCTCAACTACGGCGGGCTCAACGTCTTCGAGACAATCGCAGGGACGCTCGAAGACGCAGGCTACGAATGTCGGTATGGACTCCTGAACGCTGCTCACTACGGAGCGCCCCAGATGCGGACGCGGTGTTTCCTCGTGGGCATACATCGGCTCGCGGAAGAGGAACCCCGCCTGCCACTACCAACCCACCGCCACGACCTGCCCGTGGGCTACCGAGGAACAAATGATGTGGCGCTTCGCCACGTTGATCTTTTCAAACGCGCTCACTTCGTTGAGGTTAGCGCCACATCTAAACCGCTTCCGCGTGCGGTCACAGCGCGCGAGGCTATTGGGGATCTGCCGCGAATCACTGAGCACCTGAGCGCTGGGACGAGGAAGGCACCGCAGAGGCTCAACAAGCCGATCGAGCTGGCCAACATGACGGAGATAAGCGGCTACGCGCGACTCATGCGCACTTGGCCAGGGTTCGAATCGGACGGGTATGTCTATGATCACGCGATCCGGTTTCTGCCGCGCGACTACAAACTGTTCAAGGCAATGAAGTCTGGGGACCACAGTTCTACCCAGGCCTGCGCGATCGCTTCGCTGAATTGCACTTCGGTCTCACCATTGTCGGACCGGGCGCGGCGCCACCTTATGTTCTGAGCCGGAAGGCCCTTCGCACGGAGGGCGCCAAGAACTGGCGGCTCGATGGTGAGCTCATTATTGACCCAGGTGATCAGCGGGGGCGATTCGACCACCTAGCCGAGGGTGATATCGCGATCCTCGCCTTCGAGGGTACTGAGGAACCTCGGCAAGTTGTGCTCGTGTTGCTGTCGGTAGACGCCGACGCCGATCTCCACGGAGAAGTAACGCGACTGGCCCGGTTTGAAGGGCGAGAGACGATGCGCGTGTTGGGTGAAGAAGACATCCGCAGGTTGCTGGTCCAGACTCGAGGAACGTATCGAGCAGTCAATCCGTTGGAATCACTCCTCACTGCGGACAGCGTGGAGGAGGCAATCTATGGAGCGCCGGGTTCCCAGGAAAGGGCTATCCAGTCCGATGGTCGCGGCGTAACTATCTCGCCGGAGAGCGTCCGCCGCCAAGCGACAACGGCCGGGGAGACAGGCCAACTCGGAGAAGAGGCGTTTGAGCGCTGGCTGATCAGTAACAGGCACGCCGAGGACGACTTCGAATGGGTGTCGCGTACGCATGGTCGCGCGGCCTTCGACTTCGAGGTATCGCGACCCAGGTGGGAGCGATCAGCCGAGCTTCTCTATGTCGACGTAAAGGCGACAAGGGGAGCGCACGATTCAGCCTTCCACATGAGCTCCGCAGAGTTGAGATGGGCCGCTGCCCACCCAGGCTACCGCATCGCCCGGCTCGCTGAGCTCACCGCGGCTTCGGCGGAGGTTCGGGTGCTCGCGGGTATTTCGGAGCTTGCCGGGCGAATCCTCGAGTCGCTACGAGGCGCTTTACCAGCCGAAGTGAAGGTTGATAGCGTTGAGATTCCTCCGTCTATGCTCCGAGAAGTTCATTCCTCGCGAGTGGAGTGGGACGCGGACGAATAAGTCATGGACGTGCTCACACGCGAGCAACGATCCCGCAACATGCGGGCCATTCGAGGGCGAGACACCGGCCCAGAGTTGACCGTCCGCCGACACCTACACGCGATGGGGTTCCGATTCAGGCTGCACCGACGTGATTTGGCGGGACGACCTGATTTGGTGCTTCCGCGCCTTCGAGTTGCTGTGTTTGTCCATGGGTGCTTTTGGCATCGGCATAAATGTCCGTTCGGGCGCGTTAAGCCCGCGACCCGTACCAATTTCTGGTCCGCAAAGTTTGCGGCGAACACGGCACGGGACCGCCGCACAGCGCTGGCACTCCGCCGGGCCGGGTGGCGGGTGCTCGTCTTGTGGGAATGTGAGACGCGGGACGTGGTTCACCTACGTTGGCGGCTTACCAGCTTCCTCGGAGAGTTCAGCACGAACATGTAGCTACCGCCGACCCCCGTGGTCGCCTCCAAAGCCAGGGGGAAGCGCCCAATTCTTGGGTGATCCCTGACAGGTGGTGTTTAGTATGAGCGAGCCGAGCCTTCCTGTCGACATCGAGAGCCAGAACGTGAGCGGTCTGCTCCCTCTTTAACCACACCCCTTCAGCTCTCGAACAGGAGAAGAAGCGGCGGTCGAAAAATGAACGACTCTGCGAATGAGGCAGTAACATGTCACTCCACTTCAGCATGGCCGGCTATACCTTCAGCGCCGATGTCGACGCCCTGACCATCGAGCCAGGTCCCAGAGCCATCACGCTGAGTCGCTCTGAGCTCGAACAGGCCGGGCTCGCGATCCGCGATGATTATTAGATCCCGCGGAAGGATAAAAATGCGGAGGAGGGATCGGTGATCGGGAGCATCCTGGCCACCCTCTTCGAAGCCGTCAGGCGATTCGAGGGAGCATCGAACGTGTGGAAGCGGCGCGATCTGAGGAGGGCGATGATTCTCATCGGTGGCCTCGACGAGGCGACGGCGCAGAGCATCCTGGATCAGGAGGGGGCCTGACATCCCAGCGGAAGAACCCGGCGCAGATCCCGGCGCAGGATCCCGGCGCACAATCGGCAGGAGATCGGCAGGAGAGGGTTGACATGAGATCGGACGTGGGTGTAGAAGACCCTCAAAGCTATAAGAGTTCCCAATCTTTTGGCTGCCCCGGTGCATGATCGCTGAGGGCAGCCGACCGTCAAAGTTCCGGGAGGTGGCCCATGGTCTCCTTCAAGCGCGCGCTTCTCCTTCTGCCCTTGCTGACCTTGGCCGGCCCGACATGGGCTCGCGACCTGGAACTGGACTTTATGGACGTAGGCCAGGGGGACGGTGCGGTCCTCATCTCTCCCGGCGGGGAAGTCGTCTTGTTCGACGACGGTCGCTACAAAGCCTGCGATAAGCCACTACACTACCTCCGCCACCTCGGCATCGACCACATCGACTACCTCATCGTCAGCCATTACCACGCGGACCACATTGGCTGCACCAAGGAGGTGCTCGGGGAATTCCCGTTGAAGAAGGCTGCATACGATCGCGGCGGAAGCTATCCAGGTGCTCTCTATGCCGCCTACGTTCAGGCTGTAGGTGATCTGCGACGCACCGGCACGAAGGGGCAGATCATCACACTCGACGCCGGCTCCCCCAAGCCTGTGAAAATTCAGATCACAGCACTCGACGGTAACGGCGTCCAGACGACCAACGAGAACGATCTGAGCCTTGATGCCGTCGTCCACTATGGGAACTTTGATGCGGAGCTCGGTGGGGACCTGAGCGGAGTCGCGACAGCGGACTACCTGGACATCGAGTCAGGGGTCGCACCGCTGGTTGGGCAGGTAGAGATCTACGACGCCCACCACCACTGCAGCCGGGATAGCACCAACGGGAAATGGCTGGATGTGACAAGACCCAAGGTGGGGATCGTGTCAGTGGGCGACGGGAACACCTACCAGCACCCGACCGCCGAGTGCGTGGAACGGCTCCACCAAGCGGGGGTGCAGCTCTACTGGACCGAGCGCGGGAACGGAGTCGAGCCAGACCCCAGCCTGGACAGCGTCTGTGGCAACGTTCATGTCACGGTCGGGTCGGCAGACAACTTTTTCTCCTTAACCTGTGGAGACCTGAAGCCGGAGGAATTTCCGTTTTGGGGCAGCACGACGACAGGAACGGAAACAGCAGAGGGAACGACGACAGCCGTGCAGTTTGCCTGGAGCAGCCACAGCAACGTCTACCACGTCGCGCAGTGCGCGGATGTGAGGCGGATCAAAGCGGAGAACCTGCAGAGAGGTGACGCTCCGCCCACAGGCAAGACGCTGCACACCGGCTGCCCACGGGCCACGCACGAGTGAGTTGTTGAGTCCCGGAATAGAAGGTCGAGCGGGTTCTCCCGGCCGACAGTTGCCAGCCGGCGTGCGGGAATTGAGCAGAGGAGGGATATCCCATGCCATTCGGTTCGGAAGGAGCTCAGGAAGGAATAGGCCTGGCACTTTCGGGCGGAGGCTTCCGGGCCACGCTGTTCCACGTTGGCAGTCTCTGGCGGCTAAACGAGATGGGAATCCTCAAGAAGCTCAACCGCGTGTCGAGCATTTCCGGTGGTTCGATCACCGCGGGCGTGCTGGCGCTTGCCTGGAAGGACCTGAACTTCGATGGCCAGGGCATTGCTCGAGGCTTCGATGAGCGAACGTTCAACCCCTGCGCCAGTTCTGTGGGCTGAACATAGATGCTCCAGCGGTCGGTGAGGGTGCCTTTCTGCCGTGGCGAACGATCAGCGAGGTGATCATCAAGAAATACATGGAGCACCTGTTCAGGGAGGCGACCTTGCAGGATCTCCCAAACGAGCCGATAGGGCCACGATTCGTGTTCGGCGCGACCAACATGCAGACGGGAGTTAGCTTCAGGTTCTCCAAGCCCTATTTGGGAGACTACCGGATCGGGCTGAAAAAGAACCCCTCGCAGGGTTCAGTGGCCGCCGCCCCAGACTGCGGCATGACCGCCACCCCAGACCGCGGCATGGCCGCCCCAGATCGCGGCATGACCGCCCCAGATGGCCGCCCAAATCGCCGCGAAGCGACCCATCGCACGTTCCGAAGCGTGGCTCGCGCCATTAATCGGGGCTACCATCACGGTCGAGGCGTTCATGCAGAGAGTCGCCAACACCAGAGCCACCGCCACCACCTTCACCAGTTTCTTCATCGTCGTTCCCCCCCAATCGAGAATTAACTGCTCAGTCCGATTCACAGGAATAGCAACGTCGATGCCAACTCTGTGATCGATCCTGGCGTAGTGAGTCATATCGTTGAACCATAGTAACTTCCGGGATCAGCCATAATCATGGGCCTTGGGAGAATCGCGCCGTGCGCGCCGTCGAGTTGAGACTGTCATGACGTTTCGCTTGGTAAGACACGCTGCATTTTCAGGCGCTTGCGGCGAGTCTCACGTCTCATATGCCGCGCATATCGATGGGACGGTCGCTGAAATGACTGAAGAAGCGCGAGTTGCCAGGTTCGAGTCTCACCGGAATTCCCATGAGACGCATCAACTGCGAGACTGCGAGCCTCAGGGAGGGTGGGTTGAGACTCAGATGTGGGGGGGTCGGCGGGCGGCGCGGGGGCGTGGCTTCTTGTTGGGTCGCAGGTCGTACTGGCGCAGCTTTCTGAACATGGTGGCGCGGCTGATGCCGAGGATGCGGGCCGCCTCGACCCGGTTGCCCTTGACCTTCGAGAGCGCCTCTTCGATCTCGAGGCGGGTCACGCCGGTGTCGACGCCGCGGGTGCCGGGCAGGTTGACCTTCTCGAAGAACTCGGCGTCGTTGCGGGCGTCGTCCAGCGTCAGGGTGTCGCCCGAGGCGAACAGGGCCAGGCGATAGACCTCGTTCTCGAGCTCGCGGACGTTGCCGGGCCATTCATAGCGGGTCAGCACCGCCATCAGCTGCGGGTCGATCCGCAGTTTGGCGGCGTTGTTCTCGCGGGCGATCTTGCCGAGGAAGTGGTCGACCAGAAGCGGAAGGTCCTCGCGGCGGTCGCGCAGGGCCGGGATCTTGACGCTGAGCACCTTGAGCCGGAAGTAGAGGTCCTCGCGGAACTTCTTGTCGCGGATCATCTGTTCGAGGTTGCGGTTGGTGGCCGAGATGACCCGGACGTCCACCCGGCGCGACTGCTCGGCGCCGACCGGCCGGATCTCGCCGTCCTGCAGGACGCGCAGCAGCTTGCTCTGCATCGCCATGCTCATGTCGCCGACCTCGTCCATGAACAGGGTGCCGCCGTCGGCCTGCTCGAAGAGCCCCTTGTGATGGCTGTCGGCGCCGGTGAAGGCTCCCCTGGCGTGCCCGAACAGCTCGCTCTCGAGAAGCGTGTCAGGGAGGGCGGCGCAGTTCTCGCTGAAGAACTTGCGGTCGCGGCGCGAGCTGTTGTGGTGCAGGGCGCGGGCGACCAGCTCTTTGCCGGTGCCGCTCTCGCCGCGGATCATCACCGGCAGGTTGCTGGGGGCGACGCGCGACAGCACGGCGAAGACCTCGCGCATCTTGGCGCTGCGGCCGACGATGTTCTCGTAGCCGTAGCGTTCCTGCACCGCCTGCTTGAGGTACTGGTTCTCCTGCCGCAACTGGTCGTACAGCCGCGCGTTCTCGATGGCGACCGAGGCCTGGTTGGCGAACGCCTCGAGGAATCTCAGATCGTCCTCGGTGAACACCACCCCGGGTTGCCGCGTGTCGACGTACACGGTGCCGATGATCCGCTCCTTGATTCGCAGCGGCACGCAGAGCAGCGAGCGGATATGGAACATGTTCACGCTGCGAAATTCCTTGAACCGGGAATCGGTCACCGCGTCGTGCGACAGGATCGAGCGGCCGCGCCCCGCCTCCCGCAGGACGCTGCGGCTGTACTCGGTGGCGTCCTTGATCGTCTGCTTCTCCATGTTGCGGGCGACGACCATCTCCATCTCGTCGAGGTCGCCGCGGTAGAGGAAGATCAGCCCGCGCTCGGCCCTTACGATCTCGAGCGCCAGGTCCATCACCTTGTTGAGCAGCTCCTTCGGGTCGAGGATCGAGGTGACGACCTGCGCGATCTCGTAGACCGTCGCCAGCGTCTTGACCGGTGCCTCCGCGACCGGGACGACGGCGGAGCGGGTCTCGCTCGAGGGGATCGCCGCCTCGGTGGCCTTCCGGGCGACCTCCTGGCGCTGCTCTTCCTGTGGGTAATCCTGGCGCATCTGGGGATCCTCGATCTCGGATGCAACCTTGCGGATGATTGCGAACGCAGCATTATAGGCATCGGTCGACTCGGACGGCAAGCCTTTCATCGCCTGGATGTCCCCTAATAGCATTAGGAGTTTCCACCGATGCTCCCGGAACTCTTCCCGGGCATCCGCGGCGAGCCCGGCGCGCGCCTCGCGCTCGGCCTCGAGCGGCCGCTCGAGGGTCACGCCGATCTCGCCGAGCAGCAGGTGCAGCTCGAGACGATCGTGAAACCGAAGCGGGCGCGCGTTCTGGCCCCGCAGCGTCCGGCGTCGCGCCAGGATCGCCTTCCGGTCGCCGCGGCGGATGGCAACGCGAGCGAGGGCGGCGAGGGCGTAGAAGGTGATGCGCGGATGGGCGATCTCCCTGCCGATCGCCAGCGCCTCGCGCCCCATTTCGTCGGCGCGATCCGGCGCGCGGCCGACCAGATCGGCGGCGAGCGAGGCGAGCAGGTGCCCCTCCTGCCGCCGCTCGCCGACCTTGCGGGCCAGCTCGAGACCTTCGCGGTGGGTCGTCTCGGCGAGAGCGGCGTGGCCGAGCTCGCGATGACAGGCGCCGATGAAGTCGAACAGCATCAGCTGGCTCACCTCATCGCGCATCTGCCGCCGCAGGGTCATCTCTACATCGAGGAAACGCCGCGCCCGGTCATACAGCCCGCGCAGCCTGTAGAGACTGCCCAGACCGCTGAGATGCAGGCCGAACGCCTCGGGGTTCGCCAGCTCGCTGGCCCAGGCGAACGATTCCTCCAGCGCCTCGAGGGCCCCGACCAGGTCGCCGGTCTCGTAGCGGACGATGCCGAGGTTCGCGACGTTCCGGCGGTACTGGTACGAGAGGCCCTTGTCTTTGGCGAAGGCGGTCGCCCGCTCCATCAGGTCGCGGCCCTTCTCCATCTCGCCGAGACCCATGTAGCAGAGAGCTTCGTTGCAGGAGGCCGACACCAAGTTCCCGAAGTCGCCGATCGCCCGGGACAGAGATCGGGCCTCCTCGCAGAGCGGCAACGCCTCGCTCTGCCGGCCGGCGCGCCCGAGAACAATCGTCAGGACATTGAGAGCACCCACCAACTCTGGTTGGCTGCCGGCGGTTCGCGCCACCGCCAGACCGCGCCGGGCGATTTCGATTGCCTCTTTGCCGTGGCCGAGATAGCTGGTCGCGAACGCCTGATAGCGCAGCGCCGTTGACTCGTAGGCGCGATCCCCGGCCTTGCGAGCCTCTTCGAGGAACAGGCGCGTCGCCTGCAGTCCTGCTTTGTAATCGGTAAGGTCGTTGACCATTGTCGCGCAGATGCTCTTGTGCGCCTGGAGCCGTCGTCGATCTCCCGCCGGCACCAAATCGAGCACCCGGCTGTGATAGGCGATCTGCTGCGTGAAGTTGAACAGGGCATCCGCCCGGTCGCCCGCGCGCAGGCAGTAGTCGGCGGCCCGGGAGCGATCGTCGGCCTGCGTGAAGTGGTGCGCCAGTTCTTCGACCACGGCATCGAGATTCGTGGCATGCGCCGCCTCGATGGCGTTTCCGGCGGCGAGATGCAGCTCGCGGCGGCGCGCGTCGGTCATGCCCCGGTAGATCGCCTCGCGGATGCGGCTGTGGGCCAGATCGACGAGCGGCGGCCCGGAGCTTTCCGATTCGACGACGACGAGGCGCAGCCGGCGCAGCGCTTCGACCCACTCGAGCGCCACGGCAGACTCGAGGCCCATCGTCCGGGCCAAGAGCGGCACCGTCACCGGGCGGTTGAACACGGCCAGGTACTCGGCGGCGCGGCGCTCTTCGGGCGCCAGCCCCTCGAGACGGCGGGTGACGACGCTCGCCAGGCTGGCGGGAAGCTGCAGGGCCTCGAGCGAGCGGCTCTCGGCGATCCAGGCGCCGCCGCTGCGCCGCAGCGTCCCTTCCTCCGCCAGGGCCCGCATCAACTCCTCGATGTAGAGCGGGTTCCCGGCGGTCTGCTCGGCCAGCTTGCCGGCGAGGAGCTCGGGGCGCGTCTCGAACGGCACCATCGAGGTGAGCAGCTCGGCGATCTGGGATGAGTCGAGCGGCTTGAGCGTCACGCGGCGCAGGCGCGACGGATCGCGGTCGCGCCGGAGGAGCGCCCCGATTGGGGCGGAGTCGACCTCGTCGTCCCGGAGGCTGCCAATCAACAGCCACCCGAGCGGGCGCGAGCGGGCCAGGATCTGCTCCAGGAGATCGACGCCGGGGGCATCGCTCCAGTGGAGGTCCTCGAGGAAGGCGATGCCGGGCGTCTGATTCGACAGGACCTCGATCGCGCCGGCGAGCCCGGCGATGAAGGTGGCCTTGTCGCCGCCGTCGATCGGGGTCAGCGCGGCGGAGGGCGGGACGCCCTTCGCGGCCTCCGCGGGGATCAACTGATCGAGGATCGTCCGCTGCTCCGGGGACAACCCTTCGCCGCGCGGGATCTGCCGCAGCACCTCGAGGAACGGCTGGAGCGGCACGCCGCCGTCCTCGTAGCACCGACCGGTCAGGCAGCGCGCGCCGGCCAGCTGGAGGCGATTCTTCAGCTCGCGCAGCAGCCGGCTCTTGCCGATGCCGCTCGTGCCGCCGACCAGCACCAGGCGCGGCCGCGCCGCCTCGGAGACCGGGGTCATCGCCAGATCGAGCAGGGTCGTCAGCTCGGCGTCGCGGCCGACGAACCGGCCGGTGCTCACGAAGCTGGCGTAGGTCTCCGGTGTATCAAGATGAAGCGGTGTCTCGCGGCCGCGGTTCAGGCTTTCGAGGGCCGCGCTCGCCGAGGCGGGTCGCTCCGCGGCATCGCGGGCCAGAAGCGCCATCACGAAATCCTGGATGCGCTCTGGAACGTCGTCGTTGATGTCGCGCGGCGGTCGCGCCCGGCCTTTCAGGATCGCCGAGATCACCTTGCCGGCGTCCTCGCCCTGGAACGGCAGCGTCCCGGTCAGGCGCTCGTACAAAACCACGCCGAGCGAGTAGAGATCGGATCGGACTTCCGCGCTTGCGCCCTGCAGCCGCTCCGGAGCAAGGTAATGCACCGTCCCGCTCAGCCCCGCCGCGCGCGCATCGGTCCGGCTCTGTGCCAGGCCGAGGTCGAGGATCTTGGCCTGGAACGGCAGGCGGACCATGATGTTCTGGGGCTTGATGTCGTTGTGCAGCAGGCCGCGGGCGTGAATGTAGTCGAGGGCGCGCAGGCACTGGACGGCCAGATCGTCGAAGCGATCGCGCAGCGTCTTCCAGTCGAAGCCGGTCAGGTCCATCCCAGCGACGTACTCCATGGTCAGGAAGTGGCGCCCGTCTCCCGAAAGCGTCTCGAAGTCGTAGACCTCGGCGAGATTCGGGTGGTGCAGACGGGTCATCGAGCGGAACTCGTCCTTGAACCGGGACACGGAGCCGGGGTCAACCGCGTCGGGGCGCAGCAGCTTGAGCGCGACCAGCTTGCCGCCCAGCGCGTTGTCGCGCACCAGGTAGACCGAGCCCATGCCCCCTTCTCCGAGGGGGCGGACCACGGTGTAACGCTGATTAAGAAGGGTGTCCCGATCCATCGGCAGGGGCGGCGCCTACCTCGTTGTCTGGAATAGGTCCTTGTCCCGTGAATCTGATGGGTGGAAAAGTACTACTAATTCATTGATACCGCAATCGGTTTTGGCGCGCGAGGGTCAGTTTGTCGGGGCTCGGTCCGGGGCGTGGATCGGGTTCGTCAATTGACTGGCACGTTCCGCCGTCCGGTGAACCTCTTGGCGGCCGGACCGGGCGGGCGCTGCCCCCGGCGGGAGAATTTCTCCTGCATCATCCGGGCATCGGCGGAGGCCAAGAGCGTGTCGAAGGTCCGCCCGTCCTGGGGAAAGGAGGCGACGCCCATGCTCACCTGGATCTTCAGCGACCGCCCGCCGTGCAGCGGAAACTTGTGTGATTCGATCGCCTTCTGGATGCGACCCCGGAGCTTCTCGGCCCCCTGCGCGCCGACGCCCGGCACCGTGATGATGAAATCGTCAGCGGCGTACCGGACACAGGTATCGCAGCCGCGCAGTTGAGCGCGGATGGCACGCGCCAGGCCGCGCAGGATCCGATCGCCGGCGGCGTGGCCGTGGCGGTCGTTGACGGTCTGGAAGTCATCCACGTCGAGCTCGATGATGCTGAGCGGCGCCTCCTGCCTCTGGACGCGGCTCATCTCCTCCTCGAAGCTGACGAACAGGTATTTGGCGTTCGGGAGACGGGTGAGGGGGTCGGTCAGCGCGCTCGCCTGCGTCGCCTCGTAGAGCGTGGCGTTCTTGGCCGCCGCGGCGACATGCTTGGCGATGAGGCTGATCACCCGGAGGTCGTCGTCGTGGTACGGCCGGTCCGGGCGGTCGTAGAGCGCCAGCACCCCGAGGAGGAAGTCGCCATCGAGAAGCGGCGTGACGATGGCGTGCTCGAGCTTCTCGATCGTCCTGCCCGCCAGCAGCTCCTCGAGGTCCGAGCGCGCCCCCTCGCGGCGCACCGGCTCCTGGTGCGCGCGGCCGTGGATCGGCCTGCGGTGCACGGCCGCCCAGCCGCTCATCCTCTCGCCCAGCGGGATCTCAAGATTTCGTAGCCGGGCGGCGTCGCGGCCGTGCACGTAGCGGGCGCGCAGTGATTTCTTTTCCTTGTCGTAGAGATAGACCACCAGGGATCGGTAGTGCAGCAGGCGGGCGATCTTGCTGGCGACGAATCCCAGGGTCTCCTCGAGGTTGAGGCTCTTGGCCACCCCCTGAGCGATCTCGTACAACGCGTACAGCTCGCGGTGGGCGGAGGAGATGCTCTCCATGATCGACGACTGCACGGCATTCACGTTGCGGTCCGGCCGATCGGCGCCGCGGTTGGCTTTCCGCTTGTCGGGGGCCGACCAACCCTCGCGCGTGCGGTTCACGTTGTCGGCGAGCGCCTCCATCCGATCGAGGTCCTGAACCAGCGCCTCGACCACCTTGGGGTCGTAGAAGGTCCCCGCCTCGCTCTGGATGTAGCGCAGCGCTTCCTCCTTGGAGAGCGGCTTGCGATAGGGGCGGTCGGAGGTCAGCGCATCGAAGCAATCGACGACGGCGAGGATGCGGGCCGCGATCGGAATCTCTTCGCCGCGCAGCCGATCGGGGTAGCCGGTGCCGTCGTATTTCTCATGGTGGGAGCGGACCACGGCGACGAGCGGAAAGGGGAACTGCACCGTCTCCAGGATCTCCGCGCCGATGCGGGGATGGATCGCCATCCGGTCGAACTCTTCCCGCGTCAGCTTTCCCGGCTTGCAGAGGATGTGCTCGGGGACCGCCAGCTTGCCGATGTCATGGAGAAGCGCGCCGGCCTTGAGCGCTTCGAGGTCGGATTCCGGAAGCCCCAGCACGCGGCCGATCTCGACCGCGAAGGTCTGAACCCGGCGCACGTGTCTCTGGGTGGTGCGGTCCTTGGCGTCGATCGCCAGCGCCAGGGCTTCGATCACCGACAGGTAGAGGTCGGCCATCTGCTGGCCATGCAGCCGCCCCTGTCGGACGGTGTCGAAATAGAGCTGCAGCGAAAAATAAAGGACGTAGAGCGGCACCAGGGTGTACAGGACCGCCCAGAGGCCGAACGCCTGCAGGCCGAGAACCAACCCGACTGCCAGCGCGGCGCCGATGATGTAGGCCGGGGCGGTCCACAAGAAGTTCGAGGCCCAGGTCTTCAAGAGTGGCAGGCCGTCGCTGAGGCTCAGGGCCACGGCGATCAGGAGCGTATTGACCATGAAAAAGGCCGCCGTGACGATCAGAATCGCCGGCCCTTCTGCCCATCCCTGGACCGGCCCGGGGCGGCAGCCGGTCAGAAGAAACAGTCCGCCGGCCACGCCGGTGGTCACGACGAGCGCGGCGGCGTTGAACAGCATGCGGTAGAGAGGCGGCCGCGGGCCGCGCCGCAGCAGCGACGCGGCCAGGCCGCTCGCGCCCGCCGCGACGCACGCCACCGGCGCGCCGAACAGCAGCAGGCTGGCGAAGACGAAGGTGAAGGCGATCGATACGCTGCCGAAGATCGGCAGAGGCACGGTGAAAGGGGCGGCGGCGATCGACAGGCCGACCGCGATGACGGCGGGCCAGGGAGAGGCCGGCCGCGGGCCCAGCCACCAGGCGGCGGCGAGGGTGACGAGGCCGGCACACCACATCGAAACCACGTAGCTGCGGGCGACCCGGCCCAGGCTGACCACGATCCTCCACCGATCCGCTGGACGCCGGCCCCTCATCGGCGAACGGCACGGGGGCCGGTCCACCTGTCTAATGTCGTGGTGCGGTCGAGCGGAGTCCATTTCAATATGGTGATCGGCGCGGGAATGGAGGAACGGGAAGGCCCGCAGCCCCGTGGCGGG
>JBGPLZ010000019.1:0-36379 GCA_041486695.1 Acidobacteriota bacterium | reverse complement strand
TCAGGCTCGCCGGGGCCGCCTCGCCCTTGTCGCGGTCCTGCTGCTTGAGCTTCGCCATGGCGATCTCGTACGCGCTCTTCGGTGCGTCATCCATAAGACTCCTTCGCTTGACCCCCCGGGAGCCCTGGACGGAGAATAGACGGCCGTGGGGGTCTTTCGATGCCGAACAACCTGACGATCACCTGCCCGTGCTGCGATACCCTCCTGGTCGTCGACCCGGCGACCGGCGCCATCCTGCGCGAGGAGCGCCGGGCGCGCCGGGAGCATCAGTCGCTCGACGATGCCCTCAGCCATGTGAAGGCGCAGCGGAAAGAGGCCGAGGATAAGCTCTCCCGCGCCATGGAGGAGAACCGCCACCGGCAGGAGATCCTCGAAAAGAAATTCGAGGAGGCCCGCAAGAAGGCATCCGAGTCGGACACGCCGCCCCCGCGTCCCTTCGACGGCGACTGAGAGAGCTTCTCCGCTCAGGCCCCGGGGAGCGTTGCCGTGCTGCGGCGCTTCTTCATCAGGAGTTTGCTCCCGAGAAGCGCCAGGAGCGCGACGAGCCCCAGCGCCGCGGCCGCCGCCAGGACCACGACCCAGGTCCGCGACAGGGCGGCCGCGACGGCCGATTTCGCTCCGAGGCTGCGGTTCAGCCTCATCTCGGGTATCCCCGGATCGGGATTGGCCGCCGCCTTCACCCGGGCCAGCCCGTAGAGCTCGGCGCTCTGGCGCGGCGATCGGAACAACAAGAGATCGCCGGCGCGCTCCAGGGCCGCCGCCGCATACGGAGAGTCGGGGTTGAGCGCCACGTACTTCCGGTAATAGTCGGCCGCTTCCCGGTTCCGTCCGCGGTCGGCGAGCACCGCGGCGAGCTCGAAGTGGGCCTCGACCCAGGCCTGGGGTATCTGCTTCCCCTCGTAGCGCTTCAGGAGGTCGCGGTAGATCGTCTCCGATTCCTCGAGGTGACGCAGATCGTGCTGGGTGATGGCGAGCATATAGAGAGCGGTCGGGAGGATCGGATGATCGGGATAGTCCTTCGCGAAGTCCTTGAGCAGCTCGACGACCTCGGCATGCCGCGCCATGGTGCGCAGCGCCTGGGCGAGCCCGAATTTGATCCTGGGCACGAGATCGGGGGTCGGCTTGCGATCGAGCGCCTGGCGCAGGAGATCGATCGCCCCGGCGGTCTCGTTGGCCCGAGAGCGCAGGAGCCCCGCCTGGTAGAGCATGTCGGGAGCCCGCGGGTCCTCGGGGAAGCGCTTGACCGCATCCTCCAGCAGGGCGGCGGCCGGGAGAGGCTCGTTGCCGAGGATCCGCGCCTGGGCCTCTCCCTGGAGAGCATGCACCATCTCGGCCGCTGTCAGGCAGAGGGTGCGGGCCTCCTGGAACTGGACGATCGCCTCGTTCGCCTTCTGTTGCGCCAGAAGGCTGTCGCCGCGCACCAGCAGGTCGGAAACCGTGCCGCCATATCCCTGGGCCCGGATCGCGGACGCGGCTGCCGGGAGAGCAGCCAGGACGACGGCGGCGGCGATGATTCGAAGCGGGCGCACGGGCGGTATTCTAGTCCCGGCGCGCCTCCGCGTCACCTCGCATTTCCATGATCCCCGGCCCGCCGCGTCTCGAGGCCCGCATCGCGCTGCGCACCGCGCGCCGCTTGGCGCGTCTGCGGCGCCACTGGAGCGAAGCCGGCCGCCGGCTCGAGGAGCTGAGGGCGACGCTCGGGGAGCTGCCGGCTCTGACTCGGCGGCGCATCCTCTACGGCCCCGATCTGCGAGGTTTCCTTGGAGAGGCGGAGATCTGGATCGAGATCCTCAATCGCGCCAAAGCCGCCGCCCGTTCCGGGGCCCGGGGCCGACCCGATCGGGCCATCGCCGGGCTCTTCGATCGAATCGCCAGGACGGAGCACCTCACGACCCTCGTGCCGGCGGGCCGGCTGGAGCCGGGCCTGCCGCGCCGCGCCACCGCCTTCGCGCGGCTGCGGCTGCGGCAGGCGCTTCAGGATCTCGGGGGGTTCCTGCTCGGCCTGCGAGTCGCCTGCGGCCGCGGCGGCAGGCTCGACATCGCGTGCACCTTAAGCCCCGATCCGGAGCAGGGGCGTCCCGGGAACCGGATCGATCTGGGTGCCATCGCCGGGCCGGCCGGCCCGCTGACGATCGTCTTCGGCGGACGACGACCCCCTCGGCGGGTTGACATTCGGCTCGAAGGGCGGCTGCTGACCGTGCGTGCGCCCGGCCGCACTCCCCTCGTCATCCCGGCCCCAGGCTCGCGCCTGCACGCCTGGGGACCACCCCCGGGCCGCTCCGTCCAGGGTCGGGGGCGGCCGGTGGCGATCCGCCTGGCGCGCCGGGAATCGATCCCGGGAACGTCGATCCTTCTGACGCCTGGGCTCGAGTCCTCTCCGCGCCGGCTTTTGGTTGCCGGCGAGGTCCCGGGCCTGGGGCGCCGCTTGGCCCGGGCGCTCCGGATCGTCCGGCTCGCCTGGCCGGAGGGACACCGCGAGATCCTGGCGCAGACCTTCATGGTCGTGCCGGTTCGCGAGCCGGGGCTGGTGAGCTACTCGCTCGCGTCGCGTCCCGGCGTCTCATTCATCAACGTCGCCGGCAAGACGAGCTTCGATCTGGCGGATGATCTGCTGCACGAGAGCGCGCATCATCGCTTGCACGCCATGCAGGAGATCGGAACATATCTCGTGTCCGGCCCGCAGACCGGGGACGTGCAGGCGTTCGACTCACCCTGGCGCGGCACGCGCCGGCCGCTCCATGGCCTGCTGCACGGCGCCTACACCTTCCGATTCCGCGCCGAGCTTCTCCAGAGGGTCCTGCGCGCCGCCGCGCGGCGACCGCGCCTCTTCGCCCCGCTCTTGCAGCCGCGCGGTCGCAGGAGCGGGGCGAAGAGGCGCGATCGCTCGTGGTTGCGCCGTGAGCTGCGGCGTGAGCAGGCCATGCTCGCCCGGGCGCTCGCCGACCTGGGGCGCGCCTCCCGCAGCGGCCTGCTCACGACCGCGGGGACGTCCCTGCTGCGCTCGCTGCGTCGCCGCGCTTCTCTTCGATGACGTTGAGGCGGCCGGGTTCGAGGCCGGTGAAGGTCTGGCTCGTGCCGTTCGGCCAGGTCACTTCGAGGCTGATGTCCGCAGGGGCGCCCCCGGCGTGGCCGGAGCCGAGGCCGTAGGTCAGGACGCGCTCGCTCTGGGACGCGTAGGAGGCGGCGGAGCGCACCTCGCGCTCCGCGCTCCAAGTCCCGCGGCGGAGCCGGGCCCTGGCGCCGAAGGCATCACGGTTCGAGACGGTCCCGACGAGCAGCACGCGAATCCACCCGGAGTCCGAGCCACCGTCATTGCGGAGCAAAAGCGGGGACCCGCTGTTGGTGCTGACCACGATGTCGAGGTCGCCGTCGCCGTCAAAATCCGCGTAGGCCGCGCCCCGTCCGACCAGCGCACGGGCCAGGGCCTCGCCGGCTCCCGAGGTGGCTGCTTCGAAGCGGCCCCCCGCCAGGCCACGGAACAGGTGCGGTGGCTGCGCGTAGGTGACCGACGGCTGGACCCGGTTGATGTCGTTCTCGACGTGCCCGTTGGCGACGAAGATGTCGAGCCTGCCGTCCAGGTCATAGTCGAAAAAGAAGCAGCCGAAGGCGAGCGTGAGAAGGCTCGGCGTGCCGATCCCGGCGGTCGCGGCATCGTCGATGTAAAGACCCCGACCCTCGTTGTGATAGAGCGCCAGCATCTCGTTCGAGAAGTTGCCGATCACCAGGCTCTGGCGGCCGCTGCCGTCGTAATCGGCGGCATCGATCCCCATCGCGCCACGCGCCTTCCCCTCCTCGCTGAAGGCGATGCCGGCGGTCTTGCCGATCTCCTCGAACGTGCCATCGCGCCGGTTGCGGTAGAGGAAGTTCGGCTGGGTGTCATTGGCGATCGCGAGATCGGTCCAGCCGTCGCCGTCACCGTCGTAGGCGACGACCCCGAGCGACTTCCCGGTCGGGTCGAACACCCCCGCCTTGCGGGTCACATCCTCGAAGCTGCCGTCGCCCAGGTTGCGGAACAGTCGATTGGTCGCGCCCTTGTACGACTCCGGGGTGCAGTACGACTTGTTGACGCCGTCCAGGGTGCAGAAGATGTCGGCGGCGGCGGTCCACTGCACGTAATTGCAGACGAACAGATCGAGCCGGCCGTCGCGGTCGTAGTCGAGCCAGGTGGCGCTCGACCCGAACGCCGGGTCCGACACACCCGCCTTGCGGGTCACGTCTTCGAAGCTGCCGTCGCCGCGGTTGTGGAACAACCGGTCGGGGCCGAGGGCGTTGATGAAAAGATCGTCGTGGCCATCGTTGTCGTAGTCGCCGGCGGCCGCCCCGATGCCGTAGATCTCGATCGCCAGACCGGCCTTCAACGTGACGTCTTCGAAGCTGCCGTCCCCGCGGTTGCGGTAGAGCGCGGGAGTGCTGACATGGCGGTGGTGCTCCGGCCAGTCGGTGGAGTTCACGAAGAACAGGTCGGGCCGGCCGTCGCCGTCGTAATCGAATACGACCACCCCCGAACCCATCGTCTCGGGCAGATATTTCCGGCCGTAGGCTCCGCTGTTGTGCGTGAAGGTGAGCCCCGACTGCCGGGTGATGTCGATGAAGGAGACCCTGCGAGCGGGCTCGGTGGCCGCAGCCGACGGGAGCGGGGCAGGACGCTGACCTCCCCCGCAGCCGGCGATGGCGAGCAGCGCCAGAGACGCGGCGAGCAGGGCCAAAGAGGCGGCGCGTCGAGGCGGAGAACCGGCGAGCGCCCGAACCCTCATCGACCCGCCCCGGACGACGGATCGCCGGAGCGCGCCGCGGGCGGCCGGTACCGGTTCGCATGTTCGTGGATCGGTTGGCGCTCCAGATTGTCCTCGGGATGCAGCCGCCGGTAGGCGCCGGTCAGCGATTGGGCGGCCTCGTCGGCCTTGAAGCGGCTGTACAGGGTCTCCTGCCGCTTTTCGGCCGCCTCGTCTCCCAGCGCCCGGTAGACGAGCATCAGATTGTAGTGCGCCGTCAGGTCCTCCGGATCGACGCGCAGGGCCGCCTCGAACTCGCCGATCGCCTCCCGGTGGCGACGCTGGAGGAAAAGGATCCGGCCGATCTGGTTCCGCACCACCCGATCGCGCGGAAAGCGCCCGGCTGCGGAGCGCAGATGGGTGAGGGCATCATCGTACCTGCCGCGCGCCTTCAACGCGAGCGCCAGGAAATAGTGCGCGCTCGCCTTGGCGGGGTCGAGCGCCAGGGCGCGTTCCAGAACCGGCATGGCCGCGGCGTGATCGCCCTCCTGCACCAGGACGCGCCCGACGTTGACGAAGCCGTCGGCGTAGCGCGGGTCGACAGAGGTCACGGTCTCGAAGGCGCGCTTCGCCGCCGTCAGATCTCCCTGCAGCAGCATGCCGATCCCATAGTCATTGAAGCGCTCGCGGTCGAACGGGCGCGGCGCCGGCCCGGGCGCGGCGCCGGGAGAGCCCGATGGGACGGCGGTGCCGAGGTCGCCGGTCAAGGGCAGGCTCAGCGTCTCTTGGGCGACGACGGTGACCGGCAGGTCGGGGATCGCCTTGATCGCGCCCGAAACCCGCGAGGTGTCGCCGCGGAATACGAACCGACCATCATCGAAGTCCGGCGTCAGGTCGAAGCCGGGCGCATCCGGGTCGCGCACCCCGGCGTACGACCACTGCGTATTCCACCAGGAGAACTTGCGGTAGTTCATCCGGGCGGTGAGGGTGATCGGCCCGCGCGCATCCCCCGGCAGGACAACGTGAAAGCGGGCCACATCGGCGGCCCCGGGCGGGATCAGACGGGCGTAGACCAGGGCGCGGGCGGCCCAGGCGTTCCGCTTGTTGATCGGGTTGCCGTGCGCGTCGATCAGCAGCGAGCGATAGCGATGCGCCCCGGCCTCGACCGGACCGCGGCCATCGTCGTCGATGTAGCCGCTCCAGAAAATCACCCGGCCGGTCGCATCCACGGCCTTCAGCTCGAGCCAGACATCGAAGGCATCCACGGTGCCGCCGGGGAAGAAGTGGCCGACACGGCGGGTTCTCGCGACCACGTCGATCCGGTAGGCCCGGCCCGGGCGGAGGAAGGGTGCGGCCCGATCGAGCGGGGCGACGAGCGGGGCGACGAGCGGGGCGACGAGCTCCGCCGGCGCCGAGGTCTCTCGCCCTCCGGTCGGCGCGATTGCGCCCCCGCCCGCCGGCGGAGCGCCGGCGTCCGGGAGATCCGGGAAGAAGGTCGACGCCTGGGGCTCAAACCCATCGCGAGGCCCGCCGGCGTCGCGGGAGCCGTACGCGCCTCCCGGCCCGCCCTTCCCTCCGCCGCTCGGGGTCGCCTCCAGCGGCGGACGGCGGGCCACGGCTTCCTCGGTGGCGGCGAAGATGTCGACCGTCAGGATGCCGGAGGTCAGGAAGCTGCGGGTCGCCGCGAGTTGCGGCTCGTCATGATTGGCGAACGGGACGGCGGTGTTGGCGGCCGGGAATCGGTGCGAGTGGACCAAGCCGCCGACGTTCCCCTGGTCGCTCGATCGGGTCAGCGGCATGTGGCAGTCGCCGCAATCCTGCGCCTTCTCCGGATAGTAGAAGGCGCGCGCCCCCTGACCCGACACGCCGCTCCCCTGCCAGGCATCGTATTCATTGAAGCCGCGGAACCAGCGGTAATGGTTGACCGGCCGATCGAGATGGACCTTGTGACAGGTGGAGCAGAATTCGGCTCGCGACTGGCGGTGGAACGGCTTCAGCATCGTCGCCTTGTGCGGCCCCGGGTCGAGGCGGACCATGAAATCGTGCATCCGCTGCAGGAGCGGGTTCCGGCTCGCGACCAGCCGGTGCATCTCCGGGTACTCGAGCACATATCCCCCCTGCCCCATCGTGTCGGCGACGTGCACGATCGAGTGGCAGGCCAGGCAGCCGATGCCGGCTTGCGCCTGAGGCGTGTCGATCTGTTCCTTGATCGGGATGTCCATCCGACCGGTCAGCAACACCGCCTGGTCGTGGCAGCCGCCGCACCACTTGGAGGGCTTCGTGCCTACGACGTCCTGCATGTACTCGATCGACTTGCGGTACCACTGATTGTTGAAGGAGGAGAAGTGGTGCATCGAGGAGCTCCACTGCGCCGTGATGTCCGGATGGCACCCCTGGTTGCCGCAGGACTTCGACTCGAGGAAGAAGTCGGCCGGGATCAGCCGATCGCCGACCGTCCGCACCGAGGACGGGAAGAAAGGGCCGGCCTCGCCTCCGCCCTCCTCCAGCGGGGACAGTGGCGGCGTGGTCGGGTTCTCTATCGTGGTCACATGCTCGGGGGCAAACAACCGATAGCCACGCACGGCGAGCGGAAAGAGGAACGCCAGCAGGAAGAAGGCGCCGATCCGCCGCGTGCGCGGCGTGTCGCCGGTCGTCGCGGCGACGAGCGCGATGAGCAGCAGCGGCGCCGTCCAGGCGAGGATGTGAACTTGAAGGAGGCCGCGCCAGGGCGTGGCCGTCCCGGTCACCACCAGCGCCAGGGCCGAGCCGATGCCCAGCAGGGCCGCGACGCCGAGGAGGGCCAGGACGAAGCGCTGGAACCGCGCCGCGGAGACCCTCATCTGGCGCCGGAGCGCCGGAAGACCGACCGCCAGGATCATCATGATAAGGAGGAGTCCGGCGACCACGTGCAGCACCACCTGTACATGGTAGAAGATCGTCGCCGAATCGAAGGCGGCCAGGTACGAAGCATTGGCCACCTCGAACAACAGGACCCAGCGCAGCAGTCTCCCGCGCGGCTCGCGCGCTGCCGCCTCAGTGGGGGGATTCCGATCGATCGGGTTCGCGGTCATCGTTTCACCCGCGCGTTTGCGGTCATCGTCTCACCCGGCCGGCTGGTCGGGATCGATCCCGTGCTTGCGCAGGTAGTAACCGAGATTGCGCTGGTCGATTCCGAGGAGCCGCGCCGCCTCCTTGCGCAGACCGTTGGAGCGCCGCAGGGCCTCCACCACCATGTCGCGCTCGCGCCGCCCGAGCGCGGCGCGCAGATTCAGCTCAAAGGGCTCCTCTCCGCCGCCCGCCCCGACGCCCCCGTCCTTGCGGGCCGCGCCTCCCGCCGGACCGCTGCCCCCCGGCGCGGCCGCTTCCAGCGCCGCCGTCGGCAGATCGAGCGGCAGAAGCGTCGGCCCGGGATTGAGGATCAGTGCCCGCTCGATCACGTTCCGCAGCTCGCGCACGTTGCCCGGCCAGGCATAGGCGATCAGGTCGATCATGACCTCCGGAGGGATCACCGGGGCCGGGCGACCGAGCGAGGTCGCGATCTGCTTCACGAACCGCTCCGCCAGGAGTGCTATGTCGTCCGGCCGATCGCGCAGCGGCGGAAGATCGATCCGCACCACGTTCAGACGATAGAACAGATCCTGCCGGAAGCGTCCCGCTGCCACTTCGGCCGGCAGGTCGGCGTTCGTGGCCGTCACCACTCGCACGTCGACACGCGTCGGCCGCTCGTCGCCGAGCCGATCGAATTCACCGTCCTGCAGGACGCGGAGCATCTTCGCCTGGGCCGCCTGCGTCATGCTGCCGATTTCGTCCATGAAGAGGGTGCCGCGGTGGGCCAGCCGGAAGCGGCCCTCCCGATCGGCCGTGGCGCCGGTGAACGAGCCCCTGCGATGACCGAAGAATTCGCTCTCCCACATGTCGGTCGGGACGGCGGCGCAGTTGACCCGCACATAGGGCCCGGCCGCCCGGCGGCTGAGGCCGTGAATCATCCGGGCCACCAGCTCCTTGCCGGTGCCCGATTCTCCCAGGAGCAGGACGGTGGCATCGCTCGGCGCCGCGGAGCGTACCTTGCGCATCACCTCGAGCCAGGCGGCGTTCTCTCCGATTGGCAGGCCACCATCCCCGACCTCGTCCTCGAGGCCGGTCCTCAAGTAATCGACCTCGCGTCGGAGCGCCCGGGCCGCAATCGCCCGCTCGAGCGCCATCATGAGGGCGTCGGGATCGGCCGGCTTGAGGATGTAGTCGGCCGCGCCGGCCTTGACGCATTCCACCGCCGAGGCGATCGTCCCCTGCCCGGTGAGCACGACCACCGGCAGGCTCGGGTAGCCGGAACGAACCCGCCGCACCAGATCGAGGCCGTTGTTTCCCGGCATCTTGAGATCCGTGAGCACCACGTCAACGGGGGCCCGCTTGAGAGACTCGCAAGCGTCGGTGACGGTCGCGGCGAGCTCGACGTCGTAGCCGCGGGCGCGCAGCAGCTCCGCCAGCGAGGTTCGCACGTAGGCCTCGTCCTCCACCACCAGGATCCGGCCGCGGGCTCCGTCCCTAAGAGGCATGAGCCGCCTCCGCCGCCGGAAGCAGCAGGGCGAAGACCGCCCCGCCCCCCTCGCGCGAGGAAACGCGCAGCTCGCCGCCGTGCTGCGAAACGATGCCGTAGCAGATCGACAGCCCCAGCCCCGTCGACTGCTTGGTGGAATAAAACGGCTCGAAGATCCGGGCGCTGTCGTTCTGCGGCACGCCCGGACCGCGATCGGCGATCTCCGCCACCACGCGCGCGCCCTCCCGGAAGGTCCGCATCCGGATCTCGCCGCCCTGGGGCTGCGCCTCGCAGCCGTTCAGCACCAGATTGAGAAAGACCTGACCGAGGAGCGTGGAGCTGCCGAGCACCGTAAGCTCTCCGGCGGCGAGATCGAGGTCGAAGCGGATGGTGCGGAACTCCGGCCTCGTCTCCACGAACTCCACCGTCTGCCGCAGCACGGCGTTGAGATCGAGAGGGCTCCTCGGCGCCTTCGCCGGATCGGCATGCGCCAGGACCTGGCGCACGATGCCGATCGCCCGCCGCAGCCCCTCATCCACGCCGTCGAGCCGGCGACGGACCGAGGCGACATCACCCCGCGCCAGGTCGTCCATGGCGAGGCTGAGGTAGTTCGACATCCCTTCCATCGGGTTATTGATCTCGTGCGCCATTCCGGCCGCCAGGCGGCCCACGGTGCTCAAGCGCTCGGCATGAAACAGCTGCCTCTCCAGCTCGCGCACCCGGGCCTCCTCGCGTGCGGTCGCTTCGAGGCTGCGCCGGCGACGGGTCTCCTGGAGCGCCAGAGCGCCCAGGAGGATGGCGAGGCTCATCACCACGAGGTTCAGCGCCAGCGTCGAACGGTAACGCGCCGCCACCGGCTCGATCGGCCCGAGCGCCACGGACCGTCGCCGGCCGCAGGCCAGGCGCCATGGCGAGGGAGCGCTCCATCCTTCGGTCGCGATGGTCGCCTCGGCCGTCAGCCCGCCATCCTGACCGTCGGCGGTTCCCCTGCCGGCCGGAGATGGCATCGGCTGGCCGGCCAGCAGGGTGCCGTTCCCATCGAGAAGCGCGCAGCCCGGCGCCGCCTCCTCCACCGCCGGCCGCGGCGCCAGGAGCGCGGCGGGATCGAGGCTCACCTCGAGCGTCACGGCCCCGGAGACCTGACGCACGCCCGACGTGAAGGCGAACAGACCGGTGACGCGGGGACGCACCCCGGTGTCGTCACGCCCTCCCGAAACCCACAACACGGGGACGCCGCCGTGCCGGCCGGCCTCGACCAGCGGACTCCCCGTCGCGGAGCGGGCCAGGAGATGCGTCACCTCAGAATGACCTCTCAGGAAGAGCAGCAAGGCTCCTTCGGCCTCCAGTCGCCGCCAGCGCACCTCGCGCGGGTCGCGCGAGGCGAGGGCCGCCTCGAGGCCGAAAAAGGTCGGCGAACCGGTCAGAAACGCGAGGTCGGCACGCGCCGAGGCCAGGATGCTCTCAATCGACCGGGCCCGCACGCTGGTCTCGAGGCGCAGGCTTCGGCCCGCCTCTTCGACCACCCCGCGGCGGACCAGGGTGATGGCGCCGATCCCCGCAACGTTGATCGCCACGACCGCCCCGACCAGCAGGGCAGTCAGCCAGCCGACTCCGGCCGGCCACCGAGGGCGAGTAGGGATCCGCGCTGCGTCCACACATCCCAATATAACGTCTAGCGGCTATTTTCTCTAAGGGACGCGTCCTGAACTTAGCAAGCCACCTGCCAATCGATCGAGGGCCCGGCCGGGGGGCGGCAGACCCGGGCGGCCCTGATTTCTCCGGCAATCCCCCAAGCCGCATGATCGAAAATCGTCGGCGAGAAGAAATGTATCGTGATCGCTATGATTCGCGGTGACGCACTCATAAAAAATAAGGGCCGCGTTGCCGCGGCCCCGACGGCGACCAAACCAGCGAAGCGAACCGGCTCTGCGGGATTCAGTTAGAAGAGGGATTGATGGCCGCGGGATTCTTCTTGAGGGCCTCGCGCACGATGCGCGCCAGGACGTCGATGTCGTAAGGCTTCTGGACGTAGCCCAGGGCCCCTTCGTTGATGATCTGACTCGCCGTGCTGTCCGATGAGAAGCCGCTGCTGATGACCACGCGCACCCGCGGATCGATCCGCTGCATCTCCCGGAAGCACTCGACGCCTCCCATCACCGGCATCGTCAGATCGAGCAGCACCAGATCGACGTCGCTGGCGCGGGAGCGATAGAGCCGCAGGGCCTCCTCACCGTTGCGCGCCGTCATCACCTGATACCCGTACATCTCGAGGATGTCCTTGGCCAGCGCCAGGACGGTCGATTCGTCGTCCACGGCCAGGATCGTCTGGCGCGGCGCGGCGATGGCCGGCGCCGCCGCGGTCGGCGCGACCGACGCTCCCCCTGCCGCCGGGGCCCCGGACGGCTGCGCTTCCGTCCGACCCGGGGAGGGCAGGCACGAGTCGGGGAAGGCAGCAGCGGCCTTGCCGGTCATGGCGCCGGCCGCGGGACCGGTCGCGGCCCCCGCCGAAGAGACCAGGCGCGCCAGCACTTCCACCGGCGACTCGACCGGGGCCGTGGCGGGGTCGTAGGCCGGCAGGAACAGAGTGAAGCGTGAACCGCGCTCCGGCTCGCTCGACACCTCGATCCACCCGTCATGCCCCTTCACCGCGCCGTAGACCATCGATAGACCGAGCCCCGCACCCTTGTGCTCCGTCTTGGTGGTGAAGAACGGCTCGAAGATCCTGCCGCGGATCTGCGCGTCGATTCCTTTTCCGCTGTCCTCGACGGTGAGGGTCACGAAGCGCCCGGTCCGGGCCTCGAGATTACCGCGGCACTCGGCCTCCGAGAGGCTCCGGTTCGCCATCGCCACCGTCAGGCGTCCGCCGTCAGGCATCGCTTCGCGGGCGTTGCCGATCAGGTGCTGAAGGGTCTGATCGATCTGCTTCTGATCCACGGCCGTCTGCCAGAGATCGGGGTCGGCGCGCACGGTGAGCTCGATCGTGGCCGGCAGGTCGGCGCGCAGCGCCAGCAGGCGCTTCTCGAGAGTGCTCTTGAGGTCGGTCGGGGCCGGCCGGCTCGCCGCCCGCCGGCTGAAGGTCAAGAGCTGGTTGGTCAGCTCCGCGGCTCGCTTGGCGGAGCGCTCGATCGTCTCCAGCTGCCGGCGATTGGGATCATCCGGCAGGATGCGGTTCAGCACCAGCCGGCTGTACCCCATGATGCCGGTCAGGAGGTTGTTGAAGTCGTGCGCGATGCTGCCGGCGAGGTTGGCCACGCTCTCCATCTTCTGGGCCTGGCGCAGCTGATCCTCGAGCCGGCGGCGCTCGGTCGTGTCCCTCAGGATCCACTCGCTCACGGTGCGGCTCCTGAGGGAGATCGCCCCGCCGCGGATGTCCACGAGGAACCGCCCGCCCCCTTTGCGCATGCATGGCACGTCGTGGAAGTCGCGCTGGCCGAGCGTCGCGGCCTCCGCATAGGCCCGGATCATCCGCTCGCTGTCCTCGGGGGCGTGCAGATCGCGCAGCGTGAGGGCGCGCGCCTCCGCCGCCGTGCAGCCGAACAGGCGGCAGAACATGTCATTAACTTCCAGGATCCTTCCGCTCTCCGGGTCGGCGGTCAGGATCGCATCGTAGGCGCCCTCGAGGAGGCGGCGGTGACGCTCCTCGGAGGCCGCGAGCGCCTCCTGCTTTTCTTTGAGGTCCCTCACCATCCGCTCGACGTCCTGGATCAGCTGCGCCACCTCCCGCGTGCCGCGCACCGGCGGCGGCGGCGCGGTGCTGCCGGCGGCGAAACCGCGCAGGAAAGCCGCGACGTCCAGGATCGGCCGGGCCAGAATCGCCCGGACCCAGAAGAGCAGGAAGAGGCTGACGACCAGGATCCCGAGCGCCGAGACGGCGCCGCGCTTCAGGATCGCTGTGTAGATCTCGTGCAGCTTGCGCTCCTGATCGATTTTCAGGTAAAGGATGCCGCGCGAGTTCCACAGGATCGGACTGGCTCCCTGCACGAGCAGCGGCGAGACCAGCACCAGGCGCTTGCCGTCGTCGATCAGACGATGCTGGGTCTGGAAGGTGGCGCGCGCGGCGGTCGCCACCTCGAGGTAGGCGGGATCCGGGATCACGGCGTCGTCCTGGCCGATCCAGTCACGCCGGTTGCTGGCGATGATCTTGCCGTCGCTGCCGACGAGCGCCACGTGCATCACCGAGCGCGTGCTGCCGGTGTCTTCGATCATCTCCTGCACGGCCGCCACCGATCCGAGCCGCAGGAAGCGCTGCGACGCGCTCAGCATCTGGTCGGCGAGGATCTGCGCGTAGCGCACCCCCTCCTCGGAGAGATACTGCTGTGCCACGAGGGAGTGATAGAAGAGAAGCAGCCCGGCGATCAGCGTCGCCGGGATGGTGAACGCCAGCCCCATGAGGGTCGACGTCGGCAGGCGGGACAGGAGTCGGCGCAAGAGGGGCTCGGGCTTCTCCTAGAGAGCTTCGACGATCTCGGGATGGAAGAGATCGCTCCCCGAGGCGGGCGTCTTGGTGAGCTCGTGCCTCACGAGGAAGTTGCCGAGCCGATCGACGGTCTGGTGGAGCGGGCCCGGCTGCCGCACCGTTCCGAGGAGCTGCCGGTTCTCCTCCAGGTCGGGGATGTGGGCTCCCTGGAGCCCCCTCAGGAATTCGTCCACGGTGACGCCCTGCCGCTTGGCCATCAGCGCGGCCGCCTCCTCCGGATGTTCCTTCTGGTAGGCCAGCGCCTTGAACCAGGCTCTCGAGATCCGCTGCAGGTCGTCGCGCCGCTCCTGCAGCAACGAACGCCGCAGCGCCATGACGTCCATGATCTCCCCCGGGATGTCGCGCGAGGAGAACACCACCCGCGCCCCCTTCTCGCGCAGGAGCTTGCCTAGATCCGGCTCGTAGGTGATCACCCCGTCGACCTGGCCGCGCTGGAAGGCTTGCGCCCCCTCCTCGGGGAGCTTGTTGAGCGCGGTGACCTGCGACATCGTCAGGCCCCCCATCTCGAGGACCCGCTCGAGCATGTAGGAGCCCAGGGCTGACTCCTCGAAGGCGATCCGCCGGCCGCGCAGACCCGCAGGGCTCAGGATGCCGCTGTGCACCAGGACGGCGTCGGCGCCGTAGGAATAATCGACAACCAGCACGACGGCGGGCAGATCCTGGAAGTTCTCGGTGATCATGATCTCGTTGAGGGTGGCGAAGAACCCGTCGATGTTGCCCTGATGATAGGAGCGCAGGATGCCGGTGTACGAGGAGAAGTCGACGAGATCGACCCGCACGCCGGCCTCCTTGAAGAAACCCTTCTGCTCGGCGACGTACAGAAGCTCGAACGGCGGCCAGGCGTTGATGCCGATCCGGATCGGCTCTTTTGGAGTCTGGAGACAGGCCGCCTGCGAAAGCAGCGTGGCCCCCAGGAGCAGCGCCGCTCCCATCGCAGGAAATCCCGGATCCACTCGCTTCATGCCGGCTCCCGGCCTCTCCGGCCGCCGTCGCGTAAGCACGGCGGGCACTCTGTCAATGGGCTGACAGCATGGATGAAGCCGTAGTGAAAGGTGAGGTCCGGACGAGGTGGAGTCAAGCCGTATACTGGGTCCATGAAACTGCGTTCCGGTGCGGATCCAGGCAGCGGTCCGCCGGCCGACCTCCACCCAATCGTGTCGGCGATTGCCCGGGCGGTGCGGGAGATCGGAGGCCGGGCCTTCCTGGTGGGAGGGTTCGTCCGCGATCTGGAGGCGCGTCGCCTGCAGGGGATTCCCGGCCCTCCAGACGCGAGCGAGTTCGACTTCGAGGTCTACGGCCTGCCGGCGGAGAGGCTCGTTCGCACCCTGTCCCGTTTCGGGCCGGTCAGGCTGGTGGGCGAATCGTTCGCGGTTTACAAGGTCGTGGCGCCCCGGACCGGCGCGCTCCCCGCCCCCGATATCGATGTCAGCCTGCCGCGCCGCGATACGAAGGTCGGCCCGGGACACCGAGGCTTCCGGGTCGAGGGCGACCCCAATCTTTCTTTCGAGGCGGCCTCGCGCCGGCGCGATTTCACCGTCAACGCCATGATGCACGACCCCCTCACGGGCGAGACCCTCGACCTCTGGGGGGGACGGGCGGATCTCCGCGCGCGGCGGCTCCGGGCCGTCGACCCGGCCACGTTCGTCGAGGACAGCCTGCGCGTCCTCCGGGGCATGCAGTTCGCTGCCCGCTTCGTCTTCACCATCGACGAAGAAACGGTGGCCCTCTGCCGCCGGATCGACCTGCGCGATTTACCGTCGGAGCGGCTCTGGGGCGAGTTCGAGAAGCTCCTGCTGCGGGCCGATCGCCCCTCCCTGGGGCTCGAGTGGGCCGAGCGGCTCGGCATCGTCGACGGTCTCTTCCCGGAGCTGAAGGCGCTGCAGGGCTGTCCCCAGGAGCCTGATTGGCACCCGGAGGGCGATGTCTGGATCCACACTCTCATGGCCGTCGACCAGGCCAAGCGGGAGATCGAGGGGCTGGCGCGGGAGCGCCAGCTCGCCGTCCTCCTGGCGGTCGTCTGTCATGACTTCGGCAAACCGGCGACGACCGCGGTGGTCGACGGCCGCATCCGCTCCTACGAGCACGAGGCGATGGGCGTTCCCCCGACCATCGCCTTCCTGGATCGCCTGAAGCTCCATACGCTGGGAGGCTACGATCTGCGCGCCCAGGTGGTGGCTCTGGTGGCGCATCATCTGACGCCCAGTCATTACTTCAAGAACCGGGAGAAGGTCGGAGACGGCGCCTTCCGGCGCCTCGCCCGGCGGCTCGAGCCGGAGCTGCTCTATCGTGTCTCGCGCGCCGACTGCCTGGGACGGACCGGACAGTTCTCGACCGAGGCCCAGGAATGGTTCATCGAGCGGGTGCGAACCCTCGGGGTCGAGCAGCGCCCGCCGCAGGCGATCCTGCTCGGCCGCCACCTCCTCGAGATGGGGCTCGAGCCCGGGCCGCGCATCGGCCGGATCACCCGGGCGGTTTACGAGATGCAGCTCGATGGGCGGATCCCCGATCTGGAGGTCGCCCGGCGGGAGGCGCGCCGGCTCCTCGAGGCCGGGCCGGAGGCGACCGGATGAGCCATGAGCTTCTGGTGCTGCGCGAGGCGGAGATCCGCCGCGTCCTCGACATGGCCTCCTGCCTGGAGGCCGTCGAGGCGGCGTTCACCGCCTATGCGACCGGCGGCGCGGAGCTTCCGGCGGTGATCAACCTGGACGTGCCCGAGCATCGGGGCGAGATCCACGTCAAGGCGGGGCACCTGCGCGGAGGCTCGCACTATGCGGTCAAGATCGCCTCCGGCTTCTACGACAATCCATCCCTCGGGCTGCCGCAGAACGACGGCATGGTGCTGGTGTTCGACGCGGCGACCGGCCAGCCGGCGGCGTTGCTCCTCGACAACGGGTTCATCACCGACCTGCGCACGGGCGCGGCGGGCGGGGTCGCCGCCAGACACCTGGCGCGGCGGGACGCGCAGGTCGTCGGCGTGGTCGGCTGCGGGGTGCAGGCGCGCTATCAGCTCGAGGCCCTGGCCCTCGTCCGGTCGTTCCGCGAGGCGCGCATCTACGGGCGCCGCCCCGAACGCGCGCGCGTCTGCGCCCTGGAGCTGGGGCGCCACCCCGGGATGCCTCCGGGGTGCCGCTTTGCAGCGGTCGACTCGGTCAGGGAGGCGGTCGCCGGCGCCGATATCGTGGTCACGGTCACCGCGAGCCGGACGCCGCTGGTGCGCGCCGACTGGCTCGCGCCCGGCGTGCACGTGACGGCGGTCGGCTCCGATGGCCCGGACAAGCAGGAGCTCGAACCCGAGGTGCTGGCGCGGGCCGATCGGGTGGTGGCCGACAGTCTGCCCCAGTGCCTGCGTCTCGGCGAGATCCATCACGCCGTCGCCGCGGGGTTGCTGAGCCCGGATCGGGTCGCCGCGGAGCTGGGCGCCATCACCGCCGGCCTCAAGCCTGGCCGCGGCACCGATCGCGAGATCACCGTCTGCGATCTGACCGGTCTGGGCGTGCAGGATGTGGCGGCCGCCGCCCTCGTGCTGCGGCGGGCGCGCGAATCGGCGGTGGGCGAGCGCCTCCGTATCTGAGGCACAGGCGGCGTGCAGTGTATAATTCCCCCATGGCTGCGGAGATCGCCTTCGAGTACACGGTGCAGACCCGGCAGAAGAGCGAGGAGAGTTATGCGATTCTGGTCGATCAGGCGCCGGGACACTTCATCGCCACGATCCGACTTCCCGACGGCAACTTCTGGACCATGGACCGCTTCGATCCGAAGGGCCCCCACGTTCCGAAGCAGTGGGTGGGTGCCACGCCGGCGGCGGCCGCCGATTTCGCGGCGCGCATCCTCACCAATTTCTTCGCCAACGAAGGAATGGAAGTGATCAGGCGCAGCTACCTGCTGGAGAAGCGGCCCTGACGCGGCGCCGGGCATCCGGTGCCTTCCCGGAGCACGGCCCCGTCCCCTCAGGGCTCAGCGAGCGTGAGCCGACGCACCGTTCAGGGTGGATCGAGCGTGAGCCGGCGCACCGTGTTGATGAGATCGCCGAGATCGAAGGGCTTGCGCAGCAAGGGAGCGTGCACGAGGCGGACGAAGCGCACCGCCTCTCCGGTGTCGAGCGCGCCGGTCACGAAGGCCACCCGGGATCGCAGCGCGGGTCTGCGGCGCGCGATCTGACGAAACAGCCCGAGACCGTTGCTGTCCGGAAGCACCAGATCGATCAGGATGCCGCTGTAGTCATTGAAAAGAATCTTCGGCAGCGCATCCTCGCAGGTTCGCGCGACGTCCACCAGGTAGCGCTGCGAGGTCAGAGTCTGGGACAGGAGATCGAGGATCACCTCGTCATCGTCCACCGCGAGGATCCGGAGAGCGGGTTTCATGTGATCGAAGCTAACGCCGGCCCCGGGGCGAGGCAAACGTTTTCAGCAGCCTCACACATTTGAAAGTCGCGACAGAGAGACGATATTTGTGATCGGAGGCTGATCCCTGCGCTCCACCGCGTCGTACACCATGCGTGAGCGGATGACCCTCGGAGCGGGCAAGGTGCGGCGCTTCTACCTGGCCCACTTCCGTCCCGGCTACGTGCGCGAGAGCCTGGCGCGTCGCGTCGGTGATTGCCATCGCACCGGCGCCTGCTGCCGGCTGATGTTCACCTGCCCTCTCCTGGATCAGAAGGCGGCGCCGGTGCGCTGTTCGATTCACGAGATCAAGCCGAAGGTCTGCCGCCTTTTCCCGATCGACGAGCGTGATCTCCGCGATCGCGACATCGTCTCGCCCGACAAGCCGTGCGGCTTCTCCTTCGTTCCACGCGCCGAATTCCTGGCGCGCGGACCGCGGGCCGTTCACGACGCCGAGACTCATGTCCATCCCGAGGAAATCGATCTGCCACGGGCTTGAGAGCCGGTGCGGGGAATCGGATGGGTCGCGCCGATGCGGCCGTGCGGGGAAGAGGGGGGGGTGCCGTTGATCTTTGGTCGCGCCTGCCTCATATTGACACTCGCCGAGGTCTGCCGCGTCGGAACTCCGACGGTCGGGCCGGCGAAGGCATGGCGGGAGGCATCGTTGCGACCGGGAAATCGCCGTGAAATAAGACCGTCGGTCCGCCCCGCCCCATCCTCAACCGTTTCGGGAACACGCTGAATGTCCGGCTCGGATCTGGTCCTTCACGACGAGGAATACCAGAAGATTCGCGAGGTCATTTCCCGCCTGCGCGGCGAGTGCAACGCCAAGGTCGTCTTCCTCGTCGACAAGAACGGCCAGCAGATCGCCGCCGACGGCGAGCTCGAGACGATCGACACGACCGCCCTGGCGTCGCTGGCGGCCGGGAACGTCGCCGCCACCGACTCGCTGGCGCGGCTGATCGGAGAGAAGGAGTTCTCCATCCTCTTTCACGAGGGGGAGCGCGACAACCTGCACATCTCGGTGGTCGGCGGCCGGATGATCCTGGTCGTCATCTTCGACGAGCGATCCTCGATCGGGCTGGTGCGGCTGCGGGTCAAGAGAGGCTCCGCCGAGCTGGCCGCGATCCTCGAGGTGATGATGAAGAAGTCGGCGATGCCGCGCAAGGCGGCGGCCGGGGGTTCGCCGTTCGCGGAGATCACGGACGAGGACATCGACAAGCTGTTCAGCGACTAGCGGAGAGCAGCCGACCGGGCCATGACGTTCATCAATTACGCGGCGCGCGAGATCAACTGCAAGATCGTCTACTACGGCCCCGGCCTGGGCGGTAAGACGACGAACATCAAGTTCATCTACGAGAAGACCAACCCCAACGCCAAGGGGAAGCTGATCTCCCTCGCGACCGAGACCGACCGGACTCTGTTCTTCGACTTCCTGCCGCTCGATCTGGGCGAGATCCGCGGCTTCCGCACCCGCTTCCACCTCTACACGGTCCCCGGGCAGGTCTTCTACGACGCCTCGCGCAAGCTGATCCTGAAGGGGGTCGACGGCGTCGTGTTCGTCGCCGACTCGCAGGCGGCGCGCATGGAGGCCAACCTCGAGTCGCTGCGCAACCTGGATCTGAACCTGAAGGATCAGGGCTACGACCTGCGCGCGATTCCCTACGTGGTGCAGCTCAACAAGCGCGATCTGCCGACCGCCCTGCCGGCCGAGGAGATGAAGCGCCAGCTCGTCTTCAAGGGCGAGCCGGTCTTCGAGGCCATCGCCTACAAGGGGAACGGCGTGTTCGAGACCCTCAAGACGATCGCGAAGATGGTCCTCCTCGAGCTCCGGAAGGGGCGCTAGGCACCTCGTCCCGCCGCCGCATCCTCTCCAGGATCTCCTCCGCGCGCCGGCGACCCGGATGGTCACGCGGGAAGAGCCGGGCCGCCTCTTTGAGCTCGACCCTGGCCAGCTGGCGATCGTGCATCGCCCGGGCGTACATGCCGAGCGCGAAGTGCGTTTCCGGAAGGTCGGGGCGCACGGCCGCGCCCTGCCGGCAGGATGGCTCGGCGACGCCGAGCGCCCCTTCGTCGAGGAACGACAGGCAGAGATCGGCGAGCGCCTGGCCGGCTCCCGGGGCCAGACTGGCCGCGATCCGCCACTCGCGCCGGGCCTCCTCCTTCCGCCCGAGCGCCAGGTAAGCCTGACCGAGGCTGTGACGCACTTCGACGAAGTCCGGCGCCAGTTCCAAAAGCTCGCGATAGAGGTCGGCGGCGTCCTGCCATTTTCCTTCCTGCGCCGCCATCGACGCCAGTGCATTGTAGGCATCGATGCGGTCCGGTTGGATCGCGAGGGCCCGGCGGTATTCGGCGCGCGCTTCCTCCAGCCGGCCTTTCATCCGCAGCGCCGTGGCATGGTTGAGGGCCTCCTCCTCGGGATATAGCTCGCCGGCGCGGAAGGCATCGAGGTTGAACAGAATGAGGCCCGCGAGCAGGGCGGCGATGAACGCTGGACGCCGCCAGGTCGAGGTCGGCGCGCCGAGGGCGGCGCCCGCGAACAAGGCCGCGATCGGGACGAGCGGCAGCCGGTAGCGGTCGGTCGGGAAGAAGAGCAGGATCGACAGGGCGTACGCGGCGGCAACCATCAAGAGAACGGACCGCCCGGAGGTCGGCGGCCGGGGACCGGCGCAGGCCCCCGCCAGGGCGAGCGGGGCCACGACACCGAAGGGGAAGGCGACCCCCGCTCGCCAGAGCAACAGGGCCAGGAGTGTTGAATAGCTGCGATAGACATATTGATCCTGGTTACGCGGGATCTCCCGGCCCGCGACGAGATCGATCCCCTTGCGCAGGTAGAGCCGCAGCGCGGCGCCTGGGTAGCCGGCGATGAAATCCCAGGAGCGCGCGACGAAGTAGCGCGACCGGGCCGCCGCGCCGACGATCCCGAGATTCTCCGGCTCCTGTGCCAGCCGCTCGAACTCGCCGCCGGGGCGAATCCGGATCGTCTTGTCGTAGTCGGGGTTGTTGCCGATGTAGAAGTTAATCCCCCCGTTGCTCGAGATCAGCACCGCCTCGCCCGAGACCGCCAGATTGCGGGCCGTGACCAGGGCGACCGGCACGGTGACTCCCAGCAGGAACAGGGCCGGGGCGATGACCCGCCGGGTTCGTCTCGGGCTCCAGAAGACAACCAACGGAACCGCGAGCAGCAGGTTCGGCGTGGCGATGGCGGAGAGCCCAAAGAGCAGGCCCGCCATCGCCCAATCTCGTCTCGGCGAGAGCCCGGGCTCCGGTATCGCTGCCGCCCTTACGATCAGGAGCAGACCTCCGAGCATGAGAGCGATGTGCAGCACCGGGATCAGCGGCTGGGCGTCGAAGTGAATGAGCGGTCCATAGAGAGCCATGATGACGGATGCCGCGACCGCGGCGCGTTCCCCGAAGAGACGTCGCCCCAGGGCATAGACCAGCACGCAGGAGAGCGCCCCGAGCGCCCCCTGGACGACATAGATCGCCGCCATGTTCGCCCCGAAGATCCGGAGCAGCAGGGCGAGAAAGTAAGGATAGAGCGGCGGCTGCCAGAACGCCTGGCTCCCGCCCAGCAGATCCCCCGAAGCGATCGCCGACGCGGTCCGAAAATAGTTGGCGCCATCCACCAGCGGCACGTCAAAGGTGGGCGCGCTGCGGATCTGCGCCACGTAGATCAGCCGCACGAGCAGAGCGAAGACGAACAGCCATAGCGATCGGCGCCGGCGCATCGCCGCCAGTTTAACTTACGTTTCGCGAGCCCGAGCTGATGTATCCCCGGCGTGAAGCGCAGCCACCTGCAGTCGCCGGGCCCGGGTCCGGCTCGCTGCGCGAGCCTCCCCTCGGGTTCGCCTCGCTCCCACCCACCGCGCTGTGAAGCGCGCGGTGGGACCCCGGTCGCTCGGTCTCTCACGGCCCGGCGACTGCAGGTGGCTGCGCTTCACTCCATGGTTCCCTCGAGCGCCTCACACCACGGTCACCGCGCTTCGCCGCAGCCCGCCCCGGTTCGCCCGGCGACGTCCATAAGCCCACCCAGCAGATCCGCCCCCGAGCAACCCGGCCACGAATCCCGCGGCGTCGTATCCGAGAGTTGGACTCACCGAGGGGCCGGTGGCCCCGACGGGGTGAGGAGCCGGGGGCTGCTCTCGCCGGGCCGTGTGAGACCGAGCGACCGGGGCCCCACCGCGCGCTTCACAGCGCGGTGGGTGGGAGCGAGGCGAGCCGAGGGGAGGTTCGCGCAGCGAGCCGGACCCGTGCCCGGCGAGAGCAGCCCCCGGCTCCTCACCCCGCCGGTTGACACCGTCTCACAAGGGTCGGTATAATTCGCGTTTCCGTCTGGCGTATTCTGCCGCGAAGTCCCGTGAGGAGATGTCGCTCGTGAGCTATGCCGTCATCGCCACAGGTGGTAAGCAGCACAAGGTTGCCGTCGGCGACCAGATACGGGTCGAGACGGTCGACGCCGAGGTCGGGGGAACGATCACCTTCGAGGAGGTCCTGGCCGTCCATACCGGCGAGGGCCTGAAGATCGGCACGCCGACCCTCAAGGGAGCGAAGGTCGTGGCCCGCGTCCTGACCCACGATAAGGCTGCCAAGGTCATCATCTTCAAAAAGAAGAAGCGCAAGCAGTACCGCAGGACCCGCGGTCACCGGCAGCCGTACACGGCGGTCGTCGTGGAAGAGATCCAGGCCGGATAGCCGGCGACGAACGAGGGAAAGTCATGGCTCATAAGAAAGCCGGAGGCAGTTCCCGCAACGGCCGCGACAGCAACTCGCAGCGGCTCGGAGTGAAGCGGTTCGGTGGTCAGTTCGTCACCGGCGGCTCGATCCTGGTCCGGCAGCGCGGCACGCGCTTCAAGCCAGGCGTGAATGTCGGCTGGGGTCGGGATGACAGTCTCTACGCCCGGATCGACGGTTTCGTGCGGTTCCAGGATCGGGGTCGGCTGGGCAAGTTCATCAACGTCCTCCCCGCTCAAGACTCCGTGGCCCGCTCCTAGGAGCCTGTCCCGCTCGTCGGACGGGTTTCTCGACCTTTTCCCCGCCCCCGAGATGAAACCGAACGCGCCGCAGCCCCCTGCCGCGTCTTTTAAGGATACGTGTCTCATGCTGGTCGATCAGGCGACCATCGATGTCTCCGGGGGACGCGGCGGTGACGGCTGCGTTTCGTTTCGGCGGGAGAAATATGTTCCTCGCGGCGGGCCGGACGGGGGTCCGGGCGGGGACGGCGGCTCCGTCTACCTCGAATCCGATGCCTCCTTCAAGGCCCTGAACGCGTTCCGCTACAAGAGGCGTTATGCGGCGGACCGCGGCCGACATGGCGAAGGGAGCGGCCGGGCCGGGCGGGATGGCGAGGACCTGATCATCAAGGTGCCCCCCGGCACGCTCGTGCTGGATGGTGACGGCCAGATCGTGGTGGCGGATCTGCTCGCCCCCGGGCACCGGGTCCTGGTGGCGGCGGGCGGGCGCGGCGGGCGCGGCAACGCGTCGTTCGCGACCCCGACGCATCAGGCGCCGCGCGAAGCAGAGCAGGGTCGCCCCGGAGAAGAGCGCGCCCTGCGCCTCGAGCTGAAGCTGATCGCCGACGTCGGCATCATCGGCTTCCCCAACGCCGGCAAATCGACCCTGATCTCACGCATCTCGGCGGCGCACCCCAAGATCGCCGATTACCCGTTCACCACCCTCGAGCCGAACCTGGGCGTCGTCGACCTCAGCTCGTTCCGAACTTTCATCGTCGCCGACATCCCGGGGCTCATCGAGGGCGCCCACCAGGGCGCCGGGCTCGGCATCAAGTTCCTGCGCCATGTCGAGCGGACCCGCATCCTGATTCACATGGTCGATGTGTCGGAGGGCTCGGGCCGCGATCCGGTCCGTGATGTCGAGGTCATCAACGGCGAGCTGCGCGCTTTCAGCAAGGCGCTCGCCGCCAAGCCTCAAGTCGTGGCCGCCGCCAAGATCGACGCCCTCCAGGACACACCGCGGCTGCGCGCGCTCGAAGCGTTCTGCGCCGCCGCCGGGACCCCCTGCTACCCGATCTCGGCGGTCACCGGCAAGGGCCTCCGGGATCTGCTCGATGGCGTCTGGGCTCTGCTCGCGAGCCAGGATGCGTCGGCCGCAACCGCCGCGGATACCGGCGGAACGACGCCCCTGGAAGGGCCCGATCGGGATAAACTGAGCGCGCCGACGTCGTCCGACCCTGCCACGGGGGCGGGGCCCAGCTGACGTGCAGGAGGGACTCATCCAGCTCAAGAAGAAGATTCGTCTCGCGCTCGCGGCGGCCAACGACAAGCTGGCCGAGGATCCGGTGGCGCTCAACCTAAAGGGCATCGCCTCGTTCACCGACAGCTTCATCATCTGCGGCGGCCAGCAACGCCGCCAGACGCAGGCCATCTGCGATGCCATCGTCGAGGCACTCGGCCGGGAGGGAGTGAAACCGGGGCCTATCGAGGGATACGCCCTCGGGGAGTGGATCCTGATCGATTTCGCCGATCTGGTCGTGCATGTCTTCACCCGGGAGACGCGCGGCTTCTACAACTTGGAACGCCTCTGGGGTGACGCCCCGCCGGTCGCGCTCGACAGCCCGAAAAGCCGCAAGAACAGCGAGGCTTCGGCGATCCTCAAGGGTTGACAATCCACGGAGCGCCCTTTAAATTAGCCGACTTAATCGCGGGAAGGAGCCCTCGTGGTTGCCGCCTCCGCTCCTGTCTTCTCGGCCGGGCCGCTGGTCCACCGCTCGGAGCGGATGGCGCGCCTGCTCGACCTGGCCCGGCGGGTGGCGCGCAGCGAGGCGAATGTACTACTGACCGGCGAGAGCGGCACCGGGAAGGGGATGCTGGCGCGGTTCCTGCACGATGCGAGCCCGCGCCAGGCCGGGCCGTTCGTCACCATCACCTGTGCCAACATCCCGGGCGAGCTGCTCGAGAGCGAGTTGTTCGGGCACGAGAAAGGGGCGTTCACCGGGGCAACCGATCGGCGCGTCGGGCGTTTCGAGCAGGCCGACGGCGGATCGATCCTGATCGACGGGGTCAACGAGCTCGCGTCGTCGCTTCAGGGCAAGCTGCTCCGGGTCGTCCAGGAACGCGCCTTCGAGCGGCTTGCCGGCACCAGGACGCTGACCGTCGACGTGCGGATCCTCGCCTCGACGCAGGCAGCGCTCGAGCCTCTTGTCGAGGCGGGACAGTTCCGCACCGACCTGTTCTACCGCCTGAACGTGATCCGGCTCGACCTGCCGGCCCTGCGGGAGAGGATCGAGGACGTGCCGGTGCTGGCGGAGGAGATGCTGCGCGACCTCGCCCTGCGTCCGGGGGGAACCCCGCGGCGGTTGTCCCCGCAGGCGATCGTTCGGCTGATGCGACATGACTGGCCCGGGAACGTTCGGGAGCTGCGCAACGTTCTGGAGGCGGCGATCATCACCGGCAGGGGTCCGGTGATCCCGCCGGAGGCGATCCGGATCGGGTCGGCCTCCGGACCGGGGATTCTGCACGGGGCGATCCGCGAGCGCCTGACACTGGCGCAGATCGAGGAGCGTTATATCCGGGAGGTGCTGCGCCAGACGCGGAACCGCCGCGCCGAGGCGGCGCGCATCCTGGGCATCAACCGCAAGACCTTGCTCGAGAAGCGCAAGCGCTACGGGATCCCTTGAGGGTCGCGCGGCGTCAACGATGGGCTGGGACACAGGGGAAAGGACAATCGGCATGGCGATGAATAAGAAGCAGACGGAGGTCTACAAGAAGCGCCTCGTCGAAAAGAAGCACGCCGTGACCGAGGCCTACAACAAGAACAAGACCTACGGTCGGCTGACGGAAAACGAGGGGACGCAGGATCTCGCGGACAAGGCGTCCAGCGCCTACACCAAGGAATTCCTCTACTCCCTCTCCAACACCGACCGCGAGTCGCTGCAGCTGGTCGACGAGGCCCTGCAGCGGATCAACAAGGGAACCTTCGGCGTCTGCGCCGAGTGCGGCGACGATCTGAACCGCAAGCGCCTCGAGGCGGTGCCCTGGGCGAAGCATTGCATCTCCTGCCAGGAGAAAGTCGAAAAGGGACTATTGTAGGGCGCGAGAGACCGGCATGAAGATTCGCACCGTCGTTTTCCTGATGATTGGAACGACCCTCGTCGCCCTCGTCGCGATCCTCTACACCTATAACCAGGAGCTCCTCAACCAGCCGCTGCTCCTCGGGCGCAACCTTTCGGTCCCCGTCTGGTTCGGTCTGGCGCTGGTGAGCGGCATCTCGATGCTGGTGCCGCTTTTGTTCGGGCTGCTGCGCGACGTGCGCCGCATGTTCGGAAGCCTGGGCGCCCGGCGCCGCCTGCGCTCCCAGAAGGAGGCCGAGGAGCTTTACCTGCTGGGCGTGGAGTCGATGCTGAACGGACGGGAGGAGCGCGCGCTCGAGCACTTCGACGCCGTCCTGCAGCTCGACCCGGACAATTTCGAGGCGCTGCTCAAGGGGGGCGAGGTGCTGCGGACCATGCGCCGCCACGGCGAGGCGATCGAGTACCACCGCCGCGCGGCGCGCTCCAAGGAGGGCGACCTCAGGCCGCTCTACTCCCTGGTCTCCGACTATGAGGATTCGGGGGCGATCGAAAACGCCAAGGCGGTCCTGAACCGGATCATCGAGCTGAATCCCAAACGCTCGCTCACCGCCTATCGCAAGTATCGCGCCATCTGCATCAACGAAGGCTCCTGGGACAAGGCCTGGGAGATCCAGCAGCGGATCGAAGACCAGCTCGCCGAGATGGGACGATCCAAGAAGGGCGAACAGAAATACCACCTGGGCATAAGGACCATGGTGGCGCAGCGGCTTTGCGAGCAGAACCGCGAGCGGGACGCCATCGGCATCCTGCGGCGCCTCGCGAAGATGGAGCCGGGGTTCGTGCCGGCCCACCTGCGCCTGGGGAAGGCGCTCGCCGCCATCGGCCAGCCGGAGGAGGCGGTCGAAGTCTGGGAGAGCGGCTACCAGGCCACCGGACATCCGATCTTCCTGTCGACCATCGAGGATCACCACCTGCGCGAGGAGCAGCCGCGACGCGCGATCGAGGCGCTCAAGTCGGCGATCTGGAAGAGCCAGAAGGACATCATCCCGCGCTTCTTCCTCGGCAAGCTCTATTACCGGCTGGAGATGATCGACGAGGCGCTGCAGCAGTTCGCCCAGATGAAGGGCCAGGTGACCTACTTCCCCGCCCTGCACTACTACCTCGCCCGGATCATGGAGCGCCACGGCAACTACCGCGAGGCGCTGCGCGAGCTCGAGACCGTTCTGCAGCAGTCGGAGCTGCTCCGGGTCGAATACGCCTGCGCCACCTGCGATCGGAAATATCCCGCCTGGGTCGACTACTGCGATCGCTGCGGCGAGTGGAACAGCATCGTCGTCGACTTCAAGGAGGAGCGTCCGGTCGAGGAGCTCGGCCTGTCCACCGCTCCGGTCTACACGGCTGACAGCCAGGAGGGGTAAATTCCCGATGCCCTCCAATGCCTCTCGCCTGCCGTTGGTCCTCATCATCCTCGACGGCTGGGGTCATAGCGAGCGCGCGGAAGGAAACGCCATCCTCCGGAGCGCGCCGCGCTTCCTCGACTGGCTGGGGCGCACCTACCCCGGGGGCTTCCTCGCCGCCTCCGGGGAGGCGGTCGGCCTGCCTCCCGGATTCATCGGCAACTCGGAGGTCGGGCACCTTTGCCTGGGCTCGGGGAGGACGGTGCTCCAGGACCTGGTCCGGATCAACCGGGCGATCGAACGCCATGACCTCGATCGGAACGAGGCCCTGACGCGCGCTTGCGACCAGGCCCGCGCGGCCGGAGGCGCCCTGCATCTCTACGGCCTGCTGAGCGACGGCGGCGTGCACAGTCACATCGCCCACCTCGAAGCGCTCATCGACCTGGCGCGCCGCCGCGGCCTGCGCGACCTTTTCGTGCACCCGTTCCTCGATGGTCGCGATACCCCTCCCCGGAGCAGCCTCAAGTACCTGAAGGATCTGGAGGCGTTCCTGAAGACGGCGGGCCTGGGCACGATCGCGACCGTCTCGGGGCGCTACTACGCCATGGATCGCGACAACCGCTGGGATCGGACCGAGAAGGCGTACCGGGCCCTGGTCCGGCGTGAAGGTCCGCGCTACCCTTCGGCGGAGGCGGCGGTCTTAGCGAGCTATGCCGCCTCGGTCTCGGATGAGTTCGTCGTGCCGGCCGTCATCGATAAGCACTCCGGTCCAGGCGAAGGCGCCGACCCGGCCGCCGGCGGAGATCCGGCCGCCCGCGAGGCGCCCCGCGACGCGGCCGTGCGTGACGGCGATGCGATCGTCTTCTTCAACTTTCGCGCCGACCGGGCCCGCCAGATCACCCGCGCCTTCACCGAGCCGGGCTTCGACCGTTTCCCGATTCAGCCGCCCCCCCGGCTGTCGAGCTACGTCTGCTTCACCGCGTACGATCGAACCTGGCCGCTGCCGGTCGCCTTCCCGCCCCAGCACCTGAGCGGAATTCTCGGCGAGGCGCTGAGTACGGCCGGGCTCCGGCAGCTGCGCATCGCCGAGACCGAGAAGTACGCGCACGTCACCTACTTCTTCAACGGCGGCGAGGAGCGCGCCTTCGAGGGCGAGGAGCGCTGTCTGATCCCCTCCCCCCGGGTGGCCACCTACGACCAGAAGCCGGAGATGAGCGCGCCCATGGTGACCGCGGAGGTGCTGCAGCGTCTCGCCGCGACGCCGGAGCAGGTGATCATCATCAACTACGCCAACGCCGACATGGTCGGGCACACCGGCAAGTTCGAGCCGACGGTCGCCGCCTGCCGCGTCATCAACCGCGAGGTCGAATCGGTCGTGCGGGAGACGATCCGCCTCGGGGGTCATGCGCTGGTGACCGCCGACCACGGCAAGGCCGAGACGATGATCGACCCGGTGACCGGCGGGCCGGTGACGGCGCACACCATGAACCCGGTGCCGGTGCATGTCGCGGGTGAGGGGCTCGAGGGGCGTCGACTGCGGCCAAGCGGTCTTCTGGCCGACGTCGCCCCCACGCTGCTCGAGCTGCTCGGGATCGCCGCGCCGAAAGAGATGGAGGGCCGATCCCTGCTGGTGGGATAGGCCGATTGTCACGTGTCGTGTGGAGGGTGGCGGGAGAGCTTGTCGATGAGGCGCTCGCTGCTCTCCTTCCCGCCGATTGCCTGATCTGCCTGGCGCCTCTCCCCTGGCGCCAAAAGGGAAGTGTCTGTCTCCCCTGCTGGGAGCGGCTGCCGTGGGCGCCCGGGGTACGGCGCCCGGCGGGCGCGCGCAGCGCCCTCCAGGCGGTGGCCTGGGCCGCCGATTACGACGGACCGATTCGCCGCCTGGTCCAGGCCCTCAAGTTCGAGGGGGTCGATGGTCTCGGACGGCACCTGGGCGAGGCGGCGGCGCGGCAGATGGCGCCACTTCTGCGCTCACCGTCCCTTGCCGCTCCACTGGTGGTTCCGGTTCCTCTGCACTGGTGGCGGCGGCTGGTGCGCGGCTATAACCAGGCGGGGCTTCTTGCGGCGCCGATCGCCCGGGCCGTCGGCGTCCCGCTCAGGGCGGATCTGCTGCGACGGCCGCGGGCGGGGCGCCGCCAGCTCGGCCTGTCACGGGGCGAGCGGCTCCGTACGCTTTCGGACTGTTACCGGGCTCGCGTCGCGATCGGGCGGGGCCGTTCCCGCGTTTCCCTTCGAGGGGCGACGGTGCTCTTGGTCGACGACGTGGTCACGACCGGAGCGACGCTCGAGGCGTGCGCCCGGGAGCTGCGCTCCGCCGGGGCGGCGGCGGTGTTCGGCTTCGCCCTGGCCCGCACTCCACGGCGCGCCGGCGCCCGACAGCCTGTCCGAGCCGCCGGGGAAATTGCTAGTGCTTGACGTCCTCGTGACCAGGGGACAGCTTGCGAAGGAAACGTTTGCGTTCGAGCTGGGCGAGCATTGCGTAGTGTGGTTTGCTTCCCTTCAGGTACCGGTCCCAGGTGTCGATGAACAGGACGAGCCGATCGAGACCGTTCTTGGGCACCCAGACGCCGTGGTCGTTGATGCACTTGTAGACCGCCACGCCGGAGTTGGCGGAGTAATTCACCGGGCGCATCACGCCGATGCAGTAGGGACACTTGACGATGCGCCGCCTCTCCTCATCCGACAGGCGGTAGCTCGCCGGCGCGGTGGGGACGAAACGCGTCAATTGATTGACTCGATCGGCGGGAATCGACTTGGGGCCGACCTCGATGATCCACTTCAGCCGCCCCTCTTCCAGCCAGGTTCCGCCACAGTCGTCGCACACCTCGACCGGGATATTGAAGGTGCGGCTGGGGGTCAGGTCCGAACCGCAGCCGGAGCAGAACATCTCGATCCCCTCCCGATGGCGATACCGCTTTGCGCGGCCGCCGAGCTTCCTTCTTATACCGCCAGACTATAGGCCAGGCAATGCTTTTCATGAAATGTCGCATCAGCAAATCAGCTTTCCATCCCGGGGAAGGCGCGCCCATGGCGCGTTTGACTCCCCTGTGCCGCTGCGGTAGCATTATGAGGTCGCGCGGCCGATGTGCCGCGCGTTGGTGTTCCAGGACTCCTGTACCGACCGTGATGACACCGAGGTGCCCCCGATGAATGCCGCCCGCACGAGACAGCGCGCCCGACTCCTGGCCGCGATCTCTTTCGCCCTCGCCGCCGCGCTCTTCGCGCCGCGGGTGTTCGGCGAAGATGCTCCCAAGCTGTACGTTCACATCGAGACTCCGGGCCGCTTCTCCTACTCGGGCGACCCGACCCAGGTCTCGATCCTGGTCAAGAACGAAGGCAAGGCGCCGTGGACGAACCCCGGGATCGACGTCGAGGCCGGGTTCGAGGTGTTCGACGGCGACGGGGCCAAGCTCGAGAAGACCAAGATCGGTCCGTCGGCCAAAGAGACGCAGCCGAAGGTGCTGGAGCCGAACGCCTACTTCGGGAAAATCGTCAACCTGGATTCGATCTTCCCGAAGATCAACACGATCGGCACCTACCGGGTCACCTGGTCGGCGGCCGGCATTCCCGAGCAGACCCTGGTCACTCGCATCATCAAGAAGTACGACCCCGCCCATGAGTACCAGGGGGTCATCGAGACCGATTTCGGCAAGGTCGTGCTCGAATTCTACAAGGATCTCGCGCCGTTCCACGTCAAGAACTTCATCGACCTCGCCAACCAGGGCTTTTACAACGGCCTGCTGTTTCACCGCATCATCAAGGGCGAGGCGATCTTCGGCGGCTCGCCCACCGGCGACGAGAACGGCTCGCCGGGCTACACGATCTTCCCCGAGCCCAACGGGCTCAAGGTCCTCCCGGGGATGCTGGCGCAGGTGCGCAACTCCCGGACCGGCTCGGACGAGTCGGGATCGATCTTCATGCTCGCCGCCACGGCGCAGCCGGACATGGACAGCCGGGTCACGGTCTTCGCCCGCGTCGTGGAGGGGCTGGAGACTGTGAAGGCGATCGCCAACCTGCCGACCGTCGGCGGCCAGCCGCGCGCCGCCGCGCGTCCGATCAAGGACGTGGTGATCAAGAAGATCGACATCCGCGAAAAGAAGCCCGCTAAGAGCTCCTGACCGCCGGGGCGCGGTGCGCAGCAGCCGGCGGACACGGGTCCGGCTCGCTGCGCGAGCCTCCCCTCGGGCTCGCCTCGCTCCCACCCACCGCGCTGAGAATCGCGCGGTGGGGCCCCGGTCGCTCGGTCGAGCACGGTCCGCCGGTTGCTGCGCACCGCGCCCCTCCATCAGGGCCTCTTCTGTCGAGGCTTCCCAGGTGGAGCGAATTTCACGACGCCCGACGTGGCTAAAGTCGGGCGCGCTGATACGCCGGGAGGCGGCATGGAGGCTGCGCGTCGCGGGGCGTCGCGGAGCGAGCCCGAGGAGCGCGCCCTTGCGCGACCGGGCAAGTGAGCGCCAGACGCGCCGCGCGCGTAGGCCCCGTGGTGCCGAGACTGACCTCCCAGCCACCTGGCCGTACCCGCGCGCGGCGACGGCGTGCCCCGCGAGGCGCAGCCTCCCTGCCGCCCCCCCGACTGAGGCGTCGCGCCCGCGCTTGTGCAACCGACCTCCGCGGATTTAGAATTGACGCACCACACACCAGGGGAGTCCTTGATGGACGGGCACGAGCGCAGACCGATCGGTCGAAGTCCAGTGCCGGTGCTGCTGGTCGTGCTGGTCGCGGGGTTGTCCACTCTGGCGTCGGCGGCTCGCGAGGCGCCCAAGGCGGACGGTTACGATCGGCCTTCCGCCGGCTGGCGCGAGGGTCCCGTCCGCTACCTGCTCGGCAAGGATGAGGACGACGCCTTCCACGCTCTCGCCACCGAGACCGACCGCGGCTCGTTCATCCTCACCTTCTGGTCCAGCCGTGACCCGCAGCCGTCCACCCCGGAGAACGAATATCGCGATCTCTTCTACCGGCGGGTGACCGAGGCAAACCGGCTGTTTGTCGAATCGCCGAAGGCCGGCTGGAAGACCGACCGGGGCAAGATCTACATTCTGCTGGGGCCCCCGGACGAGTTGGAGCAGGTCGGCGATCCCACCTATGGGCGCGAGGTCTTCCTCTGGACCTACCGCAATCCGCCCGCCGGCAGCGGGTTTGGGGCGCGCTCCGCCATCAGCTTCGTCAAGGACGCCACCGGCGAGTTCCACCTCTCGAGCGACTTCTTCGCCTCCGGCGGATCGGAATCCGCCCTCGGCCTGGTGTTCCAGGTCCAGGCGATGCAGATGAAGAGCCTGCCCGAACCGCGCGCCGTGCTCGATACCATCGTCAAGGCGCGATCGTTTTTGGATTCGGCGCCCTTCCGGACCCACCGTGACTTCTACCGGTCGGTGGACGGAAACACCTTCCTGGCCCTGACCGTCGGCGTGAAGCAGAGTCTGGCCGGGAGCGGGCTCCCGTCGTCGCCGGAGGTTGCCTCCGGAGTCCCATCGGCCGGCGCATCGGCCGAGGGAGCGGGCGAACCCGAACCGTCGGGAGCCGCCCCGGTCGAGGGCCGCTTCGAGGTGCTGGCGCGGCTGGTCGGAGAAGATCGCCATCTGCCCACTTACGATCTGGCGGGCGCGAACGGCCTGCGGGCCGCCTTTGACGGAGCCTCGTCGGACGTTGACGCGTATCTGCTCTATCAGGGGATCGCCACGGTGAAGCCGGGACACTACACCGCCTATTACGGAGTGGTCGAAAGGAGCACGAGGCAGGTCTATTCGTTCAAGGAAACGATCGACGTCCCCGATCTGAAGAGCACCTCGCTGTCGCTCAGCAGCGTGACGCTGGCGAGCCGGCTCGAACGGGTGACCGACCAGAGCGCGACCGGCTACACCACCCCCTTCGTTCTCGGAAACCTGCGGGTCCTGCCGCGCCCCGACGATATCTTCAAGAACGGCGAGACGCTGGCGTTCTATTATCAAATCTACAGCGCCGCCACCGATCCGATCGATGGCCGTCCCGATCTGGACGTCGAATACCAGTTCTTCGTGGCCCGCGCGCTCGATGCCGCGGGCGAGCCGACGTTCGAGCCTTTGGGAAAGCCGATCCGTCTGACGCGGCAGCAGAACCAGGTCCAGGGGTACTCCTTCCCGCTCAAAGACTGGCCGGCGGCCACCTACCGGCTGCAAGTGAAGGTGACCGACACCCTGAACGGACGGCGGTCATCCCGCGACGTCACCTTCCGCGTCCTCTGAGGAGCCCGACCCTGTCTCGCGCCCCTGCCCGGATGGGACTCAAGGTCGTCGCCCTGGGCGGCGGCACCGGACTTCCGGTCGTATTGCGCGGCCTCAAGCGAACCCTCTCTCCAGCGGACTCGCTGACCGCCATCGTCAGCGTCACCGACGACGGCGGCAGCAGCGGCCGCCTGCGACGCGCCTACAACGTGCTGCCGATGGGCGACATAAGGAACTGCCTGGTGGCGCTGTCGGACAACGAGCCGCTGATGTCGCAGCTGTTTCAGTATCGCTACGGGGGCCGGGACGGCCTCGGCGGGCACGCGCTCGGCAACCTGATCCTCGCTGCCCTGGCCAAATGCTGCCGATCGTACCTGAAGGCGATCGAGACCTCCGGAGAGGTCCTGGCGATCCGCGGCCGCATCCTCCCGGCGACTCTCGACAACGTCATCCTGCGGGCCCGCTTGGCGGACGGCCGAACGGTGCGCGGCGAATCGCGCATCTCCAAAAGCACCTCGCCGATCGTGCAGGTCGTGACCGACCCTCCCTGGCCCGACCCCGCGCCGGGCGTCCTCAAGGCGATTCGCGACGCCGACCTGATCGTCCTGGGGCCCGGCAGCCTGTTCACCAGCATCATTCCCCACCTGCTGGTGCGCGGCGTCGCCCGCGCCCTCGCCCGCTCCGGCGGCGCCCGCGTGCTGGTCGGCAATCTGATGACCCAGCCGGGAGAGACCTCCGGCTTCTCGGCCGCCGACCACCTGGCGGCGATCACCCGCATCGCCGGTCCCGGCCTGATCGACTACTACCTCGCGCCGTCGCGCCCGATCGGCCCGGCGCTGGCCCGGCGTTATGCCCGGGAGGGCGCGATTCCGGTGCGCACCTCGCCGCGGGCCATCGAGGCGTCGGGGGTGCGCTGCGTGGAGCGCGACCTGGACGGCGAGAGGCCGGCGGCGCTCAAGGAGAGGCACCACGCGCTCAAGGTCCGGGACCACGCGCTCAAGGTGAGGCACCACGAAGGCAAGCTGGCCCGGGCTCTTCTCGCCATCGCCGAGCGTCACTTCGGGAGGCGAAGGTGAGGCTCAACCTCAGCGACGAGCCGGTCACCGCGGAGCTTCTTGCCGAATCGTTGCGCCAGACCGGCTCGGCCGTCGTCGCCGTCCAGGGAACGAGCATGCATCCGACTTTGCAGATGGGTTGGCGGGTCATCCTCGAACCGGCCCGCGGCGAGGACCTCCGGGTGGGAGAGATCGCCGTGTTCCGCGGCGCCCTCTACCTGACCATCCATCGCCTCGTCTATCGCGACCCCGGCCCGGAAGGATCGAAGCTCGTCTTCCGTGGCGACTACAACCGCCTGCGCGAGCGGGTCGACCCGTCGGCGGTCGTCGGCCGGGTAAGGGCGATCGAAGTCCCCGGACGCACGCCGGACGGCTTCCGGGTGGAAGTGCTCCGGCCGGACATCCTGAGCCGCTTCTACCGCCTCACCCAGATGAGCGCCACGCTGCTGCGCCCCGTTCTGCCGCGCCTGATCCCGGAAGACCGCCCCCCCGGCCCGTTTGGGCGCAGGGTGCGGGCCGTCTTCTCGCTCACCGAGCGCCTGCTCTCGCTGCTTTTGCCCCAACGCCGGTAGGGCGAAGGCGGTCCGATCCCTCCCCCAGCCGTCAAAGCTGTGACGCGACACTTCTGCGGCTCGTGAAAATCGCCAGAAAGTAGCGGATTTCACCCGCAGTTTCCTTGACTCTCGATCGTCGAAATCTAGATTATCTCGTTGTAGCTCAGCGCTCTTCGATCGGCGGCGGAGGAAGCGGCGGAATGAAGAACATCCTGGTGGCAGAGGACGACAGGTCCCTCCGCGACGGTCTCGTTCAGGCGATGAGCCGAAGCGGCTACAAAGTCCAGGTCGCCCAGAGCGGCAAGGAGGCGATGGAGAAGATCGACAAGCAGACCTTCGACCTGGTGATCGCCGGCACCCGCTTCGGCGGATCGGACACCCTCGACCTCGTCAAGAAGGCCCGCGCCAACAACTCCGGGACTCTGGTGATCGTCACGGGCGAGAATGGAACCGGGGCGGCGGAGGCGATGCGCTCGGGCGCCTTCGACTATATCCAGAAGTCGATGATCCTCGATGCGATCGAGATGAAGATCCAGCGGGCGATGGAGCACCAGAAGCTGGTGACCCGCCTGAGCTCGATGACCGAGCCGTCCGGCGAATTCACCGAGCGCTACAACCTGATCGGCACGTCCCCCGCGATGCAGGAGATCTACCGCATGCTGGACAAGGTCGCCGCGTCGAACGCCACGGTCCTGATCCAGGGCGAGACCGGCACCGGCAAGGAGCGCGTCGCCGAGGCGATCCATCGCAACTCCCCGCGGCACGACGGCCCGTTCGTGCGGATGAACTGCGCCTCTCTCCCCGACAACCTTCTCGAGAGCGAGCTGTTCGGCCACGAGAAGGGCGCCTTCACCGGCGCCGATCAGCGCCGGATTGGCAAGTTCGAGCGTTGCTCCGGCGGCACGATTTTTCTCGACGAGGTCGGCAACATGAGCCCCAGCACGCAGGCGAAGGTGCTGCGCGCCATCCAGAACCAGGAGTTCGAGCGCCTGGGCGGAAGCCGGACGCTGAAGGTGGACGTCCGCATCATCGCCGCGACCAACAT
>JBGPLZ010000018.1:0-36820 GCA_041486695.1 Acidobacteriota bacterium | reverse complement strand
TCTTGATGATCGGCAACGGGCAATAGAGCCCGACGGTGTCGAGCACCGCGTCCGGCCTTGCCGGCCCGGCGAACTCTTGCTTCGGTGCGCTTTCGTCCACGGGACCCCCGGCCGGCGAGGGCGCCACGCCCCGCGAGGCGCCGATGTTATCAGAGTGCCGGGCCCCGGTTCAACGCGGCGAGGTTGGCCCGGGACCGAGCAGATGGCGGGAGTCGACGATGATGGCCTGGTGCGCGAACACCCGCGGCCCGCCCGTCGGCATGATGTCGAGGAGGTCATCGGCGAATTCCGCGCGCAGCGCCAGTTGGAGATCGCCGCCGGGGGGAAGCAGGAGCCGGAAGGTCCGCTCCGGGTCGAGCCGCGGCGCCGTCTCGGTGAAGGTATAGCCGTGGCGCAGCAGGTCGTCCCTCCCGGTGACCCTGAAGCCGGACCGGGACGTGAAGCGGTAGCTCAGCCGATCGGTGGGCCGCGCCGCTTTCAGATGAGTCAGACAGGTCACCGCCCGTGCCTCTCCCGCGGGCGCCTCGGTGACGGAGGCCTCGAAAGCGATCCGATCCGCCGGAAAGGCGAGATCGATCCGTTCGGTGCCCTCGCCGCTGTCGAGCCTGCGTCCCCCGAGCCCGCGCAGGGCGACCCCCTGCAGGCTGTCGTTCGATCGCACCATCAGGCGCGCCTGGCGGCTGGCAAGATCGATGCTCTGTCGCAGCCGGACGAGTTGCGGGTGATCGCTGTCGTAGGCCGGCAGCCATGCCGCCGCGATCGCCAGTCCCAGCCAGAGGACGAACACCGCTGTGCCCACGACCGGACCGGAGATCCACCACCAGAACCGGCTATGAAGGCAATCCTGGAACGAGGCGACATGCGCCACGAAGAGAACGAAGGGAAAGACGACGGCGAAGGCCACGGCGAAGAGCAGAAGCACCGGGAGGTCGATGCCGCCGAGGTCGAGTGCGGTCCGGTAGTCCGCTGGAGTCATGAAAAGCGCCAGCGGCACCGTCCCGACAAGGCCGAGGGCGAGCTTGCGACCGATGCTCCGGACCCACAGAGATGCCAGAATGGACAGGGCGGGCGCGGCGGCGAGGGCGGCGAGCTCGGGGTATCCCTGCATCAGACCGGCCGCGATCAGCGTCATCGGCAGAAGCAGGGCTGACGCGAGATAGGGGCCCGGCTCGACCGTCGGCTTGATCCGCCTGAAGATCTTGAGGGCGATCCACCCGGTGAGCAGCGCCAATGCGACCGCGTGCGCCAGATGCAGTCCATGATGCGCCATCCAGGGATGCCGGACCTTGTGGATCCTCTCCATGAGGGCCTGCGCCGCGAACAGGCCCGACAGGCCGACGCCCGTGCAGGCCGCGGCCACGATCACCACGCGCAGCATCAGGGCGAGGCTCCTCCACGAGACCGCGGTCCGGGCGCGGGCGAGTAGCAGCGTCAGGAGGGCGGCGATCGTCAGGAGCGCGATCGTTCGGAGCGTCGGCCCGGGGGCCACGATCCCCTGGCCGAATACCATCAACGGCAGGGAGTGCGCGTCATCCGGCCCGCGGGATGGCCCCGAGGTCTCGAGGTCGCGCAGCAGGCGGTCGAGGATCGTGGCCGCGCGCACCAAAGCTTTCTTGCGGATCCGGAGAACGCTGTCCTCCCGCGTGTGGTAGGTCCAGGCCGGGTAGGTGCCGAGCAGCAGCATTGATGGGGCGCCGCGCTCGAGGAACGGTTCATGATCGGCCGAGAAGGGCAGATCGAAGAAGCGCGGCACGAGCGTCCAGATCGGTCTCGCCGCAGCCCCGGAGACGCCGGTCTCGCGCACGGCGCGCAGGAATGCCTGCTGCGCCCACGTGGCGGGGCGGCGCGGCACCGGCCCGACGAGGATCTCACCCCGCCCGACGAGCTCGATCGCAACGACGGCCCGCAGCGCTTCGAGATCGAACCCCCGGACGAAGGCGCTCGAGCCGAGCAGACCTTCCTCCTCGCCGCAGAAGGAAACGAAAAGGTAGGAGAGCCGGCGGGGTCGGGCGGCGGTCTCGCGCGCCACCTCGATCAGCACCGCGAGCCCCGAGGAATCGTCGTTGGCGCCCGGAATCAGGGCGCTGCGGGAGTCGTGGTGCGCGGCCACCAGGATCGTTTCCGGCCCATCGCCCGGTAACCGGCCGACGACGTTCCACGAACCGACGGCTCGTTCCCCGTCAGGCTCGAGCATGGTGTCGACCGGTTGGAGGGCCACCTGAAGCCCGGCCGCCTCCATTTCGGCCTTCACGTACTCGATCGCGCGGCGGTCGGCGTCGGTGCCGGTCTTGCGCGGCCCGATCGCTCCCGCGAGCTGCACGACGTGGCGCTGGAGGCGATCGCCATCCGGCGCCGCCCGCACCGCGCCCGAGTGCGCGGCGACAATCACGAGCAGGAGGCCGAAGGCACGAAGCGCGGCGAAACGATGTTCAGGGAGGTGGCGCGGCATCGAAGTCTCGATTCCTTGACGGACGAGAGCGCGTAAGATTAGCATAACGCTTCCGCGGCGGGGGCAGGGATCACCCGATGACACCCACGAAGCAGTTCCTGCGGCGGTTTCTCCTCGGTGCGCCGGCAGCCCCGCTCTTTCCCGTGTCGATCCCGTCGCCTTCCGCGGGATGAAGTGATTCGGTGACTGCGGCGTTGCTGCTGATTCTCGAGAGCCTGACCCTCATCACTCTCGCCGCCGATCTGTCGCGGGACTTCGGCCTGCTCGGGGGTGTTGGTCGCACCGCGCTGATCCTGCTCGCCTTCCTGGGAGCGCTGCTGCTGCCCGCGGCTCGGCGGGGGCGACCCTTGATCCCCAGGCTGCGCGCGCCGATCGCCGCCCTCGCCACCGGGTCCCTGTTTCTCGGGGCCCTCGGCACCCTGCAGAGCTTGAAGACGCGCGAGGTGGCGGCGGGCTGGGAGGAGGGGGCGCGGGCGCGGCTCGAGACGCGGGCCAGGATCCTCGATGAAGATGCGGCGTGGTTCCTGGATGAGATGCTCCGTCCGGTGCGTGCCGCGCGCCTCTCGACTCCGAGCCAGGAAGCGGCGTTCGAGACTCTCGCAGGGTGTCTGGCGCAGAGCCGGCTGCCCCGGGACCGGCAGGGGTTCTCCCTCTATCGCGCCGACGGCACTCTGCTCGCATGGCAGGGGAACAGCGAACCCGTCCCTGCCGATCTGTTGATCGGCACGGCGCCAGGGCCGATCTTCCGGATCGGCAACGATGAGGCATCGCAGCGGCTGTACGCCCTCCTGCGCTCTCCAAAGGACGGTCTGCTGTGGGTCTCGGAATTCCTTCTGAAGCCGTCCGGCGACGGAGAACCACCCGACGACCGCGCCTCCATCCTCGAATTCCTGCCACGCGCCGCGGAAACGGGACCGGCGCACGTGCACCTTCGCCAGCCGGGTGCCACGCCCGACGATCTGGACCGCCTCTTCGAGCGCCAGGCGGATCGCTATTGGGGTCGTGCCGGGCGCGAAGGAGTCGCGACCCTCTCCTTCCCCCTGCGCTCCCCGGCGGGCGATGCCCTGGCGGTGGTGACATTGAAAGACCATCCGGCCGAGCAGACGATCGCCGCGACCCGGAACAGGCTGCGGCGGATCGGCGCCTTCGGGGCTGCGTTCTCCCTTCTGGCGGCGTGCTATTTCGTCCTGAGACGGCGACCACGCGGGGTTTCCGCCTTGTTGGCCGGCACGGCCGGTCTCTGGTCGGCGCGCTGGTCGCTTCTCGCTCTCGGCACCGGCGGAAACCTGTCACAGACGAAAGTCTTCGACCTCGGTCTCTACGCCTCCCCAGGGCTCGGAGGACTGCTGCGTTCGCCCGCCGACTTCTTTCTCACCACCTTCGTCCTGCTGGCCCAGGTCGCGCTCCTCCACGGCTTCCTGACGGCCCTGCCTCCCCCCGTCCAGGTGCCGCGGCGGGCCCGGGTGCGCAGGCTGGCCCTCGGGGCCTGTGTTCCTCTCGGTCTCGGCGGTCTCCTCGGCCTGCATCACCTGCTCGATACGATCGTAGGTATGGCGCGCCTCGACCTCAGCAGGGTCGAATGGGACGGCGCGGCGGCGCCTCGTCTACTGCTCCAGCTGTCTCTCTTTCTGCTGGTGACCGCCGGCGTCCTCTTGATCGGCACGTTTTTCCGGGTCGCTTTGCGCTGCCGCGACAACGAGCGGAGCTGGCGGATCCCCAATGCCGTCCTGGCCGCCTTCACCCGCCTGCCGCTTCTGTGGCGCGCCATTGCCGGAGTTCTCCTCCTGACCTTGCTCTATGTGCCGTTCCTCCACCACGCCTACGACCGGCTGCGGCAGACCTTCTTCGAGGAGACCCTGCTGCCTCGCGTGCTGCGCCAGCAGGAGTGGCGAGCGCAGGCGCTCCGCAATGCAATGACTCTCGCATCCTCGGAGGAATTCGCCACGGCCGCCGCCTTCGCAGCCGAGGGACGGGGAGAAAATTCCGGCGTCGCCTATCGGCTATGGACCCGGACACCGATGGCGGAGATGGGGCTGGCCTCGTCTCTGCAGATCTATGAGAGTGAAGGGCGCCTGCTCGATCGCTTCGCCGTCAATCTGGCGCCCGGTCTCGAGGTCCCCTTCGCGACCGCGATCGACGCGGCGGGCGGCGACCTCGTGCAGGTCCCGCCGCGTCCTCGCGCCATCGTCCGCAAGCCGGTCCTGTTCGGCTCGCGCTTCATTCGGGCCCCCCGCCGTGCCCCCCTCCTGGTCGTCATGACCATCGTCGACGATTACGACAACCTCCCGGGGATCGGCGCCGACACCAGCTACGTCGAGAGATTCCGCGCCAGGGCCCTGACGCGCACCAATCCGGAGTTGCTGCGTTCCGAGCCGATGCTGGCGGTGTTCGGGCCGACCCTCGACCGTCTGTATGAATCGGGAGGCGAGGTTCCGCCGCCGGGTGCGCGGCAGAGGGCCGCACTCGAGGGCGACGGATTCGTCTGGAGCACCGACATCGCCGGCGAGGGCCCCGCGCGCATCCTGTACGCCCGGGGCCGCGACGTGGTCTATGCCCTGGCACAACCCCACGCCAGCGTCACGGAGTTCGTCGCCGACAGCCTGCGCCTCTTCCTGCTGAACCTCGTCCTGGCGACCTTCATCCTCGCCGCCTGGCGGTTCGGCCAGGGACGCGCGAGGGGGGCGAACCCGGTCCCCCGCTTCTATCGGCGCCTGACCGCCTTCGTTCTCCTCACCGCTCTTCTGCCTCTGATCGCCCTGGCGCTGTTCATCACCCGCTTCAACGCGGCGGAGTTCGCGAGCGACGTGACCACGACCGGCCTGGCTTCGCTTCAAGTGGCGCGACGCGTCGCCCAGGATTATCTGACGGTCAGCAGCCCGGAAGAGTCGCCGACACTCGATGACGATGCGGTCTTCTGGCTCAGCCGCGTGGTGCGACAGGACCTGAACATTTACAAAGGCGCCGATCTCCTGGCGACCAGCACCCGCGAGCTGTTCAGCTCGGGGATCCTGAACACCCGTCTCGAAGGCTCGATTTACAAGGCGCTCTATCTCGATCGGGAGCCCTATCGGCAGGCCGTTGAGCATGCCTTCGACATGGAGGACATGACGCTGTCCGCCCCGATGCGCATCGACGCCGAGGGCACCCTCGGGGTGATCTCGATTCCTCTCGGAGGCCGGCGGCGCGCTCTATCCCGCAAGGTGGAGGAGGTGGAGGACGCGCTTCTGATCAGCACCTGCGTCACCATCCTCCTCCTCGCCGGAATGGCCTACCTGGTCGCCGGACGCGTCTCGGAGCCGATCACGCTCTTGGCGCGCGCCGCGCGCCGAGTCGCCGAAGGTGACCTCAACGTCCGGGTCACCGCCGTCGCTCGAGACGAAGTCGCCATCCTGGTGGATGCCTTCAACCGGATGGCGGGATCGCTGCGCGAGCAACAGGGGGATCTGCGGCGGCGTAAGGAGTACATCGAGACGATCCTCCGCAGCGTCACCACGGGCGTCGTCTCGGTCGACGCGCGTGGATCGATCATCACCATCAACCCTTCGGCCCAAGCCTTTTTGGCGGGCCCCTCGGGCGCCCCGGCGGTCGACGACAGCCTCCCGGATCGCCTGGCTCTGGAGGGATCGCTCGATCCACTGCGGGTCGCACTGTCCCGAGTCCTGACCTCCGGAACCGACCAGGCGTCCGAAGTGGTCCTGCCTCGCGGCGGCCAGGAGCTCCGGCTCCGAGCCGTCTTCCTGCCGTTCGTGCCGGTGGAGGGGGCATCCTCGGGCGCCATTCTGCTGCTGGAGGACGTCACCGAGATCATCCGCTCGGGGCGTCTGGCCGCCTGGGCCGACATGGCGCGACGCATCGCCCATGAGATCAAGAACCCGCTCACTCCGATCCAGCTCTCGGTCGAGCACGTCCGCAGGCTCTGGCGGGCCCAGGATCCCCGCTTCGGAACGGTCCTGCTCGAATGCCTGGACAACATCCAGCGGCAGGTGCGTGCCTTGAGGACGATCGCCTCGGAGTTCGCGGCCTATGCCCGGTTGCCGGAGATCCGTCCAGAGCCGACACCGGTCATCGAGGTGCTCGACGAAGCTCTCAATCCCTATGAATCGGCCCCGCCGTCGGGTGTGACGCTGCGGCGTGAGATCGCTCCGGATCTGCCGCCCATCCTCGCCGATCGGCCGGTGCTCGCCCGGGCGCTGGTCAACCTGATCGAGAACGCCCTGCAGGCGATGCCCGGGGGAGGCACGCTGACGGTCGCAGCGAATGCGGCGTCGCCAGCCGACGGTGGACGCGCCCGGGTCCGGATCGAGGTGCGCGACACGGGAGCCGGGATCGACCCCGCGATACGGCCGCGCCTGTTCGAGCCCTACTTCTCCACCAAGAGCGGCGGGACGGGCCTCGGCCTGCCGATCGTGAAGCGCGCGGTGGAGGACCACGGCGGGGAGCTCGAGATCGATAGCCGCGTCGGATCGGGGACGGTGGTGCGGATGCTCCTGCCGGCGGTCCGAATCGTCGCCCCTGGGGATGCCTCGTGAGACCATCCGCGCGGCGCACGTCGATCGTGGCGGCCCTGGCCGCCCTCCTGCTGGTTGTTTCGTGCGAGAAGGAAACCCACCGGGCCGCACGCTCGGAATTCCAGGCCCTGATGGCGCATCCCCTGCCGCCCGCCGAGCAGGCACAGGCTCTCGAGGGCTTCGTGCAGCGCTTTCCCGAGCCGAAAACCAATCCCTACCTGATACGCGCCTTCACGCTCCTTGCCGAATACCACGCCGGGGCTGGCAGGCCGGACATCGCCGCCTCCTGGTACGAGCGCGCCATCCGGGCCACGCCCGCGGATCCCGACCTCCTGAATGCCCTCGGGTACCTCTACGCCGGAAACGGCATGAATCTCGACCGCGCCGTTGCGGTCCTCGAGGCGGCGGTCCGCCTGGCGGAGGAGCGTGGCTATGCGCCGCGACGGCAGGGGTTCATCAAGGACTCCCTCGGCTGGGCGTACCGAAAGCGCGGCGATCTGGCGCTGTCGGTGGCGCTGCTTGAAGAGGCGAACCGACTCGCGCCGGACGTCCCGATCCTGCGCGAGCATCTGGCCGATGCCTATGGTGCGATCGGGGAGCGCGATAAGGCGTTGGCGATCCTCCTCGACCTCTACATGCAAGGGCGCGCCACGGACCACGGGTTGCGGCGCAGCCTCGAGGACCTCGGCCGCGAAGGGGGGCCTGCCATGGTGCGCGACATCACCCGCAGGCTCGAGCAGGGTCTGGCGACGCTCGCCGAGGACGATCGCCGCGAGGCCGAGCAAGAGGGGGCGAGCCTGGTCCAGGTCACTGCCGCCGATGGCACCCGGCTCGCCGGCTCCCTCTTCGTCCCCGCGCCGAGCGAAGCCCGCCGGCCTTCGCCGTGGACGGGGCGCCGGGGAGCCGTCCTGCTTCTGCACGCCCTTGGATCGAACCGGCACGCCGCGGCGCCGTTGGCTCGCGCGCTTGCCGAGAGGGGTCTCGTTGCCCTGGCGATCGATCTACGGGGCCACGGCGGCAGCGTCAGCGAGGCGTTGCCGGGGCCACACCAGTTCGTCGAGCAGCTGAACGAAAATCTCGCTGCCGGACAGCAGGACATCCGGGCCGGGCTCGCCTACCTGGTGCGCGTGCCCCGCGTCGATCGTTTGCGCCTGGGCCTGGTCGGGGCCGGGCTCGGAGCCCTGCTCGCGGCGCGCGCCATCGATCCCGCCGCCGACCCTCGCCCCGTGGCGATCGCGATCCTCTCTCCCTGGGGCCGCAGCGAGCCCTACCAGGCGCGCCTGAGCCTTCTGGACCGCGGCGCGGCTCTCCTGGTGGCGGGCCGCGACGAGCCTTCCGCGGCGGGCACGGTCGAGACTCTGGCACGGACTCTCGGCCAGGGAGGCCCCAAGCCGATCCTGATCGACGGCACCGGCAGCGGCTATGAGCTCCTGGGCCGCTCGGAGGATCGGGCGGATTCCGGGGATCTGGCCGATCGGATCGCCGCGTTCCTCGCCGAACGATTGCGCTGAACCATGCATGCGCCGGGGAGAACCTCAGACCGCTTCCTCAGGACCGGGGTCCGAAAAACCGTTCCAGGGCGGCGCGCAGGTCGTCGAACGTGAACGGTTTGACGAGAGCGACGTGCCCGTGTCGTCGCAGGAAGTCGTTGGTCACGGGAGAGACGGTGTCGCCCGACGTGAACAGGACCCGCTCCGCCTGCTCGGGCCGCGTGGCCCGCATCGTTTCGTAGAGCTCCGCCCCGCTCACTCCGGGCATCTTCAGGTCGGAGATGATCAGATCGTAGGAGCGCTTCTCCATCTTGGCCAGCGCGGTCGTGCCGCTGCCCGCCGTATCGACCTGATAGCCGTCCCCCGTGAGGACCTCCACCAGGATATCCTGGATCGACGCCTCATCGTCCACCACCAGGATCGACCGTCCGCGCGCCTGCGGAGCGGGTGTGCGTGCATCCGGCTCCGGGCGCATGACCTCATCCCCTCCGAGAATCGGCAGCTCGACGATGAAGGTTGCTCCATGCCCCGGTGGGCTTAGGACGCGCAGGGTGCCGCCGTGCTCCTTGACGATCCCATCGCAGATCGACAAACCGAGGCCGGTCCCTTGCCCTGCTGGCTTGGTGGTGAAGAATGGGTCGAAGATGCGCTGCTGACTCTCCGGCGTGATGCCCGGGCCGTCATCCTCGATGCGAAGACAGATCTGCCCGCCCACGACCCGGGTGCGGATCGAAAGCCGGCCGCGGCCGTGCGCCTCGAGCATCGCCTGCTCGGCATTGGTGACGATGTTGAGGATGACCTGCTGCATCTGGTGAAAGTCGAGCAGGGTGCATGGCAGATCCGGTTCGAGATCCGTCTTGACCTCGATGTTGCTCACCCGCAGCTCGTACGCCCTGAGCTCCAGGGTCTTTTCGACGATGCCGTTGATCCCCAGAAAGCGCCGCTCGGGCTTGCGTTTCCGGGCGAAGGTTAACAGGTTTTGGACGATCTTGGCGGCCCTTTGAGCCTCGCTAAACACGCGCTCCAGATCGCTGCGGATCTTGGCATCGAGAGGCCGCGTCATCAGAAGCTGCGTGTAGCCCATGACGCCCGCCAGAGGATTGTTCAGCTCATGAGCCACGCCCGAGACGAGCTGCCCGACCGCGGACATCTTTTCCGACTGCAGAAGCTGGTCGCGCAGGCGCCGCTCCTCGGTGATGTCTTCGAACAGGTGCACCGAGTAAGTGAGCCGCCCCGCCGCGAAGCGCGGCAGGGCGGTGAGCCGGAAGGACCCGCCGTCGGGCCGGACGATCTCCTTCGAAGCCGCGTGGCGCGAACGTTCGGCTTCCAGGTGCGGGCATTCGATCGGCGCGCCCAGGATGGCGGCGTAGATCTCCTCGCAGGTCTTCCCGGTCAGATCGTAGGCCGGCACGGAAGCCCGCTGCAGCAGAGCACGATTACCCCTCAGCAGCCGGAACTCGCTATCGTGAATCGACACCATGTCGGTGATGGCGTCGAAGGTGCTCGCCCACTCGACCTTCTCCTGCTCGACCCGCTCGAACAGCCGCACGTTGTCGAGCGCCGCTCCCAGGATCGCCGCCACCAGCTGAAAGGTCGCGACCTCCTCGTCGCCAAACGCCTCCGGACGGGGGGACTCGATGGTCAGCGTCCCGACTTCCTCGTCCTGGCACACGATCGCCACCTCGGCGCGCGATCGGCCCCGCTCCCCGTCTCCCAGGGGAGAGCCCTCCGCGATCTCGCCCTCGGTCCGCTCGGAGAGACGCACCATGACCGCGAGCTCCGGTGCGGCCTCGCGGATCGCCCGGGCGGCCGCGCGCAGCATGTCAAGAGGCTCGCCGAGCCGTGCGACGCTCGCCTGCACGCGCCGCAGGATTTGAAGCTGCTCGCTGCAACGGATTTCGCGGTCGACATCCCGGGGCTCATCGACAGAAGCTGGGATCGATTTTGTCCTGGCGCCCACTTGCGGGTCCTCCCACCAAGCCTTGGCGGTCGCACGCGAAACGGCGACCACCTTGCAATATGCGGGCCCTGGACGACGGAGTCAAAACGATTACAAAAATTGGACCGGCGTGGGGTCCCGGAGGCGGGTGGGAATCAGACGATCTCGAGCAGGACGCGCTCTGGAGGGCGTTCGAGGAGGTCGGCCCCGGCCTGCATCAAGGAGTTCGCCTCGCGCTCCTCGTGGGCGTTGAAGCGGTCGCGATAGTCACGATGGGTCCAGCGCACTTCGGCACGGTACTCCGTGGCGTCGTCGGCATTGCGCATCAGCACCTGGCTGATGAAGCCGCGGCTCCTGCGCATCACGCGGGTCCAGTTCTCGCTGTGCCGCTCGAACTCGCGCTCCTTGCCGGACCTCACCTTGAACGTGATCGCGTCGATGACCATGGGATCTCCCCTTTCAATCCGGATCCAGGCGCGATCCTCAGCGTGCCGAGTGCGAGCTGTTTTGTGGAACCGGGGCGAAGTTCACGTCGGCCCCCATCTCGACCGCGTGGTCCAGGATGGCGATCCGGCGGATTTTCAGATTCAGCCCGATCGGCTTATCCGCAAACCTCCAGAGATTCTCGAGAACGGTCGGGATCTCGAAGCGCGACACGTAGTCCTTGAGGTCGATCGTTCCGAGGCCCGGCATCGACAACGGCAGGCTCGAGAGAACGCCGAAGTACTTATTGAGAGACTTATCGTAAACCAGTGCGATCTCAGGAGAAAGCGGCTGATCGATCGGCAGCGTCTTCCCCTTGACTCGAATCTTCAGCGTGGCCTTTCCGTCGAAGAGTCGAAGATCTTTCGGTTCGAGCAGAACCAGGTCGGCACTGACGAGTTGATTCCCGACCGTGATGACCAAAGGGGTCGCGGCCTGCATCCATTCGAGCAGCGGAGCCTCCCCCACGGTGAACCGAATCTGGGAGTTATCCGGCGCCGTCGGTTGCGCCGGAGGCGGGGTCGCGGCGGCGACCCGCATCGCGGAGAGCGCCAGCAACACCATCGCCGGGAGCCGGCACGCCCACAACGTCCGCATGAGACCACCCCTCGTGAGGTTCACGACCGAACGTGGAAGTATAGCATGCTGGATGACCCGCCGGTTCCGGGTCAGCCCCGCTCCAGGAGCCGTGCCGCCCGGGACAACGAGCGGAGCTTCGCCGCGGCGGCATCACGCGGCAGGTCGCCCAGATCGGAGGCCGTTCCAAGGAGCAGTCGATCTTCCGGAGGCAACCCGGGGGCGGCGCGCACCAGCGCGACGATCGCCTCCGGTGTCTCGATCTCGGGGGCCCGGCCGCCGACCAGCCCGAGTCCGAGCGTGATCGGCGCAGGGAGGGGGTGCTCGCCGAACAGAGCGAGGCTCTCCGGACCCGAGATGACATCCAGGCTCAGACAACCGAGGCGCTTGAGCCGGGTAAGGCCCGGATAGAGACCGTCGATGCCTCCGCCTTCGAGATGAAGCGCCAGGGTGGCGGAGACGCCGCGGCCGAGAACTTCCCAGATGCGCGTGAAGATCGGGAAATCCCCCTTGCGCTCGAGGAGCGCCGGCTCGTCGATCTGGATCATCGTCGCCCCCGCAGCCTGGAGAGCGCGTAGTTCATGGTTCAGGGCGATGGCCATGGCCATCGCCAGCGAGCTCGGATCGCCATAGACGCGGTCCTCGGCCAGATGGGCGATGGTGTAAGGACCGGTGAGCACGACCTTCACGGGACGCGGGGCGCCGCGGCTCGCGAACAGGTAGTCCTCGACGAGAACCGGCTCCTTCCATTGGATCTCCGACTCGGCGACCGGTTGAGCCACGAGATCGGAACGGCCCGGGTAGCGGATGCGGCCCTCTCCGATCCGCAAGCCGCCGAGACACCGGGCGAAAGGCTCCATCGGATTCCCCCGGCGGACGAGACCGTCGGTGATGAGATCGAGCCCCGCCGAAGCCTGCTCGTCGATGATCTGGCGCGTTACGGAATCTTGAAGGAGCCGGACACGATCGGGATCGGCCGTCCGCCCATCGGGGCGCTCGAGCACCTCGCGCAGGTCTCGTCCCGTCGGCATCTCCTTCCACGGGAATGAACCGTTGTTCGTGGCGATCACGCCCGCCCTCCCGGGGGACCGGATGCCGCGTGTCGGCCACCGCGCTTATGAGGCGGCGGCACGAAGGCGAGACCCACTGGGCGGGTGCCGACGCGGATCTCCTCCTTCACCTCGTACCCGGGGATGGAGAAGACCGACACCGTCCCCGAGTCGCCATTGGCCACATAGCCGCGGGTGCCGCGGGCGTTGGTGACCACCCCGCCGGGGCGCTGCCCGACCCGAACGGTCCTGGTGACCTTCCGGCTCAGGACGTCGAGCACCGTCACGTCATCGGAATCCCGATTCACCACCAGGGCGGTGAAAGAGCGCGGCACAAAGGCCACCCGGATCGGTGTCTGCCCCACCGGTAACCGCGCCACGACCTGATCTGTCCCCGTGTCGAGGAGGGCGACTTGACCCGAGCCCTGCAAGGCGACGACGATGAGGCGGCCGTTCGGTGCGGCGGCGATCCCCTCCGGGCCGGAGCCGATCTTGATCGAGTGCTGCAGCCTGAGCTCCGGGAGGCGCACCAGGCTCACGGTATCGGATTCCCCGTTGGCGACGTACGCCTGGCGCCCGCTCACGGTCATGGCGATGAGATGCGAGCCGCGCTGGGACGTCGTGACGGAGCGCGCCACCACGTCGCGCCGGGCGTCAATCAGAACGAGGCGCCGATTGCCTTCGCTCGTGACCAGGAGCCACCGTCCATCCGGGGTCACCTGAAGCCCGTGCGGCGCCTGGAAGCCTGCGGCGCCGATCGTCTTGATGACCTTGTAGGTGTCCAGGTCGACCACGGCGACGCTCTGGCTGCCGAAGTTCGAGACATAGGCCTTGCGGCCATCCGGGGTCACCGCGACCTCGCGCGCGTCGCGCCCGACCTTTACCGTCGCCAGTAACCGGTGTGCCGGCTCCTCGAAGATCATGAGGCTGTCCGCCCCCTGATTCACGACCAGCAGGCGTCCTTCGGTCTCCGGAAGATCCTGGCCCGGCGTGACGGTCGGAGACATGGCCGCGAGTGACAGCGCCAGCGCCATGAGGACGATCTGCCTGAAGCGCGCCTGACGCATTCTCCACCTTTCGGTGCCCGCGGGGCGCATCCTACACCGATCCCAGCCGGTCCCCGACGCTTCGCATGCGGGCCACGAAACGGGCCGCCCTGCGAAAGTCGTCGGTGGCCCCGCCTCCGAGCCCCGCTCGCAGCCGCCGCAGCTCGCGCTCCAGGTCCTTGAGAGCCGAGGCGACCGCGTCCCGGTTCGTCCTCAAGATACCGTCCCAGAGCCGCGGCGAAGAACCGGCGAGCCGTCCCATCTGCCGGAATGCCGGCCCGGAAAGCCCGACCGCCGGGGCCGCGATCCGGCTGCGCGCCACGGCGTTCACCAGCGCCACGCTCGCGAGTTGCGGCAGGTGGCTCAGACGGGCGACCAGCTCGTCGTGCCTATGCGCCGTCTCCACCACCGGGCGCGCCCCGAGCCGCCGCACCAGGCCGACCACCCGGGCAACGGCGGCCGGCGTCGCCCGGCCCGGGCAGAGGATCCAGGGCGCTCCCTCGAAGAGCGCCGCATCGGCGTGCGCCACCCCCGACCGATGCGAGCCGGCCATCGGGTGGCCGCCGACGAATCTGGACCCCAGGCCGGCGCGCCGGGCGGCCGCCACGATGCTCCGCTTCGTGCTCCCCACATCGGTGATCACCGCCTCCCGCGGCGCGAGGCGCGCGATTCTCGGCAGGAGAGTGAGGATGGCGTCGACCGGCAGGGCGAGCACGATGAGATCGGCGGCGCGCAGGGCGGCCGCGAGCGACGGAGCGCCGATGTCGATGACGCCACGGCGGCGGGCCTTCCTCAGGATCGCGGGACGATCGAAGCCGACGATGCGAGGTCGTTTCCGCCCGCGGCGCGCGCCCCGGCCGATCGACCCGCCGATGAGGCCGAGACCGACGAGGGCAATGCGGCGCGCCGGAGCGCGGGTCATCGCGATCCGATCGTCCGGCCGATCGCCGGGGCGATGATCCGCAGCTGCGCCATCAGCTCGGCGAACTGCTCCGGGTAGATCGACTGGGGCCCGTCGGAGAGCGCCGCCTCGGGCTCGTGGTGCACCTCGACCATGATGCCGTCGGCGCCGGCCGCCACCGCCGCGCGGGCCATCGGGATCACCTTGTCCCGCAGACCGGTTCCGTGGCTCGGGTCGGCGATGATCGGCAGATGACTCAGCTTCTTGATGATCGGGATGGCCGAGATGTCCATGGTGTTGCGGGTGTAGTTCTCGAAGGTGCGGATGCCGCGCTCGCAGAAGATCACATTGCGGTTTCCGCCCGCCATGATGTACTCGGCGGACAGCAGCCACTCCTGGATCGTCGCCGCCATGCCGCGCTTCAGCATGACCGTCTTCTTCTGCCGTCCCAGATCCTTGAGCAGGTTGAAATTCTGCATGTTGCGGGCGCCGACCTGCAGGATGTCGGCGTACTCCGCGACCTGGTCGACCTGGCTGGTATCCATCACCTCGGTTACGACCAGCAGGCCATGGCGATCCGCGACGGTCCGCAAGTGCCTGAGCCCCTCCTCGCCGAGACCCTGAAAGCTGTAGGGGGAGGTGCGCGGCTTGAAGGCGCCGCCGCGCAGGATCCGGGCGCCATAGCGCGACACCGAGGCCGCGATGATGTCGAGCTGCTTCTCGCTTTCGACCGCGCACGGTCCGGCCATCATGACGATGTCGCGTCCTCCGATCGTCACGTCGCCGATGCGGATCACCGTATCCTGAGGCTGGAAGGTGCGCCCCGCCAGCTTGTAAGGCTCGGTGATCTTCACGACTTCATGCACGCCCGGGAGGATCTCGAACTGCCGCGGATCGAGCGGGATCTTGCTATGGCCGACCACCCCGACCACGGTGCGCGTGGTGCCCGTCGAACGGTGCGCGTCATAACCCTTCTGGGTCAGGGCCGCGATCACCTTCTCGATCTGATCCTCGGTCGCATGCTCGCTCATGACGATGACCATGTGGCGTTCCTCGTGACTCCCGCGCAGCGGCGGGCGATCGCGTTCGCTTGGAAAGGGGCCCCTCAGCCCTGCGGCCCGGACTCTTCACCGTCGGTCGGCTCGGCCGTGCCGGTCCGCTCGATACGGCGCGATTCGTCGATGATCCGTTCGAACAGCCTGCGGAGGGCCGCGTCCTCGAGCGGCCCCCGGTTGTCCCCCTGAACGTTTCCCAGGACTTCCTCTTCGCGTGCCGGCTGGTAGATCGGCAGACCCCGGGTCTTCTTGATCCGCCCGAGCGCCACGGCATGCCCGGCGCGCTCGTTGAGCAGCGTCACGAGCGCTCGATCGATCGCGTCGATTCTCCGGCGAAGATCCTCCACGGCGTCCTCGCTCTCGTCCGCTTGCGCCTCCGAGCCACGGCGCCCGGCGGCCGGCCGCGTCCCGCGCTTCATGCGCGATCCGCCGCGCCGCCCGCCAGCAGGGTACGGCAGAAGGCCTCGACGCGTGCCGGCAGATCCTTCGCGCCGGCCGATGCTTCGATCAGGCCGACCAGAGCGCTCCCCACGACGACGCCGTCGGCGAAGGCGGCTACCGTTCGCACCTGTCCGGGGCTGCTGATGCCGAAACCAACCGCGATCGGTAGGGCGCAGGCGCTCCGCACCGCGCGGACCTGCGCCTCTAGATCGGCGGGCAGGTCATCACGGACTCCGGTCACCCCGGTGCGCGTGATGAAATAGACGAAGCCACGGCCCTGGCGCGCGACCAGCTCGATTCGCTCGCGGGTCGAAGTCGGCGACAGCAGGAAGATCAGATCGATGCCGGCCGGCTCGAGGACGCCGCGCAGATCGCCTGCTTCCTCGGGCGGGAGGTCGGTCACCAGGACTCCGTCCAGGCCCGCGGCCCGGGCCGCCTCCGCAAAGGCCTCAAGCCCCATGCGATGGATGGGATTGTAATAGGTGAACAGCACGAGGGGCGGTGCTCCGTCGCGATGCAGATCGGCCGCGAGCGTCAGGGTTCCACGCAGCGTCACACCCTGCCGCAGGGCGCGCTCGGCGGAGCGCTGGTTCACCGGGCCGTCGGCGATTGGATCGGAGAATGGCACGCCGATCTCCACGATGTCCGCACCCGAGCGTCCGAGCGCCTGCACGATGGCGTGCGTGCCGGCCAGATCGGGATCGCCCGCGGTGACGTAGGGCACGAGCGCCAGCCGCCCTTCCGACCGGGCCCGGGCGAAGGCGGCTGCGATCCGACCGGAAGACCCTCGCGTCACGCCGCTCATAGACCCTCCACCCGGGCCCCCTCCCGTTCCGCCACCTGGCGCACATCCTTGTCGCCGCGCCCGGACAGGTTCACGATGACCAGGGCGCCGAGGCTTCCCCCCGCTCCCTCCCGGAGCACGTAGGCGACGGCGTGCGCCGATTCCAGCGCCGGGATGATCCCTTCGCTCTCCGCGAGCAGATGAAAAGCGTGCAGCGCCTCATCATCCGAGACGTGGGCGTATTCCGTGCGGCCCTGATCGCGCAGGTACGCATGCTCCGGACCCACCGCCGCATAATCGAGCCCGGCCGAGACCGAATGCGTCGGCTGGATGTTGCCGGCCTCGTCCTGGAGCACATAGGTCCGGGTCCCCTGCAGCACCCCGAGGCTGCCGCCCGCGAAGCGGGCGGCGTGGTGGCCCGGATCCAGGCTCGTCCCCCCGGCCTCGACCCCAATCATGCGCACCGAGGCGTCATCCAGAAAGGCATGGAAGAGCCCGATCGAGTTGCTGCCCCCGCCGACACAGGCCACGAGAGCGTCCGGAACGCGACCCTCCGCTTCGAGGATCTGCAGGCGGGCCTCGTGGCCGATGATCGAATGGAAGTCACGCACCATGGTCGGATAGGGATGCGGGCCCAGGACCGACCCCAGGATGTAATGGGTGTCCTTCACGTTGGTGACCCAGTCGCGCATCGCCTCGCTGATCGCCTCTTTCAGAGTCCGGCTGCCGGCGAGCACCGGGACGACCTCCGCCCCGAGCAGCTTCATGCGATAGACGTTGAGCGCCTGCCGGCGCATGTCCTCCTCGCCCATGTAGACGGTGCATCGCATCCGGAACAGGGCCGCCACGGTTGCCGTGGCCACACCGTGCTGTCCCGCGCCCGTCTCGGCGATGACGCGCGTCTTGCCCATCCGGCGTGCCAGGAGCGCCTGGCCGATGGTGTTGTTGATCTTGTGCGCGCCCGTATGAAGCAGATCCTCGCGCTTGAGGTAGACCCGCACGCCGGCGCCGACACGTTGCGACAGATTGTCGGCCCGAAACAGCGGCGTCGGGCGCCCCGCGTAGCGTTGCAGATAATGATCGAGCTCCTTGAGGAACGCCGGGTCGCGGCGGCATGCCTGCCAGGCTTCCTCCAGATCGCGCAGCGGGCTCATCAGCGTCTCGGGGACGAAGCGCCCGCCATAGGGGCCGAATCGTCCCCGAGCATCCGGCTGGGTCACGATTCCTCCTCCCGACGGGCGGCGCGGCGGGCGCGGCGCATGAATTCCGTGAGGCGCGCCGCATCCTTCACGCCCGGCGCCGACTCGACCCCGCTGTTGACGTCGACCGCGTAGGGCCGGGCCACTGCGATCGCCTCCTCGACATTGTCCGGCGTCAGGCCGCCCGCCAGGATCACCCGGCCGTAGGCCGCCGCCCGGCGCGCCAGGCTCCAATCGAAGCTCCTCCCCGTGCCTCCGAGCATCGCCGGCGCGTAACCATCCAGAAGGAAGGTGCCCGAATGGTAGCGCGCCACGTCCTCCGGCCGGAACTCGGGCGTGACCCGGTGCGCCTTGTACCAGGGCATCGCCAGGGACACGCAGCTCTCGGGCGTTTCCTCGCCGTGGAGCTGCAGGCAGTGCAGCCCGGCAAGCCGCGCATTCGCCTCCATCACGGCCGGCCGTTCATCGGCGAACACGCCGATGCGGGAGACGAACGGCGGCAGGGCGGCGGCGATGTCGCGCGCCAGCTCCGTCGCCACCCGGCGCGGGCTGGCGGCGACGAAGTTGAAGCCGATCGCGTCGACGCCGAGGTCGACCCCGAGGAGCGCGTCCTCGAGACGGGTGACGCCGCACAGCTTGACCCGGAGGCTCACGCGACGTCGCCCTCCACCAGGCGCCTGAGGGCAGCGCCCGGATCGGGGTCTCGCATCAACCGCTCCCCGACCAGGAAGGCGTCGTAGCCGACGGCGCGCAGACGGTCGATGTCGGCGCGTTGCTCGATGCCGCTCTCGCTGACCTTGATCACCTCCGAGGGGAGGTGCGCGATCAGGGTGAGAGAGGTCTCGATCGACACCGTCATCATGCCCAGGTCCCGGTTGTTGACGCCGATGAGGGTCGCTCCGGCGTCGAGGGCCTTGACGATCTCCTCCTCATTGTGCACCTCGACCAGCGGTTCCATGAGCAGCGATCGCGCCACACCGAGGAGCGTCGCCAGCTCCCTGGGGGCGAGGATCCTGGCGATGAGGAGCAGCGAATCCGCGCCCAGAGCCCGACTCTGGTAAATCTGATATTCGTCGAAGATGAAGTCTTTCCTCAACAGGGGCAGTGACGTCGCCTGGCGGGCCGCCGTCAGGTGCTCCGGGGCGCCGAGGAAGAAGCGGGCGTCGGTCAGGACCGAAATCGCCGTTGCTCCGGCCTCGGCGTAGTTCCGCGCCATCATCCCCGGATCGGCCGCTTCGCGAATCGGCCCCCGGGATGGGGAGGCGCGCTTGATCTCGGCGATCACTTTGACCCCCCCTGGAACTCGGAGCGCGGCGGCGAAATCGTGCGGCGGCGGGGCGGCGCTCGACAGCTCGATCATGCGGCGGGGCGGCACCCTGTCGATGTCATGTTGCAGATCGGCGCGCTTCGCCTGCACGATCCTCTCCAGGATATCGAGGCTCATTCCGTTTCCTCTCTCGCCGGCGCCCGATCGCGCAACTCTTGAAGGGTTCTCTTCGCCGCGCCGGAATCGATCGCCTGCGCCGCCCGCGCCACGCCATCGCGAAGATCCTCGGCCTCGCCGGCGACGCGCAGGGCCGCAGCGGCGTTCAGGAGGACGATGTCGCGCGCCGGCCCGGTCTCTCCATCGAGGATGGCACGGGCGATGGCCACGTTGCGGCCCACGTCTCCCCCGATGATCGCCTGAAGCGGCGCGCGCCGCAGGCCGGCGTCCTCCGGGGTCAAGGTATAGGTCCGCACCCGCCCGTCGCGCAGCTCCGCCACCCGCGTCGCCCCGTGGAGCGCCAGTTCGTCGAGCCCCTCGCCATGCACCACCATCGCACGCTCCGACCCGAGCTCCCGGAGAACCTCCGCCAGCCCTTCGAGACGCGCCGGATCGTACACCCCCAGCAGCTGGCGGCGGGCGCCCGCCGGGTTGGTCAGCGGCCCCAGAAGGTTGAAGACCGTCCGCACGCCGAGCTCCCGCCGCACCGCCGCGGCGTGCCGCATCGCGCCGTGCAGCGTCGGCGCGAACAGGAATCCGAACCCCACCTCCAAAAGCGACCGTTCGACCGTCTCGAGCGGCGCGTCGACCCGCACGCCGAGCCCCCGAAGCAGGTCGGCGCTGCCGCACCGGCTGCTCACCCCGTGGTTGCCATGCTTGGCAACCGCCACCCCCGTCGCCGCGACGACGATGGCCGTGATCGTGCTGATATTGAATGTGCCGGCGCCATCGCCCCCGGTGCCGCAGGTGTCGAGAAGCGGCGCGCGATCGACGCGCACCGGCGTCGCCCTCTCTCGCATCACCCGGGCGAAGGCGGCGATCTCGGTCACCGTCTCGCCCCGCAGCCGGAGCGCGGCGAGGAAGGCTCCAAGACGCGCCGGCGATGCCGACCCGTCCATGATCGTCTCGAAGGCGCCCCGGGCCGTCTCCGCGGTCAGGCGTTCGCCGTCCAAGACCCTGCCCAGCGCCTCCTGAAGGGCGTCCGCGGCGGGGCTCATCCCCGGACCCTCCTCAGAAAGTTCTGCAGCAACCGTTTGCCTTCCCCGGTCAGCACCGACTCGGGGTGAAATTGCACGCCCTCGGTCAGATGCCGGCGGTGTCGCAGACCCATGACGACCCGCCCGTCCTCCGCCGTGGCGGAGACCTCGAGCTCGGGCGGGACGCTGCCGGGATCCACGACGAGAGAGTGGTAGCGCGTCGCCTCGAACGGCCGCGGCAGCCCCTCGAAGATCGTCCGCCCGTCGTGCTCGATGGGGCTCGTCTTGCCGTGCATCAGGGACGGAGCGCGCACGATCCGTCCGCCGAACGCCTGGCCGATCGCTTGGTGCCCCAGGCAAACGCCCAGGATCGGCAGGCGTCCAGAGAGGGCCCGAACCGTCGCCAGGGTTACGCCGGCATCGTCCGGCGTCCTGGGCCCGGGTGAGATGACGATCGCCTCGGGCCGCCGGGCCGCGATCTCCTCCACCGAGATGGCGTCGTTGCGGTAGACCTCCACCTCGCTGCCCAATTCCTGAAGATACTGGACGAGGTTGTAGGTGAAGGAGTCGTAATTATCGATCACCAGGATCACGCCGCCGCCTCCGCCCGCTCGATCGCATCGATGAGCGCTCCCGCCTTGCTCACGCACTCGCGGTACTCGCGCTCGGGCACCGAGTCGGCCACGATGCCGGCGCCCGCCTGCACCCGCGCCACGCCGTCCTGCATGACGACGGTCCGGATGGTGATGCAGGAATCGAGGTTCCCCGAGTAGTCGACGTATCCGACCGCGCCGGCGTACGGGCCGCGCCGGGTGGTCTCCAGCTCGTCGATGATCTCCATGGCGCGCACTTTGGGAGCTCCCGACACCGTTCCAGCCGGAAAGCAGGCCAGAAGTCCGTCGAAGGCGTCGCGATCGGCGCGCAGCCTTCCGGTCACCTCGGAGACCAGGTGCATGACGTGCGAGTAGCGCTCGATCCCCATGAAGCGGTTCACTTCCACCGAACCCGGACGGCTGACCCGTCCGATGTCGTTGCGTCCGAGGTCGACGAGCATGACGTGCTCGGCGCGCTCCTTCGGGTCGTTGCGCAGCTGATGCTCCAGCCGGGTGTCCTCCTCATCATCCCGGCCGCGGGGCCGGGTGCCCGCGATCGGCCGGGTGCGGATCCGATCTCCTTCCACCCGGACCAGCATCTCCGGCGAGGCGCCGGCCAGGGCGAAATCGCCGAAGTCGAGAAAGTACATGTAGGGAGAGGGATTGATTCGTCGCAAGGCACGGTAGATCGCGAACGGCGAGGCGGGGCTCCGGCGCTCGAAGCGCTGCGACAGGACCACCTGGAAAATGTCGCCGGCCCGGATGTACTCCTTGGCCCGGCGGACGCCCGCCTTGTAGCGCGCCTCCGTCATGTTGACCGTCCAGCGTCCCGGCCGCCGCCTCACCGGACGGGGCCTGGGAATCGGGCGCAGCAACAGGCGCTCGGTCGCTTCGATCCGGGCCCGCGCCAGGCGATAGCGCTCGAGAAGACGGCGCGCGGGGAGCGGGCCGGAGGGGTCCCCGGCCCGGATGTTGGAGACGATCTGGATCCGCTGACGCAGATGGTCGAAGGCCAGGACGGTGTCGTAGATGCCGAACAGGACGTCGGGAGCCCGCAGATCGTCAGGGCGCGCGTTCGGCAGTCTTTCGAGCTGGCGAACCACGTCGTAGGCAAGGTACCCCACCGCACCTCCGGTGAAACGGGGCAGGTCGGGCAGACGCACGGCACGGTGCGGGGCGATGGCGCGCCGCAGCGGCTCGAGCGGCCCGGACCCATCCGTCGGAGCGCGCACGATCGCCACGGGATCGCGCCCCAGGAAGGAATAGCGCGCCACGGTCTCCCCGCCTTCCACGGATTCCAGCAGGAACGGGTTTCTTCCCCCGGCGGCGATCCTCATGAAGGCGGCGACCGGCGTCAGCAGATCGGCGCCGATCTCGCGGCACAGAGGAATGATGGTTCCTTGCCGAGCCAGCGCCGGCAGATCGGCGGGGTCGAGGTTGTAGCCGTCCCGTCTCAATGATCGGTTCCTTTCTGCTTCGGCGTCCGCTTGTCCTTCTCGAAGATGCCGATCGTCTTCGGCACTTCGAAGACGACCTGGACCGCCTCCTCCAGCTCCTTCGGCTTGAACAGAAGCCGCAGAGGCACGCCGTTCAGCCCGGTCTCGGGAACGGGGAAATAGAGCAGGTCTTCCATGTAGGTCGTGGGCGGGAGGGTGACTTGCTGGATCAACAGGGCCCGCCGCGCGGACGACGGAAAGAAGTTGCTCTCGATGTAGGTGAACACCCCGATGCCGGTGGCCGTGAAGGCGCGATTCTGGACCATCAGTCGGCGATCGAGATCGAGCCGCCCATACTTCGCGGACACCTCCGGGCCCTCCGCCATCGGGTAGCTGCGGCCGAGGGAATCCTCGAGCACGAACGATTCGCGGGTGATTTGAAAGGTCACCTTCGACTTGTTGGCGACCTGGACGATGAGCGGCACGAACGGCTCCTCACGGATGAAGCGTGCCGCCTCCACGCCGACGACCAGCATGACGAGGCGTCCTTCTTCCTTGTAGTTGTAAGGACTCAGCTTGTCGCTGAAGACGCCGACCACGTTCTGATTCTTCTCCACGGTGGCGCAGCGCTCGAGCGTCGACGCCAAGAGCACCAATCCCGCCAACGCTTTCAAGGGCCGTCCGCGTCCCATGTCGTCCTCCTATCCTTCCCCGCGCGCGAATTCGTAGAGGAATCGAACCATCGATCGCTCGAACTCCAGAAGCCCGGCAATTGAAGCATACTCGCTGGTGTGGAACGATCGACCGCCCGTGCCGAGACCGGCCACGACGAGCGGCAGGCCCATGTCATGGAACCGGCTGAACGACTGGGAGGTGCCGCTCGAGGGGTGGACCTCCGGCGTCCGGCCGAAGGCTCTGTAGGTGCGACGCACCGTCTCGACCAGCGGATGCTCTTCGTCGATCGACCAGGGCTTGTAGGCCAGGTGCGTGATCACCTCGATGTCGGGAAAGCCATGGTCCTTCAGGTGGTGGCGGATCGCCGCCACGATCGCCTCGGGATCCTGGTCCGGGACCAGGCGGATGTCCGCCTGCGCCCGCACTTCGCACGGCAGCAGGAATTGCGACCATGGCCGGCTTCGGTGGATCAGGACGTTGCCGAGATTGAACGTGGGGCTGCCGAGGTACTTGCGGCACAGCGCCGGCGGCGGCAGATCGTATTTGAAGCGCAGGACGAAGCGCGACCTGAGATAGTCGAGCTGATCCTCGATCCCCGAGACGCGGCGCTCCTCCGCTGAGGCGCCCTCCGCCTGCGCATCGATCACCTGGACCACGTCATCGTAGAACCCGTCGACCAGCACGCGCTCCTGCTCGTCCAGGAGGGTGGCAAGCGCCCGCACCATCCTCCAGGCCGGCGACGCCACCCACGCGGCGTTGCCGCTGTGGATCGAGCTCCGGGTCGGTCCGCCCCACGCGCCACCCGAGCAGATGAACTCGAGGAGAAGCATCCCCTTCACTCCGAGTGGCAGCACCGGATCGCCGCCGGGACCCTGACAGAATTTCGGGTGCAGGACCCCCTGGGCTCGCTGCAGCGTCCGCCGGCGCTCGTCCAGCACCTTGCCGAGCGTCGGGCTCCCGAGCTGCTCGTCCCCCTCGAGCAGGATGTTGAGGTTGACCGGAAGCCGTCCGGCGACCCGCCGCACCGACTCGAGGGCACGCAGGGTGCCGATCAGAGGGCCCTTGGGATCGCAGGCGCCGCGCGACACCAGGCAGTCGCCGAGCCCTTCGATCTGGCGCACTCTCCCCGAGAACGGCGGCGCCGACCAGTCGGCCCCTTCAGGGGGCACGACATCGTAGTTGCGGTAGAGGATCAGGGTGCGCGGCGCGCCGGCGTCGATCTCGCCATAGACGAACGGCAGATCACCGTAATCGAGGATCGACGCGCGGCCACCGAGCCGATCGATCTCATCCTTGAGCCGGCGGGCCACCTCGTCGCATCGATCGCGGTGCGTGATGATGTTGTCGATGCGCAGGTAGGACTGCAGATCGACGAGATGCGACGCGAAGTGCATCTCGAGATCGGCCAGAGCCCGATCGGCCTCCGGACCGCCCGCTGGGACCACTTTCATGCTCTCGGCCATGCTCGCTCCGGGACCTTTTCCAGATGCGCCGGCTGTCCGGCGCCCGCTACCGGAGAGGGTCTCGAACCGGCCCGGACGCTCAGGGAAACTCCCGTGAGCGCCGGCGTTCGGACCATCGCCCGGGCGGGCGACTGGTCAACGCCAGCAATAGTGGAAAAAGTCGTTGGGATAAGACAGGGAACGCGGGGAGATCCGGGCCGCTGCGTAGAGGGTGCGGTGGATCAAACGATCGTCGCCAACCGGCCGGAAACACACGGCATCTCTCCTGCGATCAGGCCCTGACTTTACTTCACCGACGGCGGGCTGTCAATCTCCGGCGAGGTCGCCGGGGCCCCGCTCTCCTGGTCGGGCCCGGCGTGGCGGCGCGGGGGGGAGGCGGCTCCGGCTGAGCCAGGAGCGCCCGCAGGACGACCTGGCGCATGAGATCGACAGGCGGATCCCGGCCGGTGAACAGCTGGAACTGGGCGGCGCCCTGCGCCACGAACATCTCGACGCCCCCCAGCACCTCGGCTCCCCGCGCCCGCGCCTGTCGCAACAGCTCGGTCTCCGGAGGGTTGTAGATGATGTCGTAGATCAGAGGCGCGCGGATCCAGGCGGCGGGAATCGGCGATCGCGCCAGATCGGGAGCCAGACCGACGGAGGTGGCGTTCACGATGACGTCGCAGGGGAAGGTGCGCAGCCGACCCCACGGAAGATAGCGGGCCCCGAACTCCCGGGCCAGCTCCCGGCCGTGCGCGGCGGTGCGGTTGAAGATCGTCACCTGGGCCCCCGCGCCCTTGAGGCCGTAGACCAGCGCCCTCGCCGCCCCCCCGGCTCCGAGGAGAGCGATGCGCGCCTTGTGAAGCGCTCGCAGGGCGCGCAGCGGGGCCAGCGCCGCCTCCACGTCGGTGTTGAACCCCTCCAGCCGGTTCCAGGTCTTGACCACCGTGTTGATCGCGCCGACCGCGCGCGCCGTTTCGTCCACCCGGTCGACATAGGACAGGAACCGCTGCTTGTGGGGTAGCGTCACGCTCACTCCCGACACCCGCAGCTCCGACATGACCGGAAGAAACTCGGCGAGGGTGGTCGCTTCGAACGGCAGGTAGCGATAATCGAGATCGAGGGCGGCCAGGGCCGCGTTATGCATCAGGGGCGAGAGTGAGTGACCCACGGGAGACCCGAGAACGCCCAGGAGGCGCGTCTCGGGACCGATCCGATCGAAGCGATAGAGGTCGAAGAGATCCTCCAAAGCGACCTGGCCCCGCGCCGACGCCGCGGCGCCGCGCCGCGGCGCGTAGACCGCCGCCGATCCCCAATGGGGCGCCAGGATGCGGCTCGGCACTCCTTTCGGCCCCATCGCGAAGGCCGCGAGCGTGCCGGCTTCCGCAGCGCGCAGCAGATCCCTCAGCCGGAGAATATCGGTCGCCGCGTCCGCGAAGGTGACGATCTTGAGGAGGGCCCCCTCGGCGACCGAACGCATGCGGGAGTACAACGCCAGCAGGTCTTCGGGAGTCGTGGTCAGATCGTGATAGGAGAGAATGCGACGGGTGCGCGGGCGGCCCTGGAGCAGCGGCACGTCGGCGTCGGTGAACTCCAGGTCGAGGTACTCGACGCCCGCCTCCAGCGCCCGGCGCAGCAGCGGTCCGCGCTCCGCCCGCGCGGCCTGCCCCCCCTGCTCCCGGCTGCGCACCGTCACGAGCTTCGGCTTGCCGCGCGCCGCCAGGATCGCGGCGGGGTCGAGATCCTTCACCAGATCGAGCCGCAGCTCGACCAGATCGGCGCGCGGGTCGGCCTTCTGGTAGGCCTCGAGCATCTCCCGGGTTGTTGGGCAGGCGACAACCTGGATGACCAGGGCTCGTGGCGGCACGGGGCCTCCGCGTGGGCGCCCCTCAGGAGGGGTCGGCTCCCCGGGGATAGAGTGGCGTGCTCAGATACTTCTCGCCGCGATCCGGCAGCAGGGTCACGATCGCTCCGCGGCGCTCGCGGCGAGCCACCTCGATGGCGGCGTGGATCGCCGTCCCGGAGGAGATCCCCGCGAAGATCCCTTCGAGCCGCGCCAGGTCGCGGGCGGCGCGGAAGGCGTCCTCGTCGCGCACCGTCATCCGTTCGTCGACCAGGCTCCAATCCATGATCTCCGGCAGCCGGGACTCGCCGAGGTTCCGGAGCCCCTGTTGGGCATGCTTCGGTTGCGGCTCGACGGCCACCACCCGCAGGGCTGGATGGAGCTCCTTGAGCCGGCGGGCCATGCCGACGAGCGTCCCGCAGGTGCCGAGCGTCAGGACCAGATGGTCGATACGGCCCCTGGTCTGCCTCCAGACTTCCTCCGCCGTCCCCGCATAGTGGGCCCGGACGTTGTCCGGATTCGAGTACTGTCCGACGCGGAAATAGGTCCCCGGACTCGCGGCGTGGAGGCGATCGGCGAGATCCCAGGCCTCATCCGAGCCGCCCGCGGGAGAGGTGAAGACGATCTCCGCTCCCAGCGCCCGGAGGATCTGCCGCCTCTCGACGGACACCTTTTGCGCCATGGTGATCACCACCCGGTATCCTTTGACGGCCCCGACCATCGCCAGACCGATGCCGGTGTTGCCGCTGGATGACTCGAGGAGCGTCATCCCCGGCTGTAATTCCCCGCGGCGCTCCGCCTCCTCGACGATCCGCAGGGCGATCCGCTCCTTGACGCTGCCCATCGGGTTGAAGCCCTCCACCTTGGCGTAGAGCGCGACCTCCGGCTCCGGGTTCATGCGCCCGATCCGGATCAGGGGCGTCTCGCCAATGGTCTCGAGAATCGAGTTCTTGAAGCCCGCGGTGGCCATCGTCCCGGCATTATAGACCACGCTCCGGGTGTCGCCGGGCGGGCGCGGCGGGCCGCGGCCGCGGTTGACACTTCGTCAAGCCGCGGGCTACGATGATCGTCTCACGCACGGGGTGTCAGATGGCGGAACAGAACGCGGTCAAACTGACCAGCCACGCCCGATCGGGCGGTTGCGCGGCCAAGCTCAACCCGATCGATTTGGCCGAGATCGTCAAAGAATTCGCGGGCAAGTCGAAGACCGACCCGAACCTTCTCGTCGGCTTCGACACCGGCGATGATGCGGGGGTCTATCGGCTGAGCGACGAGCTCGCCCTGGTGCAGACGCTCGATTACATCACGCCGGTGGTCGATGATCCCTTCCGCTTCGGCCAGGTCGCGGCGACCAACGCCATCTCGGACGTTTACGCCATGGGCGGCCGCCCGATCACGGCCATGAACATCTGCAACTTCCCGGCGAAGGGCATCGACAAATCGGACCTGAGGAAGATCCTCGAGGGCGGCTACAGCAAAGTCGTCGAGGCCGGCGCCACGCTCGTCGGCGGACACACGGTGCGGGACGACGAGCTCAAGTACGGCATGTCGATCTCCGGGCTGATCAATCCGAAGCGGATCATGACCAACACCGGAGCCCGGCCCGGCGACCACCTGGTCCTCACCAAGCCGATCGGCAGCGGCGTCATCATCACGGGGTACCGCCGGGGCGTCGCCTCCGACGAGCTTCTCGACCGCGCCGTCTCCTGGATGACCACGCTCAACAAGGTCGCCTGCGAGACCATGCTCGAATTCGATACCCACGCCTGCACCGACATCACCGGCTTCGGTTTTTCGGGCCATACCGTCGGCATGGCCCGCGGCAGCGGCGTGCGGATGCGGGTGCGCCTGAGCGACCTCCCGAAGTTCGAGGAAAGCCTCGACTTGATCGGCCAGGGGATCACCACCTCGGTCACCGACTCCAACATGCAGGTGGTTTTGGGGTATCTCACCTTCGCCGAGGGCGTCAGCGAGGAGGCGCGCTGGCTGGTCGTCGACCCTCAGACGTCCGGGGGTCTCCTGATCTCCCTGCCGGCCGAGCAGGCTCCTGCGCTTGTAGCCCGACTTCGCGATCGCGGCAACAGCGTGGCGGCCGACATCGGCGAGGTCCTGGCCGGCGGCGGCAAGCCGGGCATCGACTACATCCCCTAGGAGTGTGTCCAAGTAATAGCGTGGGGCCGCAAGCGCCACGAACGCGGCCCATGCTATTACTTGGACACACTCCTAGCCTTTTACAGGGTCGACATCGGATCGACGTCAACCACGAGGTTCTCCACCCGTGCCTTGCGCCGGTCGAGCGCCGCCAGCATCTCGGCCAGCGATTCCTGCATCCCCTTCCGATGAGCGGTTTTCACCAGGACCTGAATGCGATACTCCCCGCGCAGGCGCTCGAGCGGCGCCGGCGCCGGACCGAGGACTTCGAGCCCCGGCGTGCCGAGACCGCGCAGCACCTCGGCGACGAGGCGCGCCCCATCCCGCGCCCGCTCCAGGCGACGATCGCGCACCAGCACGAGGCTGAGGGCGGCGCAAGGCGGGTAGCGCAGCGTCCTGCGGTAAGCCAGCTCCTTGGCGGCGAAGGCGGCGTAATCGTGGTCGCAGGCGGAGCGAATCGCATGATGATCGGCATCATAGGCCTGGATGATCACCTCCCCGGCCCTCGCGCCCCGGCCACTCCGTCCCGCCACCTGGGAGAGGAGCTGGAAGGTCCGCTCGGCCGAGCGGAAATCGGGCAGAGCGAGCGAGGCATCGGCCGCCAGCACCCCCACCAGCGTCACGTTCGCGAAGTCGTGCCCTTTGGCGATCATCTGCGTCCCGACCAGGATATCGATCTCGCCGCGCTCGAACTGGGTCAGCAGTCTCTCGACCACCCCGCGGCCGCGCGCCGTGTCGCGGTCCAACCGGGCAACCCGGGCGCCGGAGAACTCCGTTCGCAGCCGATCCTCCAGCCGCTCCGTCCCGGTGCCGCCGAAGTGCAGCGCCGGGCTCGCGCAGGTGGGACAGGCGGCCGGGATCGGCCGCCGGTCGTCGCAGTAGTGACACCTCAAGATCTCCTCGTGCAGATGGAGCGTCATCGGAATGCTGCAACGACGGCAGCCGATCGTGGTCCCGCAGGCGCGGCAGAGGGCGAACGTCGAGAAGCCGCGCCGGTTGAGCAGGATCAACGCCTGCTCCCGGCGCGCCAGCCGCTCCCCCAGGGCGGCGCGCAGCCGGCGCGACAGGATCGATTCGTGTCCGACCTCCTCGAACTCGCGCCGCATGTCGACCCGCTCGATCCTGGGAAGCCCGGCCGCGCCGATCCGATCCGGCAAGGTCAACAGTCGATACTTGCCTCGCGTCGCCTGATAGAACGATTCCATCGAGGGCGTCGCCGAGCCGAGCACCGCGACGGCGCCCGCCATGCGGGCCCGCACGATGGCGAGATCGCGCCCGTGATAGCGCGGGGATTCCGCCTGCTTGTAGGAGCCGTCGTGCTCCTCGTCGACGATGACCAGCCCCAGATCCGCGAGGGGCGCGAACACCGCCGAGCGCGCGCCCAGCACGACGTCGATGCGGCCCTCCCGGATGCCGCGCCAGGCGTCGAAGCGCTCCCCTTCCGTCAGAGCGGAATGCAACAGCGCCAGTCGCTCACCGAAGCGCGCGCGCATCCGACGCGCCAAAAGCGGGGTCAGGGCGATTTCCGGAACGAGATAGAGCGCCTTGCGCCCCGAGGCGAGCACGCTGTCGATCGACCTTAGATAGACCTCGGTCTTGCCGCTGCCGGTCACACCGTGCAGCAGACAGGTCGCGAACCGCCGCGACGCCAGCAAATCGGCGATCGCCCCGATGGCCTGCTGCTGCGCCGGCGTCGGGTGCAGCACGACGAGCGGTTCCGGTGGCGCCTCGAGGCTGGGTGGCAGGCGCGGCGCCTCGACGCTCTCGAGGATCACGCGGCCCTGGGCTGCCAGGGCGCGCAGCGTCGCCCGACCGGCGCCCGACTCCCGCAGCAACTCCGGCACCGGCCGCGCTCCACCGCGCGCCAGCGCCTCCAGGATCGACTTCTGCCGCGCCCCGCGCGGCGCTTCGGCCCGGCCCTCGGCGAGGCGGGCCATCTCCTGCCTCCCCGGCCGCGGTCCGGAGTCGACCGCGATCTCCGCCTGAACCAGCAGCCCTTCATCGACCAGGCGCCTCAGGGCGGGCGCGCGGAAGCGCGCGCCGATGCGCCGCCTCAGGTCGGCGAGCCTGATCCCGGTGCCTCGGTCGGCCGCGTGCGCCGCGACCCGATCGAGGATCTCGCGGGCCGCGGCGTCCTTAGCGAGACGCGAATGCTTCGGGTTGATCAGAGCTCCGGAGATTTCCTCGCGGGCGCGTCGGCCCGCCTCGGTGAGGTCGACGCGGCTTTCGAGGACCGCCTGCATGCCCGGCAGCGCCGCCCGGATCATCTCGCCCCGGGAGACTACGTAGTAGTCCGCGGCCCAGCGGGTCAGCTCGAGCATCGCGGGGTCGAGGACGGGCGCCTCATCGAGGACGGCCTCGATCGGCTTCAGGGCTTGGTGGAAGGAGGGCGGCGCTTTCGTGAGCTCGAGGAGGTATCCGGTCAACCGGCGCCGGCCGAAAGGGACCACCACCCGAACGCCCGGACGGCAGCGTGGCACGAGATCCGGCGTCACCAGATAGGTGAACAGGCGCCGCACCGGTCGCGGGACGGCGACCGACGCGAGCACCGGGCTCATCCGGACGACTGCAACAGGGCCATGACCTTCTTCATGTCGTCCCAGACTTCCTTCTTCGCGGCGGGGTTGCGAAGCAGATAGGCGGGGTGAAAGGTCGGCATGATCTGGATCCCCTGCACCTCCTTGAAGGTACCGCGCAGACGGGTGATGGTGGTCCGCGTCTCCAGAAGCGTCTGGGCCGCCGGCGTGCCGAGGCAGACAATCACCAGAGGATTTATGGCCGCGATCTGCCTCCGCAGAAACGGGCTGCACGTTCCGACCTCGTCCGGGAGCGGGGCGCGGTTCTCGGGCGGCCGGCACTTGACGATGTTGGCAATGTAGACCTCCTCACGGCGCAAGCCCATCGACTCGATGATGCGGGTCAGGAGCTGCCCGGCGCGGCCGACGAACGGCTCACCCAGGCGATCCTCGTCGGCCCCGGGTCCCTCACCCACGAACATCAGGCGGGCCAGCGGATTCCCCACACCGAAGACGATATTGCTCCGCCCCTCGCACAGCCGGCAGCGCCGGCAGTCTCCGATGTCCTGGCGGATCGAGGCGAGCTCCGCCCCCTTATCCAATGCCTCCGGGGCCGGCGCGCCGGCTCGAAGGACGCCCCGGGGCAGCTCATCGACCCCCAGCAGCCGAAGCCACTCGAGGCGTGCGCACATGGCCCGCCGGACCTCCGGTGAGAGACTCACGACGGCTCCGCCGCGTTGCGCCGGGCCCCGGTTCGATGCGGCAAGAGCCGCTCCGCCAGATCGAGGATCCTGACCGCCATGTCGCGTTTGGTCATCAGAGGCAGCTCGGTCTTGCGGCCATCGCGGTCGATCACCAGGGCCCGATTCGTATCGGCTTCGAACCCCTCCCCGTCAGCGCCGATCCGGTTGGCAACGACCATATCGAGGTTCTTCCTGGCCAGCTTTTTCCGGGCGTTCGCCTCGAGATCTTCGGTCTCCGCCGCGAACCCCACGAGGACCTGACCCGGCTTCTTGCGGCGGCCCACTTCCTCGAGGATGTCGGGGGTCGGCAACAGGCGCAGGTTGATGGCGCGCTCACCGGCGCCGGAGCGCGCCGCCTGCCGGCGCAGAGATTCCTTCTTGACCTTGCCACGCGCCCGGGCCTCTGGACGATAATCCGCCACCGCGGCCGACTTGAGAACGAGGTCGGCCCCCTGCGCCTGGTTGAGCGTGGCGTTGAACATCTCCTCGGCGGTCGTGACCCGAACCAGGTTCAGGCCCTCGGGAGGATCGAGGTGAGTCGGTCCGGAGATCAGCGTCACCTCGGCTCCGCGCCGCAGCGCCTCGGCGGCCAGGGCATAGCCCATCTTCCCGGTCGATGGGTTGCTGAGGAAACGGGCGGCGTCGATCGCCTCCCGGGTCGGGCCCGCCGTCACGAGGACGCGGCGACCCTCAAGCGACCGTGAGCTTTTTTTTTAAGCAGGGCGAGGGCGGTCCCGACGATGGTCTCCGGCTCGGCCATCCGCCCGACCCCCTCCTCGCGGCAGGCGAGGTCGCCCACGCCCGGATCGATGACCCGGACTCCACGGCTCTTGAGGATCCCGAGGTTGGCCTGGGTCGCCGGGTGCTCCCACATCCAGACGTTCATCGCGGGGGCGACGGCAACCGCGCCGGTGACCGCCAGGTAGAAGGTGCTCAGAAAGTCGTCGGCGACGCCGTGCGCGAACTTCGCCAGGATGTCCGCGGTGGCCGGGGCGACCAACAATAGATCGAGCTGGCGCGCCAGGGTGATGTGCTGGATGTCGGCGCCGTGGCTGAGATCCCACGGATCGCCGAGGACGCGCTGGCCGGAGAGAGTCTGGAGGGTCAACGGCGTGATGAACTCGCGAGCATTGCGGCTCATCACCACATGCACCTCACACCCGGCCTTCGTCAGTCCCCGCACCACCTCGGCCGCCTTGTAGGCCGCGATGCCGCCGGTTACACCGAGGACGATGCGCGCGGGACCGTCCTGGCGGCGCGCGGGACGTGCTTCAGCTCTCCTGCCCAAGGGCCCCCATCCTGACTTCATCCCCGGCGAACGGCTCCGTCGTCACCTCGCCCACCTCCGGCTCACTCTGGAGATCCTCCGGGAAGGCGCCGTAGCTGTATTCGACCGTCCCGGCCAGAACCTCCTCCTGGGCGATCGTGGCCACCTTGAGGGACTGGGTCACGATCCGCGAACGCGCCCCGCGCTGCAGCTGCTTGGCGCGCTCTGCAGCGACGGTGATGAACTCGAATTTGTTGCCGAACGAACCGCCTGGGATCATGCCGCCTCCGTGGTGCTGGGAACCACGCTGCACCTCATCTCCGGGCCGATGGCGCCCGGCACGCGACCCCGCCCGGGGTCCGTGCGGTTCCAAGAACCGCCATTATAGACGAAAATCGGCTCGGGCGTCTGCGCCCGTCTCCCGGCCGCTCCCGCGCTCGCGGTCAAGCCTCGCGCCCGGGCGGCCTGACGACCCCGAAGCTCGCCGCGATCTCCTTGATCCGGCCCATGAGCCGCTCACGCCGGCAGCGGGCCGCCACCACGATGGCCCGCAGCTGATCGTAGGCGACATCCAGATCGTCGTTGATGACCACGTAGTCGTAGAGCGGCGATTTCTCCACCTCACCGCGCGCCAGGCTGAGGCGCCGCGCCACGGTCTCGGGCGGGTCGGTGGCCCGGCGCGCCAGACGCTCCCTGAGCGCCTCGCGGCTCGGGGGCATCACGAAGATCAGCACGGCGTCGGGGATGAGCCGCCGGATGTTCTCCGCCCCCTGAGTGTCGATGTCGAGGACGATATCGTGTCCGCTCGCCGTGGCCTCCTTCACCGCCGCGCCCGAGGTGCCGTACATCTGGCCGTCGACCAGCGCCCACTCGACGAACCCCCCCTTGCGCCGCCGGCGCTCGAACTCCTCGCGGTCGATGAAGCAGTAATCGACTGCCTCGCGCTCGCCTTCGCGCGGCGCCCGGGTGGTGAACGACACCGAAAAATCGATCCCCTGGAGCTCCTGCAGGAGCCGCTTGCAGAGCGTGGTCTTGCCCGCGCCGGAGGGGGCGGAGATCACGAACACGGTCCCCCTGGCGCGGCGGGTGGTCTCCCGGGCGATGGCGTCTCCGCCCCGTCGGCTGGTCATCGAGTCCTCCCGCCCCTCACGCCGCCTCCCCGATCATTCGAGGTTCTGAACCTGCTCACGGACCTTCTCCACCTCGGACTTGACCCGCAGCGCCGCCTGGCAGATCGACAGGGCCTCGGCCTTCGAAGCGATGGTGTTCGCCTCCCGGTTCATCTCCTGCATCACGAAGTCGAGCGTCTTGCCGACCGGGCCTTCCGGGTGCTCGAGCGCGCTTCGACCCTGCTCGAGGTAGCCACGCAGCCGAACCAGCTCCTCCGTGAGATCGACGCGATCGGCCAACAGGGCGATTTCCTGTGCCAGCCGGAGATCGTCCAGGCCGCGTTCACGGACCAGGGCCCCGACCCGCTCGTGCAATCGGCGGGCATACGATTCGGGGAGCCCGCGGGCCTCCGCATCGATCCTGGCGACGTCCCCCTCGATGGCCCCGAGATGGGCGCGCAGGGCCGTGACCAGCCTCCGCCCCTCGTCCACGCGCATCGTTTCATAGGCCGCCAGCGCCTGGTCGACCGCCTCGGCGGCCAGAGCGCCCGCCAGCCCGTTGGCCGCGCTCCCTTCCGTCCGGACCGCCACGGCTCCGGGGAGGGTCACGACCGTCTCGAGCGGAATCGAGCCCCGGAGACGAAACTCCTTCTTGAGCGCGGCCGCCGCATCGAGGTAGGCGCGAACCAGCTCATGATTGACCGTCACCTGGTACCGCAGCGTCGCCGAACATGCCATCGAGACTGCGAGGTCGATTCGCCCCCGGCCCACGCGGGCCTGAATTCGGGCCCGAAGATCGGGTTCGGCCACCGCCAGCTCCGCCGGCAGTCTCATCTTCAGATCGAGGAAGCGGTGATTGACCCCCTTGAGCTCGGCTTCGACGCGCAGCCCCGCGCGCTCCGCGAGCCCTCGCCCGAACCCCGTCATGCTCCTGATCGTCGCGCGCCCGACGCTCACCGCCCCTCCTTACCGTGAGCGCCGATCATACCCCAGGAGGCGCGGGCCGCCTTGTCGATGGCGCCCGGAGAGCCCAGTCGGGCGCGCACCTCGGCCAGGGATCGACGCATGTCCGCCGTGACCCGCGGGTCGGTCAGGATCCGCCGCAACTCGGAGGCGATGGGCTCCGGACGGCAGGCCCTCTGCACCAGCTCCGGCACCACCCGCCGGCCGACGATCAGGTTCGGCATGGCGATGTGCGGGACATCCGAGAAGGCACTGGCCAGAGCGAAGGTGAGCGGATTCACGCGGTACACGACCACCATTGGGACGCCGAGCAGCGCCGTCTCCAGCGTCGCGGTGCCGGAGGCGACCACGGCGGCGTCGCAGGCGGCCAAGGCATCGTACCGGACCTCGGTCACCAGCACGATTCCCAGCCGGTCCGGCCCCAGGGTCAGGAGCCGCTGCCGCATCTCGTTCACCTCAACCGTCGGCGCGATCGGCAGGAGGAACTGCAGATCCCTGAACTCCTCGCGCAGCAGGCCCGCCGCGCCCACCATCGGCGGAAGGTGGGCGTCGATCTCGTTGTGCCGGCTCCCCGGCAGGAGCGCCACCGTCGGCCGCCGGGGATCGAGCCCGAGCGGTCCCAGCGTCTGATCCCGGGTGCGCGACGCGCGGACCAGATCGACGAGCGGATGGCCGACGAATTCGACCGGCACGCCGGCGCGCCGGTAGAACTCCTCCTCGAACGGCAGGATCACCAGCATCCGATCGACGTTCGCCGCGATCTGCCGCACCCGGCCACGGCGCCAGGCCCACACCTGAGGACTGACGAAGTAGACGACCGGGACGCCGGCCCGCCTGGCCTTGTTCGCCAGCCGCAGGTTGAAATCGGGGTAGTCGATCAGCAGCACCAGGTCAGGACGATCGTCGGGCGAGGCGAGGACGTCGCAGGCTCGCCGGAAGACGCCCCAGATGGCCGGCAGCTTGACCACGACCTCGAACAGCCCGGTGACCCCCAGACTCTCGGCGTCCCCCAGCGGCTCGAGCCCGGCCCCGAGCATCGCGGGGCCACCCGTGCCGACGAAGCGCAGGGCCGGCTGAGTGGCCGGATTCTGCAAGACGCCCGGCGGCGGCGCCATCGCCTGCATCGAGCGCATCAGGAGTCCCCCGTAGAGGTCTCCAGAGGCCTCCCCCGCGACGATCAGGACGCGGGGCGACCGCGTCACCGGACGGCGCGCCCCGCGAGCTCCTCGGCCCGTTCTGTCAGTCGCTCCAGGGCCTCCTCGAGGTCGCGACGCTTCAGCTCCATGAGGCTCCGATCGGCCCCGGGAGAAACGTCGATCGGCTCACCGTAGACGAAGACTCCCCGCCCGAACGGCAGTGGAACCTGGAAGCGATCCCAGGAGCGCAGGGTTTTTTTTTTGAGGCGGCGAAGGCCACCGGCACGACCGGAGCCCGGCCGAGACGCGCCGCCTCGATCACCCCCATCTGCACGCGGTGCCGCGGCCCCCGCGGCCCATCGGTGGCAAAGGCGGCATCATCGCCCGCGCGCAAGCGGCGGATCATCTCCTTGAGACCGCCGACCGCGCCGCGGCTGGTCGAGCCCCGCACCATGAAGTGGCCGAAGCGCTCGAGCGTGCGCGAGACATATTCGCCATCCCGGTGCCGGCTGCTGAGAACCGCGAGCCGCCGGCCGGACGCCTGCCCGAGGTAGGAGTAGGTCATC
>JBGPLZ010000017.1:0-36831 GCA_041486695.1 Acidobacteriota bacterium | reverse complement strand
CGAAGTGGTTCATGGCATCCACGATGGCCACGAAGTGCTCGAAGAACTTGCTGGCCATGTCTTCGTAGGCCGGATCCTCGCGGGCCAGCTCGAGGGCCATGGAGAGCATGGTCGCGCTGTAGAAGGCCATCCAGGCGGTGCCGTCGGCCTGCTCCAGGAAGCCTCCGGTCGGCAGAGGCTGGGAGCGATCGAAGACGCCGATGTTGTCGAGCCCGAGGAAGCCGCCCGAGAAAATATGCCTGCCGGTGACATCCTTGCGGTTCACCCACCAGGTGAAGTTGATCAACAGCTTCTGGAATACGCGCGAGAGGAAGACGCGATCCCGCGCGCCCCGGGCCCCGCTGATCTTGTAGACGCGCCAGCAGGCCCAGGCGTGCACCGGAGGATTGACGTCGCCGAAAGCGAACTCGTACGCCGGGATCTGCCCGTTCGGATGCATGTACCACTCGCGCAGCATCAGGACGAGCTGCTCTTTGGCGAAGTTCGGATCGACGACGGAGAGCGGAATGGTGTGAAACGCCAGATCCCAGGCCGCGAACCAGGGGTACTCCCAGGCGTCGGGCATCGACAGAATGTCGCGGTTGAACAGGTGCTGCCAGTCGGTGTTGCGTCCCTCACGGCGCCCGGCGGGAGGGGGCGGCTGGGACGGGTCCCCTTCGAGCCAGTCCTTGACGATGTAATGATAAAACTGCTTCGACCAGAGGAGGCCGGCGAACGCCTGGCGCGCCGCCAGCGCCTCGTCTTCCCGGATGCCCGGCAGCTTCGCCGTGAAGAACTCGTCCGCCTCCCGGCGGCGATCCGCGAAGATCCTTTCGAAGTCGGGACTGAATGTTGATACGCCCTGGCTGCGCCCCGCGCCGGCCACGGCGCTGAGCCGCAGCCTGATCGTCACCTCGCCTCCCGCCGGCACCTCGAGCCGGTAGTGGAACGCGATCTTCGTGCCGATCTCATCCGGGTTGAGGGCCTCTTTCCGGCCGTGGATCAGGTGCTCGTGGAAAGCATCCTTGACGTACGGGTCGGGGTTCGCCGTCCCGAACAGCCGCGCAACGTTGGTCTCGTTGTCGGTGAACAGGAGGGCCGGCGCCCCGTCCCGCAGGACTTCCGCAGCCATGCGGTACGTTTCCAGGGTGACATGCTCGGCCACGACCGCGACCTCACCCTGGCGCGCGGGGGACTCGCGGTGGATCGCCGGCTTGGGCCAGTACCCCTCGCCGCCGCGGCCCCAGGCCCAGGTATTGCGGAACCACAGGGTCGGCAGCAGATGAATGGCAGCGGGCTCCGGTCCGCGGTTGGCGACGGTGATCCGGATCAGGATGTCGTCGGGCGAGTCCTTGGCGTACTCGGCGAAGAGATCGAAGTACCGTCCGCCGTCGAAGGCGCCGGTGTCGGCCAGCTCGAACTCCGGGGCATCCTTCCCCCGGCGCCGGTTCTCCTCCACGAGGCGGGCGTAGGGGTATTCCATCTGAGGGTATTTGTAGAGGGCCTTCATGTAGGAGTGCGTCGGGGTCGAATCGAGGTAGTAGTAACACTCCTTGACGTCCTCGCCGTGATTCCCCTCCGGGCCGGTCAATCCGAACAGCCTCTCCTTGAGGATCGGATCGCGTCCGTTCCAGAGCGCCAGGGCGAAGCACAGCCGGCTCTCGCGGTCGCTGATGCCGAGCAGCCCGTCCTCGCCCCAGCGGTAGGCGCGGCTGCGGGCGTGATCGTGCGGCAGATAGTCCCAGCAGGAGCCGCCCGGCGAGTAGTCCTCGCGCACCGTGCCCCATTGCCGTTCCGACAGGTACGGCCCCCAGCGCTTCCAGTTCTTGAGGCGCCGGGCATCCTCATCGAGCCGGCGGATCTCGGCGCCGGCCGCCGGAGGGCTCGCGGGCGCGGCCGGCGGAGCGCCCACAGGCGCGGCCGGACCGCCGCCGGGGCTTTGGTTCGTCATCTGCTTCGCCATGTTGAGCCCCCAGCATACTCTCGAAGAAGTTCACGGCCTGCCCGGGCAGGCGGGACCTTCCCCGCCCCATCCGCGCGGCCCATCCTTCGAAACGGCGGGGAGGGGGATTTTATGCCTGTCCGGAGATTTCGCCGCGCGGGAACAAACCGGGCGGATCCGGCGTTGTGCATCGCATGAGCGACGCGATCTCGACGACAACCGGCACGAAGAAGATCCTGATCGTCGGCGGCGGGTTCGGCGGCCTGCACGCCGCGCTGCATTTCGAGAAGGCCCTCGGGGCCGACACGGGGGTGGAGATCACTCTCGTCAATCACGAGAATTTCTTCCTGTTCACGCCGATGCTGCACGAGGTCGCCGCCAGCGACCTGGACATCACGCACATCGTCAATCCGATTCGCAAGCTGCTGCGCAAGACGACCTTCTTCGACGGCGACATCGTCCGGCTCGACCTGCAGGGGCGCAAGGCGGTCGTCTCGCACGGCTTCGAGCCGCACACCCACGACCTGCCGTACGATCACTTGATCCTGGCGCTCGGCTCGACGACCAACTTCTACGGCCTGCCGGGGCTGGAGTCGCACGCCATGACGATGAAGTCGCTGGGCGACGCCATCCACCTGCGCAACCACCTGATCGGCCACCTCGAGGAGGCCGACACCGAGTGCGCCCGCGACTGCCGCGGGCGCCTGCTCACCTTCGTCATCGCCGGGGGCGGCTTCGCGGGCGTCGAGACGATCGCCTCGGTCAACGACTTCGTGCGCGAATCGTTGCGCTTCTATCCGCACCTGAAGGAATCGGACGTGCGGATGGTGCTGGTGCACTCGGGCTCGGTGATCCTGCCCGAGCTCAGTCCGTCCCTCGGCGCCTATGCCCAAACCAAGCTGGCCGGGCGCGGCGTCGAGATCGTCCTCAACGCCAAGGTGACCGAGGTGAGCGACACCACCGTGACGCTGAGCAACGGCACGGTGATCGAGACCGGCACCGTGGTGTGGACCGCCGGAACGTCCCCGCATCCGCTCCTGGCCGGCCTGCCGTGCGGCAAACAGAGCGGCCGGGTGACGGTCGACGCCACCCTCGAGGTGCCGGGCTGGCCGGGCGTCTGGGCCCTGGGTGACTGCGCCATGATCCCCGACCCGAAGACCGGCAAGCCGTACCCGCCGACCGCCCAGCACGCCCTGCGCGAGGGCCGGGTGCTGGCGGAGAACATCCTGGCGACGATGGCCGGCCGGCCGAAGAAGCCGTTCACCTTCACGACCATCGGCCAGCTCGCGGCGATCGGCCGGCGGGCCGGGGTGGCCAACATCCTCGGGTTCCAGTTCTCCGGCTTTCTCGCCTGGTGGCTCTGGAGGACCATCTACTGGAGCAAATTGCCGCGCTTCGAGAAAAAGGTGCGGGTCGCCCTCGACTGGACGCTCGATCTGTTCTTCTCAAAGGATCTGGTCAAGGTGACCACCTGGCGGGGGGCGGCCAGAACGCCCCGGGGAGGCCGATAAGGAGTACCATCCCGGCGGCGTCCCGCGCTACGGCATTAGTGGGACGACCAACGAGGGGCAGTATCTCCTCGGCGATGTCGATTCCGGGAGCTGCGCGGCATCGTTCAGCTTCGAGCAGGGTGGCGGGATCGGCTTCGGCTGCTCTGGCACGGTCGCGGAAACTCACCGTGAGATGTTCGTATCGTGCCCGAGGGGGTGGGTCCCTGTGGCGGGACAGACTCAGGATTCGATCTGCGACATCTCCCCTCCGATCGAGCCGCTCGTCGAGTTCCTGCCCCCGTAGCCCGCGACGTGAGCGAACGCACCCGCACGGCTGCCACTCGGCCAGGCCCGCCGAAGGACGAGTCCCGGATGATGTGGAGAGCGCTGTCACTCACCTTCCGCGCAGCCGCAGAGTGATAGACTTCACTTCTCTCTGGGAGCGACCGCCCTGGCCAGCCTTGCGATACGCGTCTTCGTGACCCTGTTCGTGATCGTCGATCCGATCGGGTTGACTCCGATCTTCATGGCGCTGGCCGGCGACCGCGACCAGGCGGAGCAGCGCCACCTCGCCCGCAGGACGGTCCTGGTGGCGGGCGGCGTCATGCTCTGCTTCGCCCTCGTCGGCGGGCCGCTGCTGCACCACTTCGGCATCAGCCTGGACGCCTTCCGCATCGCCGGCGGAATTTTGTTGTTCCGGATCGCCGCCGCCATGGTGTTCGCCACCCACCAGCGCGAGACCGAAGAAGAGAAGGCGGAGTCCCTGACGCGCCGCGACATCAGCGTCTTCCCGATGGCGATCCCGATGATGGCCGGCCCCGGCGCGCTGGCCAGCGTGATGATCCTGGCGGGCGAGGCCGAGCCGCGACGGTTCGGCACCCTGATCGTCCTGGCCGGGGTGGCGGTGGTCGCGGCGCTCAGCTACCTGGCGCTCCGGCTGGCGGGCCCGCTCGGCCGGGTTCTCGGCCGAACGGGAGTGAACGTCATCACCCGCGTGCTTGGCGTGGTGCTGGCGGCGCTCGCGGTGCAGTACGTCGCCGACGGCGTGCGCGCGCTCCTGCCGCGTCTCTAGTCAAGCATGAAATCGCTGCTGGCAATTTGCGGGGTCAGACCACTGTCGTCTCAGAACTCGAACCGCAGACCAGCGTTGAAGACCCGTCCTTCGAGCGGCGCCCAGACGTCGGTCGTCCACCGGCCGTCGGGCGCCCGAGCCGGGAACACCAGCGGGTCGAAGCGGGTCTGACGCACGTTGGTGAGGTTCACGGCATTCACGAACAGTCGCGTCTCTCCAAGCCGCAGCTCCGCGAGGGCATTCAGATCGACGTACGACGGGCTGGTCTCACGATACGGGTCGTGCTCCAGGCTCTGCCGTCCGGTGTAGGACAGCTCGAGGCCGACGCGCCCCCGCGACTCCTTCTCCCAGATCCAGGCGATCTCCCCCGCATGCCGAGGCGTGAGCGGCACCTCGCGCCTCGCGGCGCCGAGCGGGTCCGCCTCGGTGGAGTGCGCGTAGGTATAGGTCAGGATCACGTGCTGCGGCCCGACCGTGAACCGAGCCAGAAGTTCGGAACCGAACGTACGGGTTGGCTTGGGTGCATTGGTGATTTCGAACCAGCCGGGCTGCACGGCGGAGTCGCGCAGCAGGAGCGAATCGACGACGTCGGAGAAGAACAGCGTCCCATTCAACTCGAACCCCGGCGTCGACCAGCCGACGTCGAGCGAGGAGGTCCTGGCGCGCTCGGGCTTCACGTCTTTGAGCGGGAGCACGCGCCAGAGTCCGACGACCGCTGTCTCTTCCGTGAACGGCACAGGGGCGGAGTATCCGGACCCGGCCGATAGCCGCACGTTCCACCCCCCGCCGGGACGCACAAGGGCCGAGACGAGGGGGCTGAAGAAGGTGCCGTGCTCGTCGTCGAAATCCAGCCTGACGCTGGCCGAGACTGCGAGGTGCTCCCCTGCTGCGTACTCGTCCTGTGCGAATAACGCGGGCACGAAGTGTGTGAAGTCGAAGGATGGAAGGTTTCGCGACCTGTACCAATCGCGCTGGAGCGCCGTGCCGGCGACCCAGGTATTCCCGCGATTGGTCCCGCTGAGGGTGGCTTCGGCCAGCGCGAAGCCGCGCAGGTCCCGATTGTGGTCGTCGCCGAAGCTGCGGTCGTGCCAGGTGCCGGTGACGGATGCGCGCACCGTGACGAGTCGTTCGCTCGGCAGCAGAAAACGTCCAACCAGGCCCCCGTCGAATCTGCGTGTATCGAGCCGCTCGCGGAACCTGGTCCCGGCGGGTGTGGTGGCGCCGTTGAGGGTGCCGCCCTCGCGGTCCTCGACAGCGGTGCCGACCGTCACGAGGAGGGAGCGACCCGCCTCGTTGTTCCAGAAGAATCGCGGCCGCAGCTCCGTGCGCCAGTAGCCGGGGAGGTCGGCCCAGCCGTCGCCGTCGAAGTCCTGACGGCTCTGGCGATGCGCGCCGCCGAGCAGGGTGTAGCCCCACCCGCCTCCGAGCTTGTGGGAGGCGAACCCGACCGCATCAGTTCCGCCGAGCGAGGTCTGGTTGACCAGAAGCTCCGGTTCGCTGCCCGGACGGCGGGACACGAGGTTGATGAGCCCGCCCAGCGCGGTGCCTCCGTAAAGCGCTGAGCTTGTGCCCTTGATGACTTCCACCTGTGCCAGATCGAGCGGTGGGGTCTGTAGAAGGCTGAATTCGTCTGGCTGCTCGCCGTAGAGCGGCAGCTCGTCGAGCAGGATCTGGGTGTAGCGGCCGCGCAGGCCCTGGAGCCGCAGGCTCGCGCCGCCCAGGGCGGGCGACGTGGTCTGCACGCGCAGACCGCCGAACTCGTTGAGCAAGGTCGAGAGGTTCCCTGGGGCGATGGTCAGGTTCTCTTCGATCTCCTCCTGGGGCACGGCTTCGACGCGGATCGGCTGGTCCTCCACCATCCTGCCGCTTCTGGTCGCCGTAACCACTACGACCTCCGACTCGGACCTCTGCTCCTGAAGCTGAAAGACCGCCGTGAGCTGGGCTCCGGCACGGACCGTGACCTGGAGGGTGACGGAGGCGAAGCCGGCGTGGCTGACCGTGATGGCGTGGTCGCCCATCGGCAGGGAAAGGCTCGCTTCTCCTCGCTCGTCGGTCTGGGCTTGGAGTCCATCGGCATTGACCTCGGCCGAGGGAACGGGCGCGGCCCCGTAGCGCGCCCGGACGATCACGGTGCCCGCCGACTCCTCCGCCGTAGCAGCACCGAAGGCGAGGACCGGGGCCAGGAGCAGCAAGACCAGGACCGTGCGTAGGCTGCGTCTCATGTGGGCTCCGCAGGCGCCGCAGTGCGGAACTGTAGCAGACCTGGAGCCACCGAATGGCTGCTCTTCACCATGGCCTGTGCGGCAGGCCCTGGGTAAAGGGAGAGCTCACGCCTTGCGTCGAGTCTGGTTCGTGACGGCCGGCGCCAGGAAGAGGACGATTCGATCGAGCCGCAGCGCCTCGCCGACCGACCAGGCCTGGAACGGACAGCCGCGCGGTGTGAAGGGCGGCTCGGCGTCGGCGATTTCCGAGATGTGCCCGAGCCCCGCCTCGTCCAGATGCCGGAAGAGCGGAGCGAGGAAGCGGGCGCGCGCCTCACGCTTCGCTTCGGGCGTGCCGCCCCGCACGCGGACCCAGGCTTCGACGAACGGACCGAGCAGCCAGGGCCAGACGGTCCCCTGATGATAGGCGCCATCCCGCTCGCGCACCCCTCCTTCGTAGCGTGCCCTGTATCCCGACTCGTCCGGAGCCAGGGACCGTAAGCCGACCGGCGTCAAGAGGGTGCCTTCCACGGCGTCCACCACCCGCCGCGCCCGCTCCCCTTCGAGGAGCGGCAGCGGGAGACCGCCGACGGCGAAGATCTGGTTGGGTCGGAAGGTCGGATCGACGCTGCCGGGACGGTGATTGACGTCGACCACGTCGTAGAGGCAGCCCCGGTCCTCGTTCCAGAAACGGGCCCGGAAGCTCGCCATCCCCTGGTCGAGCAGCGGTCGATAGCGCGGCGTGAAGATCGCGCCGACCGACAGCGCATTCAGCCAGAGAGCCTGCACCTCGACCGGCTTGCCGATCCGCGGCGTGACGACCCAGTCGCCGACCTTGGCGTCCATCCAGGTGAGCTGCACCCCCGGCTCCCCGGCGGCGAGCAGACCATCTTCGTCGAGCCGGATGCCGTAGCGTGTGCCGCGCGCATAGTCATCGAGGATCACCTCGACCGCGCGCCGCAGCGCCTCGCGATCGCGCGAGGCGCCCGTGGCCTCGAGGAACTCATGCACCGCCACGATGTACCAGAGCGAGGCATCCACGCTGTTGAACTCGGGAGTCTCGCCACGATCGGGGAAGCGGTTCGGCAGCATCCCCTTCGATATGATCGCGGCCCAGGCCAGGAGGATGTCGCGCGCCTCCGCCAGCCGCCCGGTCGCCAGGCAGAGCCCGCGGATCGCGATGAAGGTGTCCCGGCCCCAGTCGGTGAACCAGGGATACCCCGCGGCGATCGTCTGACCGTCTCCCCGGCGGACGATGTAGGCCTCGGCGGCGCGCTCCAGCCGGTCCGGAACCGCCGCGCGACGGCGCCGCTCCGCATCGCGCAGCCCCTCGGCCTGACGCAGCGTCGTGCCGGGGGCGAAGCCGGAAGGGCCCGGCGGCGCTTCGGCGGCGAACCAGAGGAGGGCCTCACCAGCGGAGAGGTCGAAGGACAGCGTGCCCGGTGAGGCCAGGTCTTCCAGATGGTCCAGCCCGCGGGCGCGCTCCTCGCTGTAGAGAAAGCCGCGGTACCACTCCGGGTCATGCTCGTACCGGCCGTTGGTCTTGAGAACGATCCCCGGAATCCCCGGGTAGGGATGCCACACGAGGTCTCCGTCGCGCCTCTCGGGCTCGAACCCGAAGGCCGGGTTCTCGTGATGCGTGGCGTGATCGTCGCGTCCCGACAGGAAGGGCCGGACGACGAGACGCACGCCCGGCCGCGGCTCCGACAGCCGGAACGCGATCAATACCTGGGGTCCGCCAGGCCTGACGATGACCTCGCGCGAGAGCCGCGTGCCGTCTTCGAGCGCGTAGCTCCAGCGCGGCCACGGATCCGCCTCGAAACCCTCGAGGCGGCGCGCGCCGTCCGGGTGGATGACGTCCGCAGCGTAGCGCTCGGAACTGATCGCGAAGCGGCCGGCCGGCGTCTCGATAAAGGCCTCGAGCCCGTTGACCAGCATCACCCGCCCCGTGGGCGGCGTCGTCGCGGCCAGCAGCAGCCCGTGGTAACGCCGCGTCCGGATCCCCGCCACGGTCCCCGAAGCGAACCCGCCGAGACGGTCGGCCTCGAGCCATTCGGCGTCGGCGGGCGGGCCGGATCGATTTTTACTGAAGGGTGATGACATTCTTGATCCCCGTCAGCGGCCCCAGGAGCAGATCGCGGTGAGCTTCCACCGGGAAGCGCCCGGTGATCATCGAGACCACGGCCGAGGGGAAGCGCTTCATGAAGGTCCCGAGGTCGCGGATGGCGGCCTCGAAGGCCTCCTTGCCGGCGTTCACCGTTCCGAACACCACCTGGTTCTTGAGCACCAGGTTGCGCATGATCAGATCGGTGTCGACGGCGACCGGGCCCTTGCGTCCCGGAACTCCGGTGAAGACGAAGATGCCGTTGGCCCCGAGCTCTTCGATCGCCTCGAAGGCGAGCCGGGAGGCTCCGGTCGCCTCGTAGATCAGATCGATGCTGCCGCCCACCGCTCCGGGGAGATCCTGCACGGGGACGTCGGTCGCCGAAATGTAGCCGGCGCCCAGGGAGCGGACCAGCTTCGCCTTGGCGTCGGAGGCCGGCTCGCGCGAATAGACGAACGTCTGGTACCCGGCCACCTTGAGCGCCATCGCCCCCAGGAGCCCGACCGGGCCCGCTCCCAGCACCAGGGCGCGATGGCAATGGGAGGCCTTCTCGCCCGGATGCTCGGGACAGGTCCAGGGGAGGCGCTCCTGGATCTGGTTCACCTGGATCAAGGCCTTCTCGGCGATGGTCAGCGGCTCGACCAGGACCGCCACGTCGCGCAGCTCGCGCGGCACGAGATTCATGTAGGACTCGTCGTCGACCACCATCCGGGTCATGAAGCCATGAGCCTGCTTGATGCCCCGTTCGGTGAAATCGCCCGTGGTGCAGAAGTCGCGCTGCCCCGCGCGGCAGGCTACGCACCCGGCGTGGGAACAGGGGCGGCGCACCGTGGGGACCACCAGATCGCCGTGCCGCAGGCGGGTGACCTTGGGGCCGACCTCGATCACTTCGCCGAGCGATTCATGGCCGATCACCAGATAGTCCAGTCCCGCCGGCGGCGTGCCGTACTGGAAGGAACAGATCTCCCGGTCGGTGCCGCACACCCCGACTTCGAGCATGCGCAGCTTGACCTCCGTGGGAGCGGTGATCCGCGGCTCCTGCTGCTCGATCAGCTTGACTTCCTTTTTTCGCGGAACCACCGCGATTGACCGCATCGTCCTCTCCTCAATCTGGTCCGCCCGCGATTCGGCCGCGTCGACGGAGCGTGATGCCGGGGATATCGCCGGATGGCACCATTTTATTCCCCGCCGCGCCCGAAGTCTGCCCGAAGGCGCGGGATTAGCCTCCGCCGCGAGGACGTTTTCGATGCGACCCGCGCACACCCCGGATGCACTAGAATGTTGGCATCGAGACTCACTATGGTGCATCCAGACGATCGTGAGCCACCGCGGGGAGCCGGGGCACGGACGAGCCGGCCGGCGGCCACCGATGAGGTCTCCCGATCGAGGAGGAAGCGATGCTGACCTCCGAACAGGATCTCATTCCGGCCGCGCTGCCGGCGCTGCCTCGCCCGGGCGGACCGGCGCGCGCGGTCCTGATGCTGGTCGAGCCCCGGCGGCTCTTCCTTTATTGGGTGATGGACGCCGCGGTCGAGGCGATCGTGGCGAAGGGGCCGGGACCGGCCGAGCTGCGTCTCGAGACCTCGGCCGACGGCCGCCGATTCGCCGAAGTCGCGCGCCGCGAGTTCGACTTCCGCGCCCCCAGCTGGTTCATCACCAACGATCAGCTCGACTGTTTCGTGCGCGTCCGCCTGGGCTTCGGGGAAGGCTCCGGTTTCCACGAGGTCCTGGTGTCCAACCCGCTGCGGGTGCCGCGCGTTGAATCCGGCCGCGGGGGCGAGGCCTGGGCGGAGCTTCGCCGTCCCGGCGCCCACGCCCTGCCGGTCACCGGCCGCGGTTCCTCGCCGGCCGGCCACGTCCTCTGGAGCGCCGGCGCGGCCGGCGACGCGGGGCGGCGACGCCGTGACGAGGCGCCGGCCTGCCGCGGCGACTTGGCCATCGTGCTGCACGCCCACCTGCCGTTCGTGCGCCACCCCGAGCGGGAGTACTTCCTCGAGGAGCATTGGCTCTTCGAGGCGATCACCGAGACCTATCTGCCGCTTCTCGACATGTTCGAGCATCTTCTCGAGGACGAGGTGCCGGTCGAGGTGACCATGTCGCTCACCCCGACGCTGATGGCGATGCTGCGCGACCCGGTGCTGATCGGCAAGTACGAGCGTCACCTCGCTCGAATGTGCGAGCTCGCGGCGCAGGAGGTGTCGCGGACGCGCCGCGACGTCGACTTCAGCCCGGTGACCGGGTTCTACCGCGACCGGCTCGAGCGCCTCCGCCATCTGTTCCTGCAAACCTATCGCCGCGACCTCGTGGCGCAGTTCGCGCGGTTCGAGCGCGCGGGCCTGATCGAGATCATCGGCTGCGCCGCCACGCACGGGTTCCTGCCGCACCTGGCGATCGATCCCGAGACGGTCTCGGCGCAGATCGCCGTCGGGGTCGCCGAGCACCGCCGGCAGATCGGCCACGCTCCCCGGGGCCTCTGGCTTCCGGAATGCGCTTATTTCGAGGGGCTCGACCGGATCCTGGCGCGCCACGAGATCGAGTATTGCTTCCTCGACGCGCACGCCCTGCGCAACGCCTCCAGCCGGCCGCGCCACGATCTGCACGCCCCTCTGCGGAGCCCCGCGGGCGTGGCGATGTTCGGGCGCGACGAGGAAAGCTCGGTGCAGGTCTGGAGCGCCGAGCAGGGCTATCCCGGCGATCCCTCTTACAGGGATTTCTACCGGGACATCGGCTTCGATCTCGAGCACGACTACGTGGCGCCCTACCTCGACCCTTCGGGCCGGCGCGGCATGACCGGCTTCAAGTATCACGCCATCACCGGCCGCGGGATCGATCGCAAGGAGCCATACCGCCGCGACCAAGCGCTGCGAACCGCCGCGCGCCATGCCGAGGACTTCGTCCTCAATCGCCGCGCCCAGCTCGACTGGCTGGCCGGGCGGATCGACCGCCGGCCGCTGGCGGTGGCGATGTACGACGCCGAGCTGTTCGGGCACTGGTGGTTCGAGGGACCGGAGTGGCTCGAGGGGGTGCTGCGCCGCCTCCCGGCGCGCGGAGTGCGGGCCCTTAGCCCACCCCGGTACCTGGCCGAGAACCCGGTCGGTCAGATCGCGGAGCCCTCCGCCTCGAGCTGGGGAGCCCGCGGCTACTACGATGTCTGGCTGAACGAGACCAACGACTGGATCCTGCCGCCGCTGCACGATGCCGGCCGCCGCATGGTGGCCCTGGCCGGGCGCGCGGCCGCCCCGGGAACAACCGAGCGCCGCGCCCTGGCGCAGCTCGGGCGCGAACTGCTGCTGGCGCAGTCGTCCGACTGGCCGTTCATCCTCAAGAACGTTACCTCGGTCGACTACGCGCGCCGGCGGGTGCACGACCATCTCGACCGCTTCTTTCGCCTGGCCCGGCAGATCGAGGCGGGCTCGGTCGACGAGGCCGAGCTGGGGCGGCTCGAGGCGCTCGACAACCTATTCCCGGATCTCGACCCCGGGGTCTGGAGACGCGGATGATCGCCAGCGGCCGCGGCACGGCCGTGATCGTCCTGGCGGGGGGAGAAGGCAAGAGGCTCAGCCCGCTCACCCGGCGCCGGGCGAAGCCGGCGATGCCCTTCGCCGGCAGGTACCGCCTGATCGACTTCGTGCTGACCAACCTGGTGCACTCGAATCTGCTGCGCATTCATGTTCTGACCCAGTACGAGTCGTACTCCCTGATCCGCCATCTGTCGCGCGGCTGGAACTTCTCCTCCCACCTCGGACAGTACTGCGAGGTGATCCCGGCGACCTCGGGCGAGAACCGCGGCTGGTACCAGGGATCGGCGGATGCCCTGTATCAGAACCTGGAGCGCCTGGAGCGCGATCGCCCGAGCATCATCGGCGTGTTCGGGGCCGACCACATCTATCGCATGGACATCCAGCAGATGATCGCGGAGCACGAGGCCGCGCGGGCCGACATCACCGTCAGCGTCCTGCCCCATCCGCGGTCCGAGGCGCACATGTTCGGCTGCCTCGAGGTCGACGCGCGGATGCGGGTGGCGCGCTTCGAGGAGAAGCCGAAGGAACCGCCCCCCTTCCCGCAGGACCCGTCGAAGTCCCTGGTGTCGATGGGGAACTACCTGTTCAACTACGAGGTGCTGCGCGAGGTGATCCAGGCGGACCATGCCAGCCCCGACAGCGGCCACGACCTGGGGCGCGACATCTTCCCGCGCTGGTTCGACAAGGCGCACATCCACGCTTACAACTTTCTCAACAACACGATCCCCGGCGCCACCGAGGCGGAGGTCGGCTACTGGCGCGACGTCGGCACCATCGGCTCCTACTGGCGGGCCTCGATGGACCTGGTGAGCGTCTCGCCGGCGTTCAATCTCTACAACTACGAATGGCCGCTCCTGACCGCCCGCGTCGACTTCCCGCCGGCCAAGTTCGTGTTCGCCGACCGGGAAGCGAACCGGATGGGGATCGCCACCGATTCGCTCGTCAGCCCCGGCTGCATCATCTCGGGAGGGCATATCGACCGCTGCGTGCTCAGCCCGCTGGTGCGCATCAATTCCTACGCCACGGTGAGCGAGAGCGTGCTGTTCGACGGGGTGGACGTCGGCCGGCGCTGCCGGATCCGCCGCGCCATCATCGACAAGGATCTCAAGATCCCACCCGATACGAGCATCGGCTACGACACCGAAAGGGACCGTGCCCGGGGGATCGTGGTCACCGAGGACGGCATCAGCGTCGTGAGCCGCGACAGCCGGTTCAGCGCGCCGTGAAGCGCGTCTCCCTCGCCTTCATGTGGCACATGCATCAGCCCCTCTACCGTCTGCGGGGGGAGGCCTCCTGTTTCATGCCCTGGGTGCGGCTGCACGCCATCCGCTCCTACTACGACATGGTCCGCGTACTCGAGGAGTTCCCCGAGGTGCGCGTCACGATCAACGTCGTGCCGGTCCTGCTCGAGCAGATCGGCGCCTACGCCGCCGGCGCGCGCGACGTCTTCTGGGACGTCGGCGCCGTGCCGGCGGAGGATCTCGACGAGGCGCAGCGGACCTTCCTGTTCGATCATTTTTTCTCGGCCCGGCCCGAGCACATGATCGGCGACCTGCCACGCTTCGCCGACCTGCTCGCCCGGCGCGACCGGGCGCGATCCCTCCGCGGCCCGGCCGAGGCCTGGAAGGAGTTCGGCATCGCCGACTACCGTGATCTACAGATGCTCTTCGACCTCTCCTGGTTCGGATTCAAGGCGCGCGAGGATTTCCCCGAACTGCGGGCGCTGCGCCGCCGCGGCCAGGCCTACACGCAGGACAACATCCGCACCATTCACGACATCGAGACCGCGCTCCTGAAGCGCCTGCCGGCGCTGTACCGCGAAGCGGCGGCGCAGGGACGGGCGGAGATCGTCACCTCCCCGTACGCCCATCCGATCCTGCCGCTCCTGATCGACAGCGACGCGGCCCGCGAGGCGCTTCCCGATCTCCCCCTGCCGGCGCGCTTCCAGGCGAGAAGCGATGCCCGGGCGCAGCTCCGCGATGCGTGCGCCGCGATCGAGCGGGATCTGGGTCTCCGGCCGCGGGGCCTGTGGCCCTCGGAGGGCGCGGTGAGCCGCGAGACCATCGCCCTCGCCGCGGCGGAAGGCTTCACCTGGGCCGCCAGCGACGAAGAGGTCCTGCTGCGATCCGAGCGCGACGGGCCGGCCGATCCCACCCGTCCCTGGATCGTGGAGGGGCTGCCCGACGGGCCGGTCTTGATATTTCGCGATCACGATCTGTCGGACCGGATCGGCTTCACCTGCGCCGACGCCGACCCGGCCGCGGCGGCGGGCGATTTTCTCGCGGACGTCGTCCGGCGAGGACGCCGGACGGAGGGAGACGACGGCCTGGTGCTGGTGGCTCTCGACGGGGAGAACCCCTGGGAGAGCTACCCGCGCGCCGGGGCCCACTTCCTGCGCGCCCTCTACGGCACCATCACCACGAGCCGCGAGGTGGCCGCGGTCCCGGTCGCGGACGCGATCGCCGCCAGCCCGCGGCGCGGCACGATCAAGCGGCTGCATGCCGGCAGCTGGATCCGCGCCGACTTCGGCACCTGGATCGGCGCTCCGGAGAAGAACCGCGCCTGGGGCCTCCTCGGCCGGGCGCGGGCCGACCTCGACGCGGCTCTCCAGAACCCCGGCAACTTCCCCGGCACCTCCGATGAGGCGCGCCGCGACGCCTGGGCGTCGCTGCGGGCGGCCGAGGGGAGCGACTGGTTCTGGTGGCTCGACGATCAATTCACCAGCTCGTACCGCGCCGAGTTCGATCAGATCTTCCGCGGCCATCTCCGCCAGGCGTACGAGGCGCTGGGACGATCCGTGCCGGACGACCTCGGCTGGCCGGTGCGCTCGCCCGGGAAGCGGCTCGGCGAGGCGGGTGCCCTGGCCGAGCCGGCCGCCTGGCTGCAGCCGGTGATCGACGGCTACGAAGGAGATTTCTTCGAATGGCATGGCGCGGTCGTGCTCTCCTGGGCCACCCTGCACGCGCCCGGGACGATGCAGCGCGCCGTCCGGACGGTGGCGTCGCTGCGCTTCGGGTTCACGCGCGAGGGCGATTTCGTCCTGCGTCTCGATCCCGACCCGCGGGCGCCCCGACCGGCGTTCGCCGGCCTCGGGCTCGACCTCTCCTTCCGCGCCGGCGAAGAGACGCGCCAGATCAGCCTGGACCTCGACGAACGGGGCGAGGCGCGGCAGGCGCGGCTCTATGTCTCGGTCCCGCAGGAGGGGACGGCCGGTCTCGCACCGCGCCCCTCGCGAGTCCGGGTGGCGGCGCGCAAGATCATGGAGGTCGCGATTCCGGCCGGAGAGGTCGGGCTCCGCCCGGGCCGGCGCGCCGGCCTGCTGGTGCGGCTACGCGCGCGGGAGGACGGCATGTCGCTGCGCGAAATCGACCTCAAGATCCCCCCGTTCCCGGCGCCCGCCTTCGCGGAGGCAACGCCGTGAGAGTCCGCCTGCTCCTGGCCCTCCACTTCCACCAGCCGGTCGGCAATTTCGACCAGGTGTTCGCCGATGCGACGCGGCTCTGCTACGCGCCCCTGGTCGATCACTTCGAGCGCCATCCTGGCGTGGGCGCGGCCTTCCACCTCTCCGGCTGCCTGATCGAATGGCTCGAGGCTCACGACCGGCCGTTTCTCGATCGCGTCGTCGCGCTGGTCGGCTCCGGACGGATCGAGCCGCTCGGGGGCGGGTTCTACGAGCCGATCCTGCCGGTGATCCCGCGCGCCGATGCGCTCGATCAGATCGAGCGGCTGGCGGCCTGGTGGGAGAGGCGCTGCGGCATTCGCCCCCAGGGGGCCTGGATCGCCGAACGGGTGTGGGAACCGGGGCTCGCCGAGCTGCTCGCCGAAGCCGGCGTGCGCTACACGATCCTCGACGACCAGCACCTGCGTTTCGCGGGGCTCCTCGACGACCGCTTCAGCGGACTGTTCGTAACCGAGCGCGCGGGGCACGCCGTCGGCTTCTTCCCGTCCGACTTCCAGCTGCGCTACCTGATCCCGTTCCGGCCGATCGAAGCGGTGCGCGCCCATCTCGACGAGCTCGCCCGGCAGGAGCGCGACTGGGTGCTCACCTACGGCGACGACGCCGAGAAATTCGGCTTCTGGCCCGGGACCCGGCGCTGGGTCTTCGAGGAGGGCTGGCTGGAGCGCTTCCTCACCCTGCTCGAGGAGCCGGAGGGCCCGGCGCGGGGGCTGGCGCCCCGGACCTATCTCGCCGAGCGGCCCGCGGCGCGCAAAGTGTACGTTCCGAACGCCTCCTATACCGAGATGCTCGAATGGGCCCTGCCGGCCGACGCGGTGGCCGCCTACGGCCGGACGCGCCGGGCGGCGCTTCTGGGCGCGCCGGCGGAGAGCGTGCGCGCCTTCGTCCGCGGCAGCCTGTGGGACATGTTCCTGTCCCGCTACCCGGAGGCCGACCAGCTCCACAAACATGTCCTGTGGACCTCGCGCCGCGCCCGCGCCCTGCCGGCCGCGACCCCGGGACGCGACGAAGCGCTCACCGCGGCGCTGCGCGCCGAGTGCAACTGCGCCTACTGGCACGGCCTGTTCGGGGGGATCTACTTCCCTCATCTGCGGCATGGCATCGCCCAAAGCGTCCTGACGGCGGACGCCATCCTGGCCCGCGATCTCGGCGACACGGTCATCGTCGAGCGCGCCGACTACGATGGCGACCTTCAGGAGGAGATCATCCTCCGCTCGGCGACCACGCAGGCCTTCCTGCGGCCGGCGGACGGCGGGACCCTCGCCGAGCTCGACGATCTCGAGGCGCGCTTCAACATCACCAACGTCGTGGCCCGCTGGAAGGAGAGCTACCACGAGGGCAGCGACGTGACCCACGCCCAGGCGACCCCCGGCGCCGTCGCCTCCCCGCACGAGGTGGCGGTCGGCATCGATGCGGCGGCGTTGCGGGACCGGAGCTTCGATCGCGCTCCGCTCCGGAGCCTGCGCGACTTCGCTTCCGAAACGCCTCCCAACCCGCGTCGCCTGGCGCGCTTCGAAGGGCTCACCTGTCTCGAAGGCCCGCTCACCGACTGGACGATGGAGGAGGGCGGCTTCTCCGGCCGGGCCCGGCTCGGCGGCTTCGCGTACCGGCGTTCGGTCGTGTTGATGCCCAGGGGGACGCTGCGAGTCCGGTTCGTGCCCGAGGACGGAGGCGCGGCCCCCGCATGGTTCGGCACGATCCTGTTCCTGTCGCTGCTGACTCCGCGCGCGCCCGATCGGGCTCTGGTGATCACGGCGACCGGGGACCGCCTGGTGCGCTGCGCGCCGGGCGATCCCGTCGAGGTGGAGGAGGCGACGCGGATCAGCTTCGAGGACCGCGCCTTCGGCTTCGCCCTCGATCTGGCGGCGGTCCGGCCGGCCCGGGTGACCACCGCGCCGATCGAGACGCTGCAGCGCTCGGAGGACCGTTACGAGGCGGCTTACCAGGGCACCGCCGTTGCGCTATGCTGGTCGGGGCTGGTGGCGAGTTCCGTCGCGGGCCCGGTCGAGATCAGCCTGTCATTCCGCCGGCTCGCCGGCCGGTAGGCGATTCGAATCCGTCCGACGGCGGGCCGATCCGCGGCTTCGCCGGGCATCGGACCAGGAGGTCGTGGTGGGAGTCGTCGCACCGATCGGCTCCGAGTTCCGCAAGGACCCGGTGACCGGACGCTGGGTGATCATCGCCGGGGAGCGGGGCAACCGCCCCAATCCGCTGCGCCATTACATCTCGCCGGTCGACAACCAGGCCGACTGCCCCTTCTGCCCAGGGCAGGAAGGAATGACCCCTCCGGAGGTCCTGGCCTACCGGGAAGACGAGGGTGCGCCGAACGCGCCCGGCTGGAACGTGAGGGTCGTCCCCAACCGCTACCCCGCCCTGCGGATCGAAGGGAGCCTCGACAAGCACGCCGAGGGGCTTTACGACAAGATGCGCGGGGTCGGAGCGCACGAGGTCGTCATCGAAAGCCGCGAACACGGCGACGAACCGTCCCTGTACTCGCCGCGGCAGATGGTCGAGGTGATCAATGCTTACCGCGATCGGATCACCGACCTGCTTCACGACGTGCGGTTCCGCTACGTCCTGGTGTTCAAGAACCACGGGGCGGAGGCCGGCGCGACCCTGTCGCACCCGCATTCGCAGATCATCGCGCTGCCGGTCGTGCCGGCGCGGATCGAGTATGAGCTTCAGGGCGCCGGCCGCTACTTCGAGTACCGCGGTCGCTGCATTTACTGCGACATCGTCTCGCAGGAAACCGCCGACACGCGCAGGGTCGTGGTTCAGAATGCCGACTTCATCGCCTTTGCCCCGTTCGCCTCCCGCTTCCCGTTCGAGATCAGCATCGTCCCACGCACCCACGAGCCATTCTTCTGGATGCTGACCCGGCGGCAAATGGAGGCGCTGGGCGAGATCCTTCAAGATGTGTTGCGCCGGCTGAAGCTGGCTCTCAAGAACCCGCCCTACAACTACATCATCCACACGGCCCCGCCCGGTGAGCCGCACCCCGAGCGCTACCACTGGCAGGTCGAGGTGATCCCGAAACTGACCGAGGCGGCGGGCTTCGAGTGGGGCAGCGGCTTCTTCATCAACCCGACGGCGCCCGAGGAAGCGGCCCGCCACCTGCGCGACCTCGACCAGGTGATGGACATCCCGCCCGGTCACCTGCTCCCGGGCTCCGCTCCCGCCGGCGGCCGCTGAGGCGGTGGTGAGCCCCCGGAACGCCGTCAAGACGACATCGAAACCGGCGATGGAGTTCTGGATGACCGCGGCCGAGGCGGGGCCGCTGGCGCAGACGGGCGGCCTCGCCGACGTGCTGCGCGCCCTGCCGGGCGCGCTCGGCCGGAGAGGCCATGTCGTGCGCCGCCTGCTGCCGGCCTACGGGGGCGTCGACACCGCCGGCTTCGCGGATGAAGGACTGAACCTGGCGGTGCCGCTCGGCCCCGCCCGGCTCCCGGCCCGTTTCCTGTCGCGCCATGAGAGCGAGGGCGTGGTCACGACCCTGGTCGCCAACGACGAGCTGTTCGGGCGCGACGGCATCTACGGCCCGCCCGGCGGCTCCTTCCGCGACAACGCCCGCCGCTATGCCTTCCTGTCGCGCGCCGTCTGCGAATTCGCCCTTCGGCGAGGCACCGTGCCCGATGTCCTGCACCTGCACGACTGGCACGTCGCCCTCGTGCCGCTCCTGATCCGCAACGACCCCCGGCTGGCGGTCCGCCCCAGGACCGTCCTGACGATTCACAACCTCGGGTATCAGGGACGGTTCGGCGCCGAGGAGCTCGACTGGCTGGGCCTGCCATCCGCGCTGCTCGAGAGGGTCATGACCCCGGAGGCGATCGAGGACCACGGAGGGATCAACATCCTGAAGGCCGGGCTGGTGTTCGCCGATCGGCTCACCACGGTCAGCCCGACCTACGCCCGCGAGATCACCACCCCGGAGGGAGGCTTCGGTCTCGATCCCTTCCTGCGCCGTCGCGGCTCCGATCTCGTCGGCATCCTGAACGGCGCCGACTACGACCTCTGGAACCCGGCGGCCGATGCCTTCCTGCCGCGCTCCTACGGCCCCGATCACCTGGAGGGGAAGCTCGATGCCTGCCGCCGGCTGCGCGAGTCGCTCGCCCTCGATCCGGCCGACCGTCCGCTTTTGGGCGTGGTCAGCCGTTTCGTCGCCCAGAAAGGGATCGATGTCATCGCCGAGGCGGCCCCCGCGCTCCTCGAGGCCGGGGCCGACCTGGCGCTGCTCGGCGCCGGCGACCCGGAGATCGAGGCACGGCTCGATCGGCTGCGGCGGGAGCACCCGGGGCGGGTCGGCCTGAAGATCGGCTTCGACCCATCGCTCGCGCACCTGGTCGTGGCGGGAAGCGATCTCCTGGTCGTCCCGTCGCGCTACGAACCGTGCGGGCTGACCCAGATGCACGCCCTGCGCTACGGCACGATCCCGGTCGTGCGACGCACCGGCGGGCTCGCCGATACGGTGCGGGACGAGAGCGCCCGGCCGGGACAGGGGACCGGATTCGTCTTCGAGACCGTCGCAGCCTCGGCGCTCGTCGAGGCGGTCCGCCGGGCGCTTCACCTGCGCGCCGCGTGCCCGACGTCCTGGCGCGAGCTGCAGCGCCGCGCCATGGCGGAAAATTTCTCCTGGGACGATGCGGCGGCGCGCTACGAGGACCTCTACGCGGGGATCCCGGCCGGGGCGGCGGCGGGACGATGACCGACGAACGGCGACCCGCGCGCCGCGTCACGATCGTCGCCGACGCGGCGGCCCTGTCTTACGAAGCGGCGGAGGCCTTCGCGCGCCGGGCGGAACAGAGCGTCGCGGCGCGCGGCGTGTTCCGCATCGTTCTATCGGGCGGCGCAACACCTCGCGGACTCTACGATCTGCTGGCGCGCGACGACGCACCCTTCCGCGCCCGGGTTCCGTGGGCGCGGACCGAGGTCTTCTGGGGCGACGAGCGGCCCGTCCCGCCCGACCACCGCGACAGCAATTACCGCATGGCGCGCGAGTCCCTGCTGGCGAAGGTGCCGGTTCCGGCGGCGAACATCCACCGGATCCACGGCGAGGCGGCGCGCGCGGAGGATGCGGCGCGCGAGTACGAGAGCACGCTTCGCTCTCTATTCGCTCCGACCCCCGACGAGAGACCGGCCTTCGACCTCGTCCTTCTGGGACTGGGTCCGGACGGCCACACCGCGTCTTTATTCCCCGGCAGCGACGCGATGCACGAGCGCCATCGCCTCGTCATCGCGCCCTGGGTCGAGAAGCTCGGCGCCCACCGGATCACCCTGACGCCGAAAGCGATCAACGCCGCCGCGCTCGTTCTGTTCCTGGTGAGCGGCCCGGAGAAGGCGCCGACGCTCGCCGCCGTGATCGAGGGCGAGGAGCGTCCCTTTCTCCTGCCGGCCCAGGCGATCCGGCCGGAGCGGGGGGAGCTGCTGTTCATCGTCGACCGGGCGGCGGCGGGACGGCTCCGTGAGTAGGCTGGCCGGCCTGCGAGGCCGATCGCTCGCCGCGGCGCTGGCCGCCGGCGCGGTGCTGGCCGCCTGCGCGGCGCCGATCCGGCCCAACTTCGTCATCATCATCGGCGACGATCTCGGCCGCGGTGACGCCGGCGCCTACGGCAACGGGCACATTCTCACCCCCAACATCGACCGCCTGGCGAAGGCGGGGATGCGCTTCGACCGCGCGTTCCTGACCTGCAGCTCGTGCAGCCCGTCACGCTGCAGCATCCTCACCGGACGCTACCCGCACGCCACCGGGGCCGCCGAGCTGCACCATCCGCTGCCGCCGGACCAGATCACCTTCGTCGACGAGCTACGCGCGGGCGGCTATTACACCGCCAGCATCGGCAAGTGGCACCTCGGATCCGACGCGCCGCGCCGCTTCGACCGGGTGCTCCGGGATAACGTCGGCAGCGGCTCCGAGCACTGGATCGAGGCGCTGCGGGAGCGTCCCAAGAACAAACCGTTCTTCTTCTGGCTGGCTTCGAACGACCCCCATCGCCCCTTCGAGTCGGTCGAGGGATATCCCTCCTACGATCTGTCCAGGATGGTGGTGCCCCCATTCCTTCCCGACGTCGCCGAGACCCGCGGCGAGCTGGCGCTTTACTATCGCAGGATCAGCCGGCTGGACGACTACGTCGGCCGCGTCCTCGCCGAGCTCGAGACGCAGAAGGTCGCCGACCGGACGGTCGTGCTCTTCCTGAGCGACAACGGCGCCCCCTTCCCGCGCGCCAAGGTCACCGTGTACGACAGCGGCATCGCCACTCCGTTTCTGGTCCGCTATCCCCGGATGGTCCGCCCGGGAAGCGTCAGCCTCGGCCTGGTGAGCGCCGTCGACATCGCCCCGACGATCCTGGAGCTCGCCGGCCGGACTGCGCCCGCGACGATTCAGGGGAAGAGCTTCGCCCGGCTCCTGACTCACCCGGAGGCGTCGGTCCGCGACTGGATCGCGGCGGAGCACAACTGGCACGACTTCCCCGCCCGGGAACGCGCCATCCGCACCACCCGCTACAAGTACATCCTCAACTCCTATCCCGACCTCCCGGCCACGCCTCCCCTCGACGAGGTCCGCTCCGAGACCTTTCAGGCGATGCGGCGGCTCCGGGACCAGGGGCGCCTCCCGGCCGCGCAGATGGGCTGCTTCGTCAAGCCTCGGCCGGCGGAGGAGTTGTACGACGTCGAGGCCGATCCCTTCGAGCTCCAGAACCTGGCCGCGGACCAGGCGCACGCCCGGACGCTGCAGGAGATGCGCGCGATCCTGGCCCGCTGGCAGCGGGAGACGGACGACCGCGCGCCGCCCGGGCGCCCGCCCGAGCTCTTCGATCGCGACACCGGCCTGCCGCTTCCTGGAGTGACCCTGCCCCATTAGCCGCTGTCGCTCTATGGTCTCGGTCTCAGTGAACGGTATCGGATGCGGCGTGCGGCACCGGAAAGAGGTGCCGCAGGGCGGCTCGCAGCGTATCGAGATCGAACGGCTTGCCGATCAGCATGACGCCGGCGCCGGAGGCGAACTCCACCAGGCTCGGGTCGTCGGCGTCGCTAGCGAGGAAGATGACCCGCCGCGTCAGCCCAGGCTTTTCAGCGCGCAGGGTCTCGAGAAGCGAGCGGCCGTTCAAGCGCGCCAGCGCGTAGTCGGCGATCAATCCATCGTAGTCGGCCGAGCGGATCTTGGCGAGCGTCCCCTCGCCGCTGTCGGCGGTATCGACGCGGTATCCCATGCCACTCAGGAGCTCCACCAGGAGGTCCTGCACGTGGCTCTCGGAGTCGGCGACGAGAATCCGCGGCCCGGTGGGCCTGGTCCCCACGGCCTGCGATTCCTCGGGGTCGCGCCCGGCGGCTTCCAGATCCTCGGGCGTGGCCGCGGGGATCTCCAGGACCATCGTCGCCCCCCGCCCCTCCGGATTCGGCAGTACGCGAACCGCCCCGCCGTGGTCGCGCACGATCGCGTAGCAGACCGAGAGCCCGAGACCGACCCCCTTGCCGACGTCGCGGGTTGTGAAGAAGGGGTCGAAGACCCGGCGGAGATTCTCGGCCGGGATCCCGGGGCCGTCGTCGGACAGGGTGATCACGACGCGATCGCCCTGTGGCCGGCTGGTGATCGTCAGGGTGCCGCGCCCGTGCGTCTCGAACATCGCCTGTTGGGCGTTGTTGACCAGGTTGGAGAAGACCACCTGCATCTGGTGGAAATCACCCATGACCAGCGGCAGCTTCGGATCGAGGTTGGCCCGCACGCCGATCCGGCTGACCTTCAGGTCGTAGGCCCTTCTCTCGATGGTCTTCAGAATGACGCCGTTCAGCCCAAGGGGTTTCTTCTGCGCCTTCTCGCGCCGGGCGAAGGTCAGGAGATGGTTCACAATGGTGGCGGCGCGCTCCGCCTCCCGCACGATTACGTCGACCCCCTTGCGCATCTTCGGGTCGGGGTTGCTCTGCTGCAGAAGCTGCGCATAGCCGATGACGCCGCAGAGCGGATTGTTCAGCTCGTGCGCCACGCCGGACAGGAGGTTTCCGAGCGCCAGCATCTTCTCGTTCTGGATCATCTCTCCCTGGGTCTCCTCGATCTGCCGCAGGCGCGCCTCGAGCTCTTTGTGCAGCCGGGCGTTGCCGAGCGCCAGCGCGACCAGCGACGCCAGGATCATGGCGTTGCGCCGGTCGTGCTCGGTATAGCGTTCGGCGAGGTTGACGCGGTTGACGTTCAGGACCCCCAGGAGATCGTCGCGCATCGTGAGCGGGCAGACGATCGAGGCCCGGATCGGACGCCACGAGGCGACCCCCGCAAAGCGCGCGTCTGCCTGCACGTCGGCGTTGATGACGACCGGCTCGCTCTGCAGCGCGACCCGGCCGGCGATCCGCTCGCCCATCGCCAGGTGCGTGCGCTCCAGGACCTCCCGCCCGAGCGACGTCGAGAGGGCGACCCGCAGCTTGCCGTTTCCGTCCACCAGCATGAGGGACGCGTCGTCGGCACGCAGCACCTGGATCGCCGATTGCAGCACCCGGCCGTGCAGCGTCTCCGGATCGAGGGTGGAAAAGATCGATCGGCTGAGCTCGAAGAGGCCCAGCCTTTCGCGCAGGTCGCGGCGCTCCAGCGCCTTGCCGATGGAGAAAAACAGATCCTGAAAGACCAGCGGCTTCTGCAGGAAATCGAAGGCGCCCTTGCGCAGGCTCTCGATGGCGTTCTCGAGCGTGCCATACGCGGTCATGATGATGAACTCGATGTCGGGATCGATCTCCTTGACCTGCTCGAGCGCCTGCAGGCCGCTGATCCCCGGCATCTTCAGATCGCAGAGCAGAACGTCGAAGCGGGAGGCGCGGACCTTTGCGACGGCGACCACGCCGTTCTCGGCGGAGTCGACCTGGTATCCCTGTTGCGCCAGCGCCTGGCAGAGAACGTCCCGTACCTGGGGCTCGTCGTCTACGACCAGGATGCTGGGAGTGCGCGACTCGGCGGCGGTCGGAAACGCTGTCTTCATCGGCCTGTCACCGGCGTCACCGGGCGGGTCCGCCTACGGCCTCGCCAGGGTGGTGCGCGACATCAGCCTGCGGGCGGAAGCGGCCTCGTCGCTCTTGGGCCAGCGGGCGACGACCTCCTGAAGCAGGGGCTGGGCCTCGGCCTCGCGTCCGGTGAGCTGCAGAGCCTCCGCCAGGCGCACCTTGAAGAGCGGCTGGCCGGGGCTCTCGTGAACGGCGCGTGCGTAGTAGCGGGTGGCGATCTCGAGCTCACCCTTGTCCTGCATCACCGAGCCGAGGCCCATCAGGGCCGGCGGGTATCCGGGCGTGGCATGCAGGGCCGCGTGGTACAGCGCGACGGTGCGGGCGCTGTTCGAGGTGCCGAGCTGGTACATGCGCGCCAGGCTGGCGGAGATTCCGGAATTCTCCGGCAGGCGATCGTGGATGCGCTCCTCGATCGCGATCGCCGCCTGGTAGTCGCGCGCCGCGGCCAGATCGAGAGCCACGCGATGACAGGCCTCGAGGTCGGAGGCTCGAAGGCACGTCCCGCAGCTCGCCGCGTTTGCCGGCCGGTGGGCCGGCTCGCAGAAGATCCCGACCCCGGCGAGCCCGATGCCCGCGGTCACCGAGAGAACCGCCACCGTCCGGATCGTCGCTCCGACCGCCGACTGCCAGCCCCCGTCTTCCACATGTCGATTCGCTGTGCGTCCCACCGCGGACCCTCCTCCGGGCACGCCGAGCCCTGCCCAAAACATAGGCCCCGAGACTCACCATGCAAGCGATTGCAAAATTGTGTTCATGGCGTAGGATGGCGTCAGGGAGAGCCCCGATTCAGGAGGTGAAAATGATGGTTGTTCGCTCCTTCGCGCGTTGTCCAGGCCCTTCGCATCGCGTCTGGTCGGCCCTCCTCATGGCCGGGCTGGCGCTGCCGCTTGCCGGGCTGGCCAGACCAGAGGCAGCGCTGGCCGTACGGCCCGACGCCGCCCGGGGAGCCGGGCTGCCCGGAATCGGCGGCGGCGCCAGCAGTCCGAAATCGGGACGTTTCCCGGCCGATCTCGTCCTGCGCGGCGGTCCGATCTACACGGTCGACGGAGTTCGCACCTGGGCCGAAGCGCTCGCGGTGCGGGGGGAGAAGATCGTCTACGTCGGGGCCGACCGCGGCGCCGCCGACTACATCGGGGCGAAGACCCTCGTCGTGAATCTGAAGGGGAAGATGATCCTGCCGGCCTTCCAGGACGCCCACATCCATCCGATCAGCGCCGGCATCAGCCACTTCGCCTGCGCCCTCTACGACGTCAAGTCCAGGGAGGAGTATGTCGCCGCGGTGAAGAAGTACGCCGCCGAGCACCCGGGCATCCCGTGGATCCGTGGCGATGGCTGGTCGCTCGGCGTCTTCGCTCCGAGCGGGATCCCCGACCGGCGGCTGCTCGACGCGGTGGTCAACGATCGGCCGGTCTATCTCGAATCGAGCGATGGCCACTCGGCCTGGGTCAATTCGAAGGCGCTCGAAGTCGCCGGCATCACCAAGGCGACGCCCGATCCGGCCGGCGGCCGGATCGATCGCGACCCGAAGACCGGCGAGCCGGTCGGCGCCCTCCAGGACAGCGCCATGGACCTGGTCAACACCCACGCACCGCCCTACACCGCCGAGGAGCGTCTCGAAGGGCTGCGCTACGCCGTCGGCTACCTCAACAGCCTCGGCATCACCTCGATGCAGGACGCCAGCGTGTCGCCCGATCAGCTCGACACCTATCGGACCCTCGACGAAAAAGGGCAGCTGACGATGCGGGTGTCCGCCTCCCTCTGGTGGGAGCGGGCCAAAGGCGAGGAGCAGATCGCCGGCTTTCTCGAATCGCGCCGCAAGTACACCCACGGCCACGTGCGGGCGACGACGGTGAAGATCATGCAGGACGGCGTCATGGAGGTGCAGACCGCGGCGCTGCTCCGACCCTACCTCGGCAAGCCGGGCGTGAAGGGTCTCACGATGGTCGAGCCGGAAGCCCTCAAGCGGGCCGTGACGGCCCTGGACAAGGAAGGATTCCAGGTCCACTTCCATGCCATCGGCGACGCCGCCATTCGCGAATGTCTCGACGCCGTCGAGGCGGCCCGGCGGCAGAACGGCGGCCGCGACAGCCGGCACCACATATCCCATCTCGAGCTGTTCGATCCGACCGACATTCCACGTTTCCGGCAGCTCGGCGTGGTGGCCAACTTCCAGCCGCTCTGGGCCTTCGCGGATGACTACATCACCAAGCTGACCCTGCCATTCCTCGAGCCGGAGCGAGCCCGCTGGATCTACCCGATTCGCAGCCTCCTCAAGAGTGGGGCGATCCTGGCCTTCGGCAGCGACTGGTCGGTCTCATCCCCCAACCCCCTCGAGGAGATGGAAGTCGCGGTCACCCACATGGGTCCCGCGGGCGAGACCAAGGAGCCGTTCCTCCCGGAAGAGAGGATCGACCTCCGGGACGCGCTCGCCGCCTTCACCATCGGCTCCGCCTACGTCAACTTCCAGGACGACCGGACCGGTTCGCTCGAGGTCGGCAAGCTGGCCGACCTCATCGTCGTCGATCGGAACCTGTTCGCCATTCCACCGGAGCAGATCGGCGACGCGAAGGTTCTCTTGACCCTGTTCGGCGGCAAGCCTGTGTATGGAGACCCGGGAACGCTCTGAGCGGAAACTGGCGCGCCCGGAGGGGCTCGAACCCCCGACCCCCGGATTCGAAGTCCGGTGCTCTATCCAACTGAGCTACGGGCGCGTCCGTCTTCCGTTTCGGCCGATCCTATCATCCCGCCGCTGACAAAAGAAAAGAGCGGGGAGACCCTGGGGCCTCCCCGCTCCGATCATGCGTCCTGGAACTTCCTGGTCAGTTCGCGGGACTCGGGGCCGCCGCGGGCTTGTGGACCTGCCGCTTGTCTTTGCGGACATCCCGCTTGTCATGGCGGATGTCGTGGTTGTCGTGGCGGATGTCGCGATGATCGTGCCGGATCTGTCGGTTGTCCTGGCGGACGTCCTGGCGATCCTGATGGACATCCTTTCGGTCGGATCGAATCTCGCGAGTCGTGCTGTGGACGGTCTTGGCATCCTGACGGACCGCCTGCCGATCCGATTTCAGCTCGGCGGGGGTGGCGTTCGGGTTCGTCCGGTCGTGCCGCAGCTCCTGGCGGCCGGATCGCAGCTCGGTCCGCTCGGCGTGCCGGGTCGTCATATCCTGGTGAACATCCTTGTGGTCCTGATGCAGATCACGAACGTCTGAACGCCTTCCGGTCCTGTCCTGTTGCCGCGTCTGGCGATCCTGGGCCCGATCCTGCCGATCGTGCCTGAGGTCGACGCGGTCGTGATGCAGATCCTTCTTCTTCTGCTGCGGCTCCGGTGCGGGGCTGGCCGGGGTTGACGCGGTGCCTTGCGTCCCGGTATCGGCCGGAGGGGTGGCCGCTCCGTCATCACCTTGGGCGTAGACCAGCGAGCCGAGGCTCAGCACTCCCGCCGCCAGCAGCATCGACAGACCCGAGCACGGTTTCGTCATTCTGTCCTCCCTTTCGGAAACGTCGCGGACCATGAGAGACCGGTTAAAGTTTAGGCCCCCTCCGCCGAAAGGCAAGGCGGGCGCCGGCTCGATGGTCTGCTATCATGCCCGTTCCGGAGGCGAGATCCGATGGACGGCGCCAGCGTGCGTTGCCCGGAGTTCCCCAAGGACGTGACCTGGTTCAACACCCGCCGGCCGCTGTCGGTGGCGGAGGATCTCCGCGGGCGCGTCGGCATTCTCGACTTCTGGACCTACTGCTGCATCAACTGCATGCATGTCCTGCCGGTCCTCAAGCGGATCGAGGCGCGCTTCGCGAACGATCCGGTCGTGGTCATCGGGGTCCACTCCGCCAAGTTCATCTCCGAGAAGGATCCGGAGAACATCCGCCGGGCGGTGCGGCGCCACGGCGTCGCCCACCCGGTGGTGGTCGACTCCGAGCACGACATCTGGGAGCGCTTCGCGGTCCACGCCTGGCCGACTCTGGTGCTCGTCGACGCGGCCGGTTACGTGCGTCAGACGATCTCCGGCGAGACCGAGGAGGAGCCGCTGGCGCAGGCGATAGCAGGCCTGCTGCGGGAAGGCGCGCAGCGCGGCATCCTGGCTCGCGATCCCCTCGTCGTCGCGCCCGATCCGGAGGACGATGCCACCTTCCTGCGCTTCCCCGGAAAGGTGCACGTGGCGGGCGACCGACTGTACATCGCCGACAGCGGCCACAACCGGATCGTGGTCACCGACCTCGACGGCCGGGTGCGCTTCACGATCGGCGAGGGCGGCGCCGGGGCCGCGGACGGTCCCGCGGCGCAGGCCTCCTTTCACAACCCGCAGGGGATGGCGATCCTCGGCGACCGGCTCTTCGTGGCCGACACCGGAAACCATCTGATCCGCGCCATCGACCTCACCCGGCAGGAGGTGATGACGGTGGCCGGGACCGGAGAGAAGGGCGGTGAGCCGGGCCGCTACGACCCCGAGCGGCCGCGCTCCGTCCCGCTGCGCTCTCCCTGGGGACTTCTCGCGGTCGGCGCGCATCTGCTGATCGCCATGGCCGGCAGCCACCAGATCTGGGTCTACGACCCGGAGGCGGGTCGGCTCGGCCCGTGGGCGGGGAACGGCCGCGAGGACCACACCGACGGAGCGCTGGCCGAGGCGTCGTTTGCGCAGCCGAGCGGCCTGGCGCGGGTGGGGAAGCATCTGGTGATCGCCGACAGCGAGGTCAGCAGCGTGCGGGCGATCGACCTCGACGAAGGGGAAGTGCGGACGATCGTCGGGCGGGGCCTGTTCGACTTCGGCGATCGCGACGGGGCGCCGGAGGAGGTGCTCCTGCAGCACCCGCTCGACGTCGCCGTGGGGTCGAACACCATCTACGTCGCCGACACCTACAACAACAAGATCAAGGCAATTACCTTTGGAGCGATGGAGACGCGGACGGTGTTCGGAGACGGCTCGCGGCAGACGATGCACGAGCCGGGCGGGATCGCGGTGGTCGACGGCCGGGTGCTGATCGCCGACACCAACAATCACCGTATCTTAAAGGGTGATCCTGCCAGCGGCACGCTCGAGGAGCTGCCGCTGCTCGCCGAGTAGGCTCGCTGGCGCTCAGGCGCCGGAGAATTCCGTCACCAGCAGGGTGAGGTCGTCGTCGGGCGGGCGGCCGCCGGCGTGGCGGCGGGCCGCGGCCATCACGGTCTCGACGATCGGCTCGATCGGGCCGCGACGCGCGGCGAGATCGGCGAGCAGGCGCTCGCGGCCCAGCTCGTTTCCGGCCGGGTCCCGCACCTCGTAGAGGCCATCGGAGTAGAGCGCCAGACGCTCCCCCGGACCGAACGGGACGCTGGCCTCCGGCTCGGCGTCCATGGGGATTCCATACGACAACAGCGGCGTCGTCGCGGCGAGGAAACGCGTCGCTCCGCCCGGCGTCCAGAGGAGCCCCGGGGGGTGGCCGGCATTGACGTACCGCAGGGTCCGGCGGCGCGGATCGATCTGCGCCAGGAAAATGGTGACCACGCGCTGCCGGCCCAGAGGGGCGAGGGTCTCGAGCACGGCGCGCGCCGCCGGCACCAGCCCCGGCTGATCCTGGAGCGAGCGCAACAGCGCCGTCTTGACCATCCCGGTGACCAGCGCCGCCGCCACGCCGTGACCGGCCACGTCGGCGACCATGAGCAGCAGCCGGTCGCCGGCGAGCGGGACGACGTCGAACAGGTCTCCCCCGAGGGTCTCGCACGGCTCGTAGGCGGCGGCGACGCGCAGCGCGCCGTAGCTCTTCGGCAAACCCTTCGGAAGGAGCGCCTGCTGGAATCGCCGGGCGCGATCCAGATCCTCGGTGAGACGCCGGATCAGCTCGTCGCGCTCCTCCTCCAGGGCCTGCATCTCGAGACAACGCTCGACGAGGGAGGTGAGGACGGCGCGCGAGAACGACTTGGTGATGAAGAAGCCGGCTCTCTCCTTGACCGAGCGGACCAGCTTCTCGTCGAGGTCCGTGACCGACCCGGTCACCAGAATCACTTCCGTCCGCGGCCGGGCCGCCTTGATGGCGCGGGTCAGCTCGAAGCCGTCCACGCCCGGCATGCGGATGTCCACGATCGCCACGTCGAAGGGCTCCTGATGGATGATGCGCAGCGCCTCGTCTCCGGAGAGCAGCCCGCGCACCTCATGGGCGCCCGCCAGGATCCGCTCGACCGTCCGGAGCATCGCAGGATCATCGTCGACCACCAGAATCCGCCCCCGCTCCCCCCTCACCGCGGAACCTTCACGGGCGCCGACGCCGCCGGCAGCAGGACGGTCACCACCGTCCCCTTCCCGATCTGGCTGTCGATGCTCATGGTGCCGTCGTTCTCCCACAGGATCGAGCGGCAGATCGCCAGGCCGAGCCCGAAGCCCTCTTCCTTGGTGGTGTAGAACGGCTCGTGAATCTTCTTGAGCTGCTCGGGGGGAATGCCCGAGCCGTTGTCGCTCACCTTCACCTCGACCCGCGTTCCGGCACGGCGCGCCTGCACCTTCAGCTTGCCGCCGGCGGTCATCGACTCGAGCGCGTTGGTGAACAGGTTCAGGAACAGCTGCTCCATGCCGCCCCGGCTGGCGTGGACGTCCGGCAGGTCCTCCGGGATCTTCATCTCCAGGACGACCCCCGCCCGCTTCAGACGGGTGCCGAGGATCGCCAGGGCGCTCTCGACGATCGTTCCGAGCGGCGCCCGCTCGACCGGCCGGACGCCCGAGCGGGCCAGCTGCAGCATGCCGTCGAAGATCCTCTGGCAGATCTGGGCGGAGGATTCGATTTGCGCCAGGTCCTCGGCCAGGACCTTCGGGTCGACCGTCCCGGCCTGCACTTCCTCGCGCGCCTGCTGGGCGAGGGGAAGGATGGCCCCGATGGCATTCTTCACGTCGTGCGAGATGGCTCGGGCCAGGTCGGCCATGGCGTGCTTCTTTTCCGCCTCGATGATCCGCTCCTCCATCGACAGCGCCCGGCGGGCGTTGTGGATCACCGACGCGATATGACGCACGACCCGCTCGACCCCCTCCGCCTCGGCCGCTCCGAGCGCCCCGGATCGCTGCGCGGCGATCTTGAGAAGACCGAGGAGCTGGCCATCCTGATGCAGCGGCGCCACCAGGATCGTCCCTTCGGCCGGCTCCCGCCGCTTGCCGCCGAAGCGCAGCAAGCGCGCGATCGCCGCCAAGTCCGGCGGTCTCTCCGGCGGCGCGGCGACGCTTGGCTTGCCATCGCGGCGGCGCCCCGATTGGAACGACACGATGCGAATCGCGGTGGAACGCCGGAGCGTCGGTCGCAGCTCTTTCGGAACTCGTATCTTGCGGCCGATGCGGCGGCTCTTCCCCTTCGTCCAGGCGATCTGCTCGGCGTGCAGGACGAGGCGCGCGCCGTCGTCTTCCGCGATCAGGAGGGCGGAGGAGTGATCGTAACGGGTCAGCGCCCGAAGCCCGTGCAGGATCTGATAGAAGAGATCCTTCGGTCGCAATTCCCGGACCGTCTGGTCCTTGATCTGATCGACGACCCGGTTGGCGCGCCGCTCCTCGCGCAGCGCCATCTCGTGCGCCAGCTTGCGGCACAGACGGGTCAGCCAGCGTCCGGCGCCCGGATCGAACGGGGTGGCGCGCACCAGCGCCATGGCCCCCGCCGCGTGGCCGCGCGCCAGGATCGGCGCCATGATCTCGGTCGGCTTCAACGCCGGCCGCTGTTGCTCGAGGAAGGCCCAGACCTTGCGGCCATCCCAGCGCGCCTCACGCCCCCACTCGAGGGTGCGCAGGCCGCCCGAGACCGGGTGCCTCAGGAACAGCGCGCCGCTCTCGGCCCCCATGTGGCGAACGATCTGGCCGAGGGCGGTCTTGTGCAGCTTCTCGGGGTCGTCGATCTGCTCCAGCTGGCGGGCCAGGTGGTTCAGGAAACGCTCTCGATCTTCACGCGCGGAGGGGCTGGCGCCGGGCCTCTCCGGACCGGCGCGCCCCGGGTCACGGGGGTCGGCCGGTGAGGGATCCTTGGTGACAGCAGGTGACAGAACGGCCCCCTCGGACTCTGCGAGTCCCGTGCGACCGCGGCGTCTTCCGGTCTTTTGGACCGGCCACGCGCGGCGTGGTTGGGAGGGGCGGGGGCTCCGGCCGCCGGCCGGAGGGGTCAGACGCCTCAGCTTCCGCCGTAGCCGATCGTGACCTTGTCGGCCTCGACGATCACCGGGACCTTGCGGCCGCCCTTTGAAAACTTGAGCATCTCGTCGAGCCGGGTCCTGTCGCCCAGGACGTCGTGGTACTCAACCTCGAACCCCTTGTCTCGGTAAGCCTCACGGGCTGCAGTGGTGTACGGTCAGGTATCCTTGCCGAAGATGCGGACTGACTTGCCAGCCATGGCACGGCCTCCCTTGGGGTCGGGACCCTGTCCGGCTCTTCGGAGAGGGATCCCGGACAACGATGGAGTGGTGAGCCGTGGAGGACTCGAACCTCCGACCCGCTGATTAAGAGTCAGCTGCTCTACCGACTGAGCTAACGGCCCACTTCACTGCAGACAACCTGGGGTGAGTGATGGGACTCGAACCCACGACAGCCGGGGCCACAACCCGGAGCTCTACCACCTGAGCTACACTCACCGCATCTCGTGACCAACGCCTCCCGGCAGCGGCCTGATGGCGCCTTTTCGTGACCGGTGGTGCGCCTGAAGGGATTCGAACCCTCGACCCACGGCTTAGAAGGCCGTTGCTCTGTCCCCTGAGCTACAGGCGCGCTCGGCGATCACGAACGACGCCCCGGCCACAACCACCTCCAGGAGCCCGGCGAAGTTGCGTATGTTATCACAGAGGCGCCGGCCCCACACCCGCCGGACACGGGTCCGGCGGGTGTGGGGCCAGCGCCTCAAGTCATGGAGGCATCCTCTGGTCGGAGTTCGGAGAACTGAGGGCGTGGGGGCGATCAAGGGACGATGAAGGGGAAGTTGCGCATCGTGCCGCTGGCGTCTTCAACGACGATGGCGTAGCGGCCCGATCGGAGGCCCTGGGCCGGGAGAATCATCTCGAGCGGCACCCGATCGTCGCCGGGCGCGTTCCAGTCCGCCTGCCAGACATCGCGACCATCGCGGGCCGTCAGCCGGAGTCGGAACGGCGCCTGCCCCGCCCCGCTCGTGCCTCCCGGGACGAAGATCAGCCGGTAGGCCGCTTCGCCGGGAACCAGCGCCGGCAAGTGCGGCGGCTCGGCGTTCGCCGCCAGTCCGCGGTTGCTTTCCGGCACCATGATCGGCGTCTGCCCGGAACGGAACAGCGCCGGCTCCGGCACGGGAACCGGCACGGTCCGTCTGCCGATGAGCCAGGCGATCGGCAGGAGGCCGGCCAGGATCAGCACCGCAACCGGCAAACGCGGCCCCGGGCGAGGCGGCCTCCGGAACGATGGGGCGTCATCAAGGCTCATGAAAGGCCTGACGTATCCGAAGAGGGCGGGATGGTGCGCCTGAGAGGATTCGAACCTCCGACCCCCAGCTCCGGAGGCTGGTGCTCTGATCCGCTGAGCTACAGGCGCGTTTCGTGCCGCTCCGGGCTGGAGCACTGGTCGGGGCGAGTGGATTCGAACCACCGACCCTCTGCTCCCAAAGCAGATGCGCTACCAGGCTGCGCTACGCCCCGTCCGGTCACTTGAAGCCGGCATTGTCTCCCAGATCAGCCCGAGCACGCAAGCGGCGGCGTCAGTGATGGCCGCGCGGAGCAGGCCGGCCACGGGGAGCGCCGCCCACCGGTGGACGACCGCCCGAGCCGCGCGGCATGAACCTACCCGAGCCACGCGGTATGGCGCGACCGGGACGGTTGTAGTACCGGAAGCCGGGGCCATAGTTGTATTGGTAGTAGGGCGAATAGTAACCGTAGTACGAGTAGTAGTACGGGAAGTAGGGAACGTAGAACGGGTCATAGAATGGATAACCGTAGTAGAAGTCGTAGGAATAGCCCCCGTAGCCGTAGCCCTGGTCGTCATCGTCACCCGGCCGGTAGTAGGGGTAGCCGCCGTGCGGTCTCTCGCTTTCGGCGGGGCTGCCACTCTCGAGATCCTCTCCCTCGCCACCGTTCGTCTCCCGGGGTTCGGCGAGCCGCGGCGGCCGGCTCCACGCCTGCGACTTCTCCTTCTCCGGTGCCTGCGTCGCTTCGGGAGGCGCGACCGGGCTGGTGGCCGCCGCTTTCACCGCTCGGACCAGCGCCTCGTCGGCGCCGGCGGCCTTCAGCCGGTCGACATCCCCCGCGCCGACGGTGAAGGTGAGGGACCCCTTATCGATGCGCGCGATGATCGTGCGGGAGGGAACGCCCGCCTCGAGCATCCCGATCACATAGTCGACCGAGTGCGGGCGGGCCACCGTGGCGGCGGTTGACGGAGCGCCGGCCACGGCCATCAGGACGGCCACGACGAGAGCGAGTTTCTTCATGGAAATCTCCTGCCGATACAGTTCAAATATACACCCGGCGGAGGGCGCCGACCACTGATAGAATGCGCCTCCGGCGAGGCTTCCCCGGAGAGGCGACGATGAAGGTCGGACTGCTCGGATTCCCCAAGGTCGGCAAGACGACGCTGCTCAACATCCTGACCGGAGCGCACATCGCCGTCGACAAGTACGCCTCCGGCAAGAGCCAGCCGAACGTCGGCGTCGCCCGGGTGCCGGAGCCGCGCCTCGACCGGCTCTCGGCGATGTTTCACCCGAAGAAGACGACCTGCGCGCAGATCGATTTCCTCGACATCCAGGGGCTGCAGAAGGGCGAGGCGAAGGACGCCCTCGATCTCAAGGAGATGCGCAACGTCGATGCCATCGCCCACGTGGTGCGGGCCTTCCGCGACCCGGAGATCGCCCACAGCGAGGGCACGATCCATCCCAGGCGCGACCTCGAGACGATGGAGACCGAGCTGATCCTTGCCGATCTCGAGGTGGCCCAGCGCCGCCGCGAGCGACTCGAGCTCAACATCAAGAAGATGAAGAACAAGGATGACGAGGCGGAGCTGCCGATCATGAAGCGCTGCCTGGAGGCGCTCGAGAAAGAGATCCCGATCCGGGAGCTCGATCTGGAGGACGATGAGATCCGGAAGATCCGCGGCTTCGCCTTCCTGACCGCGAAACCGCTGCTCGTCATCGTCAACCTGGACGAGGCCGACGTCCGCACCATCCCGACGTTCGTTTCGGATCTCGGGCTCGAGCGCCACGCGGCGCGCCGGCAGATGGCCCTGTGCGCCATCTCCGCCAAGGTCGAGGAGGAGATCGCCGCGCTCGAGCCGGCCGATGCCCGCGCCTTCCTCGAGGATCTCGGGCTTCATGAACCAGCCAAGGACCGGCTCATCCGGGCCGCCTTCGGCCTGCTGGGCCTGATCCAGTTCTTCACCGCCGGCGAGGACGAGTGCCGCTCCTGGCCGATCCGCCTCGGCACCAGGGCGCCGCGCGCCGCCGGGGCGATCCACTCCGACATCGAGCGCGGCTTCATCCGGGCCGAGGTGGTCACCTACGACGATCTGATCGCGGCGGGCGGGCTGGCGGTGGCGCGCGAGCGCGCCAAGCTGCGGGCCGAGGGGAAGGACTACATCGTCAAGGACGGGGACGTCATCAACTTCCGCTTCAACGTCTAGTGTCCTCCCTCATAGCATGGGTCGCGTTCGCGGCGCCGACCAGCGCCTCGGCGACCGTCGCATCCTGATCCTGGAGGACGGTGCGCAGGTCGAGGATGACGCGGCGCTCCTCGATGCGCGCCAGGACCGGCGTCCCATGGCGGCGTAGCCGCTCTTCCAGGGCCCGGGCCGTCAGACCCGGCGCGTGGACGGAGACGAGCGCCGTCGGCAGCCCCTCCTGCGGCGCCGACCCCCCGCCCAGAAGCGACTCTCCGGGTTCGACCCGCAGCTCGAGCGCCCCGCCCGCGGCCTTTCCGACCCGATCGACGAGAAGGCGGGCGCGCGCTTCGATCGCCTCCCGCGACAGGGCGATCATCCGGATCGTGGGCAGAGTCTCCTCCGAGGTGGCCCGGGCGTATTCGAGAAGCGTCGCTTCGAGCGCCGCGTAGGTCAGCTTGTCGATCCGCAGGGCGCGGCTCAGGGGGTTCTCCCGGGCCCGGCGGATGAGCTGCGGGCGGCCGACCAGCAGGCCGGCCTGCGGGCCGCCGAGGAGCT